>JBFMEL010000060.1:0-11861 GCA_040753455.1 Thermoplasmatota archaeon | reverse complement strand
TCTACAGCCAAAGGAAGACTCCGAGTGCACGGGGTCGGGCACGCGGTGTAGGCGCTTTTTCTTCATAGATGTCCTGCATCGTGATAATGAGAGGGCTCATTGTACATTTTTATGGTCTCCAGCCGAACACCCTCTGGCGTTACGCCAGGAGGTGCATGAATGAGAAAACACGGATTTGTGCTGTGCGCCATCGCGACGATGATGCTGGCGATGATGGGGATTTCTGGAGCAGTCATGGGCGCGCCAGCGGCAAGCACGGCTACGATGACCATAGTGCTGGACACCGAGCACAGCCAACTGACGATCCAGTTCGTGGGCGAGCAGGACTGGGACCTCTCCAGGGAGTTCAAGTTCGTCCCCAAGGGGATCGTGCTGCAGGAGCAGGGGGATACAGGAGTGTACTGGGGCGAGTGCGAGGTAACGATGATAGCGCCCGGAGGAGAGGAGGTGTACATCGTGGTGCCAAAGGGCGGCGCAGGGAACGCTGAGGACATCATGAAAGTGAGATACACTGGAGAGCTGCCGGTGTCATTGGTCAACGAACAGACGATGCTCATAGGACCTGTATCCGTAATTATTGGTGAACCAAATCAGGACCAGCCCGATGCCTTGCCACCGATAGTTATTGATAAGCGACCGAACCAGGACGATCCTACTTAACCCCCCGCTGAGATCGTGCCAAGGTTTGCAAATCTCGTTCCATATCATTTTTTAACCTGTTATCGTGGATCTCTATTGCAATCCTGCGGGCGTTGGAAAGGTGTTTCTCCGCATCTGAAAACTGTCCAAGCGCCATGAGTACAACCCCTAACTCTCCCTCTGCCCTAGCGATCTGGTGTTTCACACCAGAGTTGACGGCTTCCTCTATGCTACGAGAGGCATACTTCAAAGCTTCATCCAGCCTTTTGGTTTGTCTGAGAAGATTGGATATGTTGTTGCACACAGACGCCACCATTCCCTTCTCCCCCAGACTCTCGAATATCTCCAGCGCTCTCTCCAGATACTGCCCCGCCTTCTCATAGTTCGAGAGCTCTAAGAGCACACCAGCAGCGTTGGACAGCGCATACCCTATGAGCCTTGGGTTGCCCATCTCCTCTGTCATCTTGAGAGCCTGCTCGTGGTACTTGAGGGCGGATTTCAAATCTTTTACCTCGAAGTAGCTGCCGCCGATACTGGTCAATACCTTGGACAGTTCCACCTTCTCACCTACAACCTCAAGTATTTCGGCAGCTTTGATCTTCGTCTGTATAGCCTGCTTCACATCTCCCTTCGTATGTTCCACCCTTCCAATCCCGTACAGGCACTTGCCTTCCAGGCGCTTGCTCTCTGCCTTCTTCGCAAACGTCCGTCCTTCTTCAAACATTGCGAGGGCATCATCTATCTTCCCTTGGAAGAGGTAGAAATTCCCAAGAGCATATTTCGCATCCCCCCTTCCCTCGATATCCTTGATTTTTCCTCCAAGCCTATCCGCATCCTTTAGGAGGCGTTCAGACGCCTCGAGTGCCCCTCTCAGCAACTGCATCTCGCCCAGCCGCACGAGCGCCTTGACTAAGGATGAATCGCCGTCCCCGGCGCTCTCGGCGCGCTCATAAGCCTGAGCTGCCGCATCCCAGTCACCAGCCTGCTCGAAGATCTCCCCGACCAGTGTGTAGAAGATTGCTGCCGCCTCCTTGGGCGGTTCGTGCTTCTGCCACAGCACCCTCACCTGCGCAGAGACGCTGGGCGCCAGCCCCATGGCGATGATCTCCCGCCCTGATGCGAGGAGGATCTCAACCCCTTTCATGTAGGCAGATGCCTCCACGTAGTGGTAGAGCGCCTCGGTGCCCCAGAGCCCAGTGGGGTTCGAGGCATACATCTCCCCTATCGCGTTGTGGATGGTCTGTTTGGTCCTGCGGTCTATCCTCTTCCCCACAGATTCCTTCAGCAGGTCGTGTATCTCGCATCCCCCTGCGTCCGCGCTCGACAGTAGCCCCCGCTCCTCCAGGGTCTCGATCGCCCCAGGATCCAGCCCGAGATCGTGCACAAGCGACGCTTTGTATATGGGTCTTCTAAGAAGCGAGAGGTAGCGCAGGACGTTCATCTCGTCCTCGGAGAGCCCGGCGATCACCTCCTCCCTTACATAGCGCGATAGCTCCACGTCCTCAGAGAGTCCAGGCACCATGTGCTTCAACAGGAACGGATGCCCCCCTGTAGCTTTGATCAGCATCCCAGCCTCCTCTGTGTAGGGCATGACGCTGCTGGGCAGCAGATACATCGCTGCCGCAGGGGCGAGCCCCTTCAACCTGAGTTCAAGGAAGGCACCGCTGATCGCAGCCCTCCTGTCTGTGAGTTTGATGTATCCCCTGGAGGCAACAGCCAGTTTCAGCCCCTTAGAATGCAGTGCGCTGTCAGCCAGGAGCCTGATCGTCCTCAGCACCTCCTCGCTCGCACTGTGCAGATCGTCGAAGACACATATCAGCCTCTTCTCCTTCACGTCCTTGGAGAGCGCATATGAGAGGGCACCGATATCCACCTCATGCCCGGATAGCACGCCCTGCACCGAGCTTTTTCCGATACCGGAGAGGAAGGCACCGAGGTTATGCACGATGCTCCATGTCGTGTCGTACTCCCGAACCCTGTGCCAGAATACATGACTCACCCCAAGCCACTCCTCCGATGCCTTTGCCAGGAGCGTCGTCTTGCCGATCCCAGCCACGCCTGTGATCATGAGTACCGCACTGTCCCTGGAGCGCCCCCAGCGCCCTAGCTGCTCTAATTCCTCCTCCCGTCCATAAAACATCTCCGCCTTTGGCATCTCTGGGCTGCACCTGTAACCTGCGCGATTGGCCACCAAGCGCCTTTCCATGAACTCGGGCACGTCCAACCGTCCATAGCTTATGGCATGGTCCAGTTCACTGAGCGATGGCTCGCCTGGTATCAGTTTCTGGACATCCCTCAGAACGACCTCCAGCTCTTCGTGTGGATAGATCAGTCGGATCCTTGCCTCGTTCGCCCGCTCGAGGAGTGCCCTCACCTTCCCGCGCCCCTTCTCTGTGAGCACGTAGTATTTGGTGCGCATCTTGCGACCGCGTGGCCTAGCCCTCAGTGCGTCTATCATCCCAGCCTCTCTCATCTCCTGAAGATATCTGGAGGTGTTGCCTCTCCGTATCCCCTGCGCCTCGGCGATTCCGTCCTGGGTGAGTGCGTGTGGGATGTCGTACTCCCTCACTGCGTGATGCTCCATGAGATGGAGCAGAATTCGTTCCTTGAGGGTGAAGAGATGTGTGCCTTTCTTGGGCCGCATGGATGTGTAATGCCCTTGACCCCATATAACACTTTCGAAAATGAGCATGCTCATTTTGGTATATTATACACGCTACTGTATAGCGCTGCTCATGGATAAGGATCACAGCTCAAAGGCTGGGTGTATGTGCATTATCTGCAGAATGAGGCGTGCCGAGGTTGGAACTGAGGATATCAGGAAGACCTTTGATACGTTTATCCAGTCTCAAAAAGATAGGGAGCTCGACGCCGTGTTGAACAAGAAGCGGGTTCCACTCTCCTGATATCTCTTCCCATCTCCTTCGTACTGCTGATTCCAGCATCATGCAGCCAACCACGTCCAGCATCCAGATGGACATGACGGCAGAGCCCATTGTGAATATATTCGATCCACCCAGAGACCACCACGTCTCCCGGCGAAGCACGAAGCCGGTGGACTGCTCAGGCCAGAGAAGAGGGAGGGTGTTGCCCGCCACCAGGTCCAGCACTAGATGACCGGGCAGTATCGCCAGGCAGAGGAGGCTCATGCGCTGACCCCAAGGGGCTCTGCATGCAGCGTTCTCAGCGATGTACGAAGCTACGAATGTGAGCAGGGGGGCGACAGCAAGGAGATATATGGAATGTAAGTACCTCGCACTCAGGAGATGATCCAGATCAGGCAGGACCCCCATGGCACCGATGACCCCTACCCACAACAGCGGGCGCTTCCACTCCCTCACGATGAACAACCCCATCGCCGCGGAGATAACGAAATGCCAGATAGGGTCCAATTGCGCACCCGACCTGTGATATGGTCTTCCAGATAAAACCACAGCATCCGTGGCACTCCCTGGTGAATATTAGAGATGATATCCGAGCAGAAGGTGGTTTATATCCATCTCCACCTCACCATCTACCAAGCAGGTGCTCGGATGATGGAAAAAGAGATGGCACTCATGAGGCGCCTCCTGGGCGAGATCTCTGGCAGGGAAGACTGCAGGCGTGTCCTGCTTTCCGTGAAGTACAACCAGATATCGCGCATAAACCTCCTCCTGCTGAAGCTGCTGCTGGAGCACAGAGGGATGCGGGGGGTATTCGTGACCATCGACCGCCCCCATCAATACATGGCGTACCTCCTGCGCCTGAACAAGGTCAACCACGACAAACTGATCTTCATAGACATGATCAGCAGATATTCCGGAGGGGCAGAAATCACAGCGGGGAACGTCAGGTTCGGCTCTGGACCCTTCGGTACCACAGACCTCCTGCGCATGATGGAGAGCGGTGGAGCAGCCCTTGGACAGGCATCTGTGGACATGGGGCTCGTTGACTTTATAATGATCGACAACCTGAGCGCGATGCTGGTGTACAACGACCTCCCAGAGGTATCCACCTTCGTCCAGCGATACCTCTCGCTGATAGAGCGTTACGGCAGGATATTCACAGCGATTGTGATCGATGTGGAATCCAACCATGAACTCTACAGAACCCTCTGCGGGCTGTGCCAGAAGGCACTCAGGATATCTGTGGACGGCACGCTGGAACCATTGGAAGCTCTACCTGAGGCGGAGAGTGATAAGGGGTCTGAGGTCTCCGAGAGTGTGCTCATATACACTCCCCACAAGGGGCGCCCGTTCTTTCCACATCCAATCACTGGGGGTGGATAGGATTTCAGGCAGACTGAACCGCGTCCCGAGCGGGATCGTGGGTCTGGACGAGATGATCGAAGGGGGATTCCCCTTCCCCTCAGTGGTGCTGCTCGCAGGTAGTGCGGGCACGGGTAAAACGACGTTCGCCCAGCGCTTCCTGTTCACAGGCGCGGATATGGGGGAGCGGGGGTTGTTCCTCACCACGCTGAGCGAGCCCACGCAGTGGATGCTCAGGTTCGCGAGCCAGTTCGACTACATCAACAAGAGGCACTTCGGCACCCTCGTTGCCTACTGCGACATGGGGAACATCGTGCGCAGGAGCAGCGCGGAGGAACTAATTGCATTCATCGACGAGAAGGTGGCAGAGACCATGGCACAGAGGATAGTGGTCGACCCGGTGACCGTGGTTGGGAACTTCCTCAGGGAGGATTACAGGGTGTTCCTGTTCGATCTTGTCAACCATTTGAAGAACTGGCAGGCTGTGGCGCTGCTTACTGGAGAGGTGCAGCCTGGCGAGATGTATCCCCCCGAGGCTGCATACGCCGCGGATGGTGTGATCATCCTCTATCTGAGCGAGGAGGACGGAGCCAGAAGGAAGTACCTAGAGGTGCTCAAGATGAGGGGCACAGCACATGTATCAGGCAAGCAGTCGTTCGACATCACCAGAAAGGACGGGATTGTGATCCTGAGGGCGAAATTCTAATGCTGCAGATAGATGGACCTACCACAGGAGGCGTTCCATCGGGCATGTGCGCCTGCGGCTCACGCTGAGCCTATCGCACCTTGGATCTGGCGTCCTCTACCTCTTTTCCACTGATGCGCGCTTCTTAGTCTTGTAATCTTCTATCGCCGCATGCAGCGCCTCTGCGGCAAGGTTCGAGCAGTGCATCTTGATGGGAGGCAGCCCATCCAGCTCTCTGGCGACATCCCCTCGCGATATCTTTTCAGCCTCTTCGATCGTCCTGCCCTTGGCGAGCTCGGTCACCATGCTGCTCGTCGCTATGGCTGCAGCGCATCCAAAGGTCTTGAACTTGATATCCTCTATCACCCCGTCCTTCACTTTAATGTAGATGGTCATTAGGTCGCCGCAGATGGGATTCCCCACGGTGCCCACGCCATCCGGGTTCTCGATCTCCCCGATGTTTCTCGGGTTCTTGAAGTGCTCCATCACCTTCTCGCTGTAGATCCTCTCACCCCCTCAGCGGGGAGATATTCCTCAGTCTCTCCACCACACCCGGGAGCTGCTCCAAGAAATAATCCACCTCATCCCCTGTATTCCCGCGCCCGAGGGTGCATCTCAGGCTGCCGTGTACCTCTTCCTGCGCCAGGCCTATCGCCAGCAGGACATGCGAGGGCTGCAGGCTCTTCGAGGAGCAGGCAGAGCCTGTCGAAGCCTCTATGCCCAGGCTGTCGAGGCGCAGCAGCAGCGATTCGCCCTCTATGTAGCTGAACCTGAAGTGGGCGTTGTTGGGCAGCCTGCGCACCCTGTGACCGTTCAGATAGGAATGAGGGATGGCGCTCAGCACCCCGTCGATCATCCTGTCCCTCAGCCTCTGAATCCCTGGGATATCAGTGTCCATGCGCTGGAGCGCTATCTCCGCAGCCTTTCCGAATCCGACGATCCCTGGTGTGTTCTCTGTGCTGGACCGCAGCCCATGCTCATGCCCGCCCCCATGCGTGATCGGCTCCAGCTTCATCCCCTTTTTTACGAACAGGGCTCCCACGCCCTTAGGACCATGGAGCTTGTGCGCGGTGATGCTGACAAAGCTCGCGCCCATCCTCTTCGCATCGAGGGGCAGCTTCCCAGCGCTCTGCACGGCATCTGTGTGCAGCGGCACCCCTCCCTCTGCTGCGATCCTTCCGATCTCCTCAATAGGCTGGATCGTGCCGATCTCGTTGCTCGAGTGGATGATCGTGATGAGGATCGTATCCCTGCGCAGGCTCGCCGCGATATCCGCAGGGGATATCAGCCCATTGCGGTCCACAGGCACGTATGTGACCTCGAACCCCTTTGTCTCGAGGTACTTGCACGTGTTCAGCACTGCTGGGTGCTCGATCGTGGATGTGACGATGTGCCCCTTTCCAGCTTTGAACGCTATGCCTTTGATCGCGAGGTTGTCGGACTCCGTGCCCCCGGCTGTGAATATGATCTCCTCGGGCTCAGCACCCACCAGCGCCGCGACCTTCATCCTCGCCTCTTCGACGGCTGCGCGAGCCTCCTGCCCCATCGCATGAATGCTGGATGCGTTTCCGTAGCGCTCGGTGAGGTAAGGGAGCATCTCCTCCACCACCAGCGGATCCACTGGGGTAGTGGCTGCGTGATCGAAATATATCCTGCGCATCTCCCGCGTGATGGGGCTGGAGGGAGATAACATTTTCCCCATTTTTAAGGGAGGTGCGGTGACCAAAGCTGCCGTCACGCCAACCGTTATATACCACCACGCAATTCAGCCCAGCGCGAGCAGCGCTAGGGGTGTTCTGATGTTCCTAGAGGGTGCGACGGATTTCGAAATCTACGGGCTTGTGCTGTGCCTGTGGACCGCCATAGCAGGGCTGATCTATGCCTACTACCTGAAGTGCTACGTGCTCAGACAGGACGATGGAACCGAGGAGATGAGACGCGTCTCCTCGGCAATCCAGAAGGGGGCGGAGACCTATCTCAAGAGGCAGCTGAAGACCGTCTCGATAGTCATCATCTTCCTGGCGCTGGTGCTCTTTGCCACCGCATGGGTGGGGAAGCCTGTGCATTGGGAGAGCATGTATCACGCAGAGTTCTTATGGTTCACGATAGACGAATGGACTCTGGTGAGCATCGGCAGAATGTTGGCTTTTCTAATGGGTGCGGGTTTCTCTGCGAGCGTGGGATACTTCGGCATGCGCATGGCCGTGCGAGCCAACGTGCGCGTCGCTCAGGCATCTCGGAGGAGCCTGAGGGAGGCGGTGACCATCGGTTATCGCACAGGCACCATTGTGGGGATGCTAACAGACGGTCTGGGGTTGCTGGGCGGCACGTTGATCTTCATGATCTATGACATTCACGCACCGGAGGTGCTGTTAGGGTTCGGGTTCGGCGGCACGCTCCTCGCCCTCTTCATGAGGGTGGGCGGAGGAATATATACAAAGGCTGCGGATGTCGGTGCGGACCTCGTGGGCAAGGTGGAGAAAGGCATACCTGAGGATGATCCGAGGAACGCTGCGGTCATCGCTGATAACGTGGGGGACAACGTGGGCGATTGTGCGGGGATGGCAGCGGACATCTTCGAATCTTATGAGGTCACGATGGTCTCTGCGATGATACTGGGACTGGCAGCATTCATGGTGCCCCCAGGCGCGACACCTGGGGAGATCGAGCTCTACAGGCACTACCAGTACGTCGCAGTGGTCTTTCCCCTCCTTGTGCGGGCTATAGGGGTATTCAGTTCTATCGTGGGGACGTATGCCGTGCGCTCCAAGACCGAGAAGGAGCATGTGATGAAGTCGATCCACAGGGGGTATGGAATCTCTGCCCTCATCTCGATAGTGGGGTTCTGGCTGCTCGCTATCCTTTGGGTCAACTATGAGGTCCCCCACGGCTGGAAGTTCGGGGCTGCCACGTTCTCAGGGATCATAATGGCGCTGACGATCAACTACCTCACAGATTACTTCACATCTGAGAAGCGCAGGCCTGTCAAGGATATAGTCAAAGCCACGGACACAGGCTCCGCCACATCGATACTAGAGGGACTAGCATCTGGAATGGAGAGCAGTGTCTGGGCGCTCTTGGTCATCGTGGGGGCGATCATCTCCTCTGCGATCATCTTCCCGATCGATCAGCCGTTCCTAGTGGCATATGGAGTAGCCCTGTGCGGGATAGGGATGCTCACCCTTACCGGCAACACGATCTCCATGGACACCTTCGGACCAGTGGCGGACAATGCCAATGGCATTGGTGAGATGTGCGCCCTCGAGCGCGAGGCAAGGCAGCGCATGGCTGACATGGACGCTGTGGGCAACACCACAAAGGCGATCACGAAAGGGATAGCGATAGGCTCTGCAGTGGTTGCAGCCACATCCCTCTTCATGGACTATATCGTGAGAGCGCACGAGGCTGGAAGCACCTGGCTCGTGGTAGAGGGCAGTCAAATCACCAGCGGGGTGCTCATCAGCACGCCCGTGCTGTTCGCCGCCCTGCTGATCGGTGGTGCCATTCCCTTCCTGTTCAGTTCGATGTGCATTCGCGCCGTGAGAAGGGCTGCAAGCCTTATCGTTGAAGAGGTGCGGAGGCAGTTCCGCGAGATCAAGGGACTGTGGGAGGGCACAGCGCAACCAGATTATGAGAAGCCAGTGGACATATGCACCCGTGCGGCGCAGAAAGAGCTGATAGGCTTGGGGTTACTGGGCGTCCTCACTCCTATCGTCATCGGAATGATATTCAACGAGGTAGCACTGGGGGCGTTCCTCGGTGGTGCGATCCTCTCGGCACAGCTGCTGGCTGTCTTCATGGCGAATGCTGGAGGTGCATGGGACAACGCGAAGAAGAGCATCGAGGACGAGCCGAGGGATCCCGAGCGCAACAGGGGCAAGGGCTCTGAAAGGCACAAAGCCGGGGTCGTCGGGGATACAGTGGGCGATCCCCTGAAGGATACCGCAGGTCCTGCACTGAACCCGATGGTCAAGGTGATCAACCTCATCGCTGTGCTGATCGTGCCCGTGGTGGTGAAGTTCAACCTCTCGCGCCCAGGGCTGAGCGCAATGGACATCCTGGGGGCAGCGGCGGCGGTGGCTCTGATGCTCTTCGGACTGGGGCTCGCAGTCTGGTACAGCAAGAAGGAGTGAGGAAGTAATAAATAAAGGGCTGTTATCTCGTGCCGTAAGAGGGCGCATGTAGATGTATATCATAGCCGAGAGAGAGGATGTCATCCGCATACCTCCCGAGAGGCTCAGGGAGGATTACGAGGCGGTGGTCACCGAGCTGACGCAGCAGACCGTGGAGGGACGGGTGGTCGGAGAGAGAGGCATGATCCTCCTTGCCGCGAAGGTGAAACCTGTTGGACATGGTAGAATAGTGCACGGGGACGGCGCGGTCTATCAGAATGTGTCCTACGATGCCCTGATCTTTCGTGTGGACAACCTGGAGGTGATAGAGGGCACGGTCTGCGAGATCCTCAAGTTCGGTGCGTTCGTGCGCTTCGGTGCCTTGGACGGGCTTCTGCACATCAGCCAGGTCATGGACGATCACATCGATGTGGACGAGGGGGGGCAGAGGCTGGTGGGCAAGGAGACGAAAAGGGATATCAAGGCGGACCACGGGCTGAGGGCAAGGGTGGTCTCCGTCAGCATGAACGAGCGCAACATCCGAGAGAGCAAGATCGGGCTCACGATGCGCCAGCCTGGGCTGGGAAGGATCGAATGGCTCGAGGACGCGCGCACAAAAGCCAAGGAGGGTCCCAAGAAGAAGAAGGAGGGCAAGGGATGAAAGACCTCAGGGCATGCAAGGGATGCCACTACCTCACCGAGGAAGACACCTGCCCGCTCTGCAACTCGCCCACCTCGAAGGACTGGCAGGGCTACGTGGTCATCGTGGACCATCACAAGTCCGAGATCGCCAAGAGGTTGGGGATCGGCACCAACGGCAAGTTCGCGCTCAGGGTAAGATGATGTTTGGCAAGAAGGAGATGCGCCTTGCCAGCAATCTCAGGGACGAGATGCGCGAGGTGATAGGCGAGATCGCCACAGGCGAGAGATTGATGAATATCCTGCGCACTGCTGGGAGGATCATAAGCATAGGGGATGTGTGCACAGCCGAGCTGTTTAAAAATGGGATGCGCCCAAAGCTGGCGATCATCGATTCCAGGACGAGGCGCGGGACCGCACCGCCTATTTCCATCCCACAGGGATACGAGATTGTGAAAGTTAGAAACCCGCCGGAGCAGATCACCGTGGAGCTGTGGCAGGCTGTAGAGCGCGCCCTGAGATCCGAGGGGGATACGATCATCCTCGTGGAAGGAGAGGAGGACCTATCGGCACTCGTTTGCATCTACCTGGCTCCAGATGACACAACGGTAATATACGGGATCCCTGATGAGGGGGCGATGGTGGTCAATGTGAGTGCCGGGCTCAGAGCCAGGGCTGAAAAGATCCTCGCATCCATGGAGGAGCAGAATGGAGATTGAGATCCTCCACCAGCGAGAGAACCACCTCCTCTCGAGGATAGAGGTGGAGT
Organism: Thermoplasmatota archaeon; assembly: GCA_040753455.1. Taxonomy (GTDB): domain Archaea; phylum Thermoplasmatota; class Thermoplasmata; order SG8-5; family JACRNV01; genus JBFMEL01. Next base: position 770 of record JBFMEL010000060.1, on the reverse strand, counting down.
TCAAGGTCGTTCACCAGGGAGAGGCCACGCCCAAGCGCGAGGCAGTAAGGGACGAGATATCCAGGCATCTCAAGGCGCAGAAGGAGCGGGTGATCGTGGGCCATCTCGACACAGGGTTCGGTGCAGGGCTGAGCCAGGGACACGCCAGAATCTACAAGAGCAAGGACGATGCCCTGAGGACAGAGCCCAAACACATCCTGATACGGAACGGTCTGCTGAAGAAAGAGGAAACAGTGAAAAAGGAGGGGAAGAAGGAGGGTTGAAGTGTCCAAGCGCAGCTGCTACGAGGTGAAGGACGGCAGGCTGGAGCGCAAGAGGCAGCCCTGCCCCAAATGCGGCCCTGGCACCTTCATGGCTGTCCACAAAGACAGGACCTCCTGCGGCAGGTGCGGGTATACAGAGTACACTGCCAAGGGATCCTCATAGGTGCCGATGAAGGTAAAAATTTACGTAAAAAGAACGCAGATCGAAAGAACAGTGCTTCATGGCAGAATGACGTACGGTGCAGGCTATTCTCCTGGAGGAATGTGGGCGATGAGGCATATCGCTGATAAGTCAGCGAGTCTTCAGGTCGACTGTGGAAACACTATTGACATCGTAAAGGACTTTGCACTAAACCATGGGCTGAAGGTGAAGATATACGACCTCTCTAGCTGGTGGGGCATGACCCAAGCCCGGAGGGAAGGCGTGAAGGGCGCTCCAGCAGTGGTGCTCGGGGGACGAAAGATAGAGGGCGTGCCCTCGCAGAAAGCGCTGGAGGATGCCCTGGC
>JBFMEL010000059.1:0-11882 GCA_040753455.1 Thermoplasmatota archaeon | reverse complement strand
GGTCTATCCCTATATACATCTCGTCACCTCCAATGGTGGCCATGGTGCTAGGTCGGGTCCTTGACACGCACCTATTCGTCCTCCTATGGGGACAAGATGCCTGGTCGTCGGGCAGCCAATCAAATAAGCAGCCTCTAAACGGGCTATGCGTCCTATCGGCTGCCCCTGACCTGGCACCATGCAGCGCATGGTATAGTCAGCCTGCTTCGTAAGGTTTTTCATGGCATCAAATAATGGGAAGTTTCGGAGAATAATGATAACAACAAACGAGGTTATATATAATATGACCTCATCCTCACCTCCGTAACAATGGACTGATCCCTCCCTCGCCAGGGGATGAGCATCCCCTGGCGTTATTCATTTTTGCTCAAGCCATAACTCCATCTGCTTTCACGGATTGTGTATTTATTGGCGTTCTCCATACGTGAAAATACGTAGGGCACAAGGTCCCCATCATTTGGGTCTGAACCTGTTTTCGGATTATGTATCTGCTGGGCATGCCTTCCATACGTAAAAATACGTAGGGCACAAGGTCCCCATCATCCGGGTCTGAGTCCATATAAATGATGGAGTTAGAGCTCAAGGGTACGAAGGAGGCGACACTGCGCGCCGCCTTTTGGGTTTTGGCTCTTTGGGCACTGTTGGAGCGATCATGCAGAACGAGAGGTCGTTGGGCTCCCTCTTCTCGTCGAAGAGTTTGTTTGGTGCAGTGCACCCCATCCTCAGTACTTTGATGCGCATGTTCCCTGGATGCACATAGTAATAGATTATTACTCCCCCATGCATCACACCTGCTGATACTCACCCCTGATAAGCCTGCCACCTACGAGAAGGCACTGAGGTCGGTGACCTGCCCGTCTTTGAAATTGATCTTAACCTTGATCCGCCCATCCTCGAACTTCACGTCCATCTCCTTTATTCGGGATTTGTAGAGTTGAACCCACTTCCCACGCTGGTTGAGGATCCGCTCAGCGCGCTCTACAAGGTTCAGGTGCTCCAATGCCTTGATCCGTCTGTAGCACGCCGCTATCGGAATTCCCTGCGATGCTGAGATCATCTGAGCGCTCTTGGGCCGGATGTGGGTAGCGAACAAGATCAGCGCCGAGTACCTGTCGGTGACGAGCTTGGCTGCATTGCCCTCATTCAGATGATAACCTCCAGGGTCACTCCACCCTTCAAGTGTGGTTCCTTTATGGGTGGGGGGGTGGAGCGGATCGTTATATTTAAACATTACCATGTTATTATCATTTTGCAATCTGGCAGCCAGCACGGCGATGCGGGATATATGCTCACGCCATGGACATAGAACTAGGGGGGAAGCTTTTCCACATTTCATTCGTTGCAAGGTCGATGCGGTGTTTCCCTATGATTAACGTGCTATGACTGAGCGCTTGTCATCTTCTTCCTCAGGTGCGGTATCAAGCCGCCGTCCTTCAAGATCTCCATTATGAATGGAGGAAGTGCCCGGAAGCTCACAACCTCTCCGGTGCTGAGGATCTTCACCATCCCTTTCTCGAGGTCGAGATCGATCTCGTCCCCCTTCTGCAGCTTGTCCACCAGTTCCGGAGCCTGTATCACTGCCAGTCCAACGTTGATCGCGTTGCGGTAGAAGATGCGCGCGAAGCTCTTTGCGATCACTGCCTGCACCCCTGCAGCCTTCAGGGCGGTGGCTGCCTGCTCCCTGCTCGAGCCGCAGCCGAAGTTTCGCCCCCCGATCACCACATCACCCTGCATCACGTTGGGCGCGAACCCCCTGTCCAGGTCCTCCATTGCATGCGAGGCAAGGAACTGCTCGTCATAGTTCGACAGGTATCTTCCGGGCAGGATAACATCTGTGTTTACGTCATCCCCGTACTTCCAGACCTTGCCCTTCATTTCACGTACCTCCTGGGGTCTGTGATCGCTCCATTGAGCGCGCTCGCTGCCACTGTGGCTGGACTCGCCAGATACACCTCTGAGTCAGGGCTGCCCATCCTGCCCTTGAAGTTGCGGTTGGTGGATGCGATGCACCGCTCTCCTGCAGCTAATATTCCTTCGTGGGCTCCGAGGCAGGGTCCGCAGCCTGGATTGATCACCACTCCCCCTGCCTTCACATAGGTCTCCAGGACACCGCTCCTCAGGGCAGCCAGATAGACCTCCCTAGATGCTGGGGCTACGATGAGCCTTACCTGCTTGTGCACCATTTTTCCCTTCAACATCTTGGCGCCTTCCCTCAAGTCCTCCAAGCGCCCGTTGGTGCACGAGCCTATGACCGCTTGATGGATCTCTATTCCTGTCACATCCTGCACAGGCATGACGTTGTCCACCGCATGGGGGCATGCCACCATCGGCTCTAATACCGATGCATCATAACCGAATTCCTGGTCGTAGTCTGCTCCCTTGTCCGCGCGTGCAGGCTGCCACTCACGGTGCGCTCTCCGTTCCAGGTATCTGAGGGTTCTGTCATCGGGTGGAACGATGGCTGCCTTTGCGCCCATCTCCATCGCCATGTTGCAGAGCGTCATGCGCCCTCCGATGCCCATCGCGCTGATCGTTGGTCCTGAGAACTCCACAGAGGCATAGTCAGCACCATCAGCCCTCAGGTCACCTATGATCCTCAGGATCAGATCCTTGGGGTATGTGCCCTTAGGGAATCCTCCCCTCACCTCGAACCTGAAGCTCCTGGGCACCATGAGCCAGAGCGCCCCCGTTGCCCACACCCCAGCCATCTCTGTGGCCCCTATGCCGGTGCTGAACGCGCCCAATGCGCCATAGGTCGTGGTGTGGCTGTCCGTGCCCACGATGAGCTCGCCAGGGAGCGCAAGTCCGAACTCCGGCATCACCTGGTGGCACACACCTTCCCTGATGTCGAAGAAGTGGGGTATCCCCTGCTCGGCAACGAACCCCCTGATTCTTTTGTGCCCCTCGGCTGTCTTTATGTCGTTGGCTGGAACCCTGTGATCCATCAGGATCACGATCTTCTCCTTGTCCCAGACATTCTTCACACCGATCTCGGCAAAGTGTTTGGCGACGAGCGCTGCGTTGTCGTGGGACATCGCCCTGTCCACCTTCGCCTCAACGATCTCGCCCACCTCTACCATGGGATTGCCCGACGCGCGTGCCAGTATCTTCTCGGCTATCGTCATTGCCCTGGGCATTTCTCACCTTCACTGGGTATCATCATCCCTGTATAAAAGCGATGGCTGCCCTGCGGTATGTCCATGAGCCAGATCGCTTGTACCAAGATATGTGCTGCCTGCTGGGTGGAACAATCATACCGCACAGCAGTGATGGCGAAAGGCTTTAATGGAGATCTTCCATAGTGTGAGGCATGGGCATCAAACAACTCGAACTCGTCTCGATCGATGCGAGGCGCTTCACGAAGATGGGTGAGCATATAAGGAACGTCAGGATCGACCACAACTCCACGGTCACGATGATCACGGAACTCAACGAGCGCGAGGCAGGGATCGACTTCAGGTTCACAGCCAACTACCAAGCGATGGGGATTATCAAGATAGAGGGGCGGCTCATCTATGAGGGGGATGCTGCCGCGCTCGCAAGGCAGTGGAGCGCAGAGAACCGCATGCCTGATGAGGTGGCATCGAACATCCACAGCGCGGTGATGTCGAGCTGCATCCCTGAGGCTGTGCTCATCGCGAGGGACCTCAGGCTGCCCCCCCCCATCCCGATGCCGAACGTGCAGATAGGCAAGGGGAAGCAGGTCAAGCCGTCGAGCGGTATAGAGGTGGCATGAAGCCCCGTATTCACTGGCTCTGGAATCCCTGGATATCTGTCGGGATCGCGCTGGGCACCATAGCGCTCTCGATCATCATATGGTACCTCACTGGCTTCATCTTCATATTCTTCGTGCTGCCGATCCCTATCCTCCTGCTCAGGTGGGGAAAACGGAACGATCCACCTTGATGTGCCGCATCGGTCCTTGTTTTCTATGGCGGAACGACAAGATGCACACTGCCCAGGTGGTAGGGTTAGATATATATCACTGCGACCAAAAACTATATGTTATAGAGCATCTCTGAGCGTACTGCCGCGAGAGGTAGGCTATGCTCGATGAGAAACCCAAGAAGAAAAGGAAGGGGCTCTTCTCGTTTCTCAGAAGGAAGGAAGATGAGCCAAAGGTCACGAGGGCTGAGCTGAAGAGAAAGATGCTCGACCGCCGCGCGAGCTTAGAGGAGAGAGGGGCGGCAGTGGAAAAGCTCGGTGCGGAGAACGAGAGGAGAAGGGCAGAGCTCAACAGGAGGGAGAAGGAGCTCGCCTCGCGCAAGGATGCATTGGACGGCATATCCCTGCATCTCGACGCACGAGAGGAAGAGCTGAAGAAGCGCGGAGAGGATCTAGAGGGGCGCCTCGAGGAGGTGGAGCAGCGACTGAGCGAGGCGCTGGGGATGCGAAGGGAGGCTGAGAAAGCCCTGGCAGACTCCAACAAGAGGGGCGCAGAGGCAGAGGCTAAGTTTCAAGAGGTGGAAAAGAGGCGCAAGGAGCTGGAGGGGCGCGCCGAGGAACTAGCTGCACTCGCAGCGCAGCTGGAGCAGAGGGGCGAACTGCTGGACAAGCGCGAAGAGGCGCTGGAAAGGCAGGAAGAGGTGATATCCTCGAAGGCGAACGACCTCTATGAACGAGAGGTTAAGCTGGCGGATGAGACGGACCGCCTGGAGAAGTACGGGGAGGAGCTGGACGCGAGGGAAAGCGAGATCCGGGCTGCGAGGGCAGGGACCGAGAGGGATCGGGAGGAGATAGCAGAGCAGCAGGGGGAGCTGAGGAAACTCGGGGAAGAGCTGGAGCGCAGGCGGGAGGAGAATCGCTCCGAAGCCCTGAGGCTGGAGAAGCTGAGCTCAGAACTGGATGACCTTCGCCAGCAGCTCGATGCACGGCAGATGAAGATAGACGAGACTGCGGAAGCGCAGAGGAGCCTTGAAAAGGATCTCGCAGAGCGCGGGGAGAAGATCGAGCTGTGGAGGAAGCGCCTTGAGGCGAAGGAGAACGAGCTGGCGATGCGCCAAGCAGCGCTGACGAACAAGGACCTAGAGATCAAAGCGAAGGAGGCAGAGATCGAGGATGCCAGGACACAGCTGGCGAAGAAGGTGGAAGACCTGAAGGAGATCGAGCTGAAGGTGCTGCAGCGCAAGCGCGACGTGGACAAAGTGGAGCTGAAGCTCATCGAGAAGGAGACGGACCTGTTCGAGCGCGAGCAGGTGATTGCGAGGCGAGAAGGCGCAGGATAGGCTCGGTCACAAACCTCTGGCTATGCGTGATGACAGATACAGGCCCAGCCTGCATCGAGCGATCTATCCTGGATAGGCGACAGCGTTATCTCCATGTGGAGCATCCGCGCCCGAGATGCACACAGGCAGAGACCTGCGGAACTTTCTGTCGTATCTCAACGTGCCGAGGGATATACTGGACTCCCTGGGACACTTCGCGCACCAGAGCAGAAGCGCCAAGCTCCTGGTGCTCGTCACCTTCCTGTCCGGATTCGGTGGCACACTGGCAGGGTTCATCCTTGTCCTTCACATCGAGAGGCTCGGCTACGGCACCGAGACCTTCGGCACGCTGATGCTCCTGTCAGGGATGGTGACGATAGCCACGCTCATCTTCAGCGGGGTGCTTTCAGACGCGCTGGGGAGAAAGCGCATGATGGCGTGCGGCTTGCTCCTCTCAACCTTGGGTACTCTGTGCTTCTCCATGAGGACAGCACTGCCATGGCTCTTCGCAGCCACAGCCATGGGCGGTGTGGCAGGAGGGTTGATCGGCCCATCGAGCAGTGCCCTGCTCTCCGAACTCGGCAGCAACAAAGAGCGCAAGTTCCTCTTCAGCTATGCGGCGTTCGTGGGCACAGTGGGGGGCGCTGGAGCCACGATGCTGGCAGGGATGATCCCTGGGGCGTTCATCTCCATGGCAGGGTTCAGCGTGGTGCAGGGGTACCAGATGGTCTTCCTTTTCGCGTTCGCGTTCCAAATCTCAGCCCTTGTCGCTCTGGGCTTTGTGAGGAGCGGGACGCAACCAAATCATGGGGATGGAAAAGATGCACAGAAAACAGTGAGGCGCCTGATCATGAAATTCTCTCTGCCCATGGCTGTCATCGGCTTCGGCGCAGGGTTTGTCATCCCCTACTTCCAGGTCTTCTTCGAGCTGCGCTTCCATGCGCCTGTGGAACTCATAGGTGCGGCGTTCATGATCGAACATCTGGTGATGGCTCTCGCCCTCCTCTGGATCCCCAGGGCTGCGGAGAGGTTCGGGAGCATGAGGGCGATCATAGGCACGCAAGGCACTGCTGTGCTGCTTCTTGTGCTGATCCCCGTCATCCCGCCGCCCTATTTCTGGCTGGTTGTGGCACTCTTCGTGGCGAGGATGGTGCTGATGAACGTCTCAGCGCCGATCCTCAGCTCGTTCATGATGGGCTGCATCCCTGAGGAGAACAGGGCAACAGCCACGAGCGCAACGATGTTCGCATGGATCGCCTCCAACTCCATCGGCATCTTTCTCGCAGGTCCTATCTGGGCAGGCGCCTCCCACTACCTCCCTTTCACGATCTGCATCGTGCTGTATGTGCTGGGGCTGTCCCTTTACACCCTCTTCTTCTGGGGGGTGGATGATGCACCCTGAACTCCTCGCCACGGACGCAAGGTGCTTGCAGTATGCTGGCATGCTCCTTGCGTCCTGGTTCGATCCTAATATGATGAGAGCTCGGGCGAGAATATGTTTCTACATCGTTTCCTCGCCCTCGCCATGGACGCAAGGTGCTTGCAGTATGAAGCGCTTCTTCTCGCAGTTCAAGGAGGAGGGGGAGCGCAGCGGCGTGCGCGTGGACATCGTCTTCGTGAACTGCAAAGGCGCGTTCACAGCCACGGCAGTGATGCAGCGCCTCCTCTCCTCCCTGTGGCTCAAAGCAGGGGGGAACAGCGACATCGGAGGGATGGTGGGGATGCTGAAGGATCAGGTGGCGAAGAAGGACGCGCTGCTGATCATCGTGGCTGATGAAGCGCACGTCCCCCTGAGGCACGACAGAGTGCGCGGCGATATGCTCATCTACTGCCTCACAAGGATCAACGAGGTGGCGCAGGGTCCCAAGGTCTGCGTCTCCCTCTGCCTTGTATCCAACAGGGATGTGCTCGCGATGCTCGAGGAATCCACCCGTGGGGCGTTCGGCAGAAACAACGTGATCCACCTGGACAGATATACTCTGGAGGCGCTGCGCGACATCATCGTGCAGAGGCTGGAGATCGCGTTCCATCCAGGCGCAGCCTCGCAGGAGTGCATCGAGCTCATCGCAGACATGGCGGCGGGCGAGGGAAACGCCAGGTATGCGCTGGAGCTCCTGCTCACAGCAGGCATGGCTGCAGAATGTTCTGGCTCAGATGCGGTGCGCGCGGAGCATGTGAGGGCTGCGAAGGCAGAGATACAGCCCTGGGTCACGCACGCCATGCCTCAGGAGCTGGAGGAGCACGAGCGCCTCCTTCTCCTAGGGATTGCCAGAGCGTTGAGGCGCAAGCCATACATAGGGTTCGAGGAGGCGAAGGGGGTTTACCTGGTGGAGTGCGAGTGCGCGGGCGCCAAGCCCAAGGGCAAAACACAGCTCAGGAAAATACTGGATGCGCTGGGACGCAATGGGCTGATCGAGATCAAGCGCGAAGGCAGGGGGCGCACAGCCAAGTTCCTTATCACAATAGAGGATGTGCCTGCAGAGGCGCTGGTGGAGCACCTGGAGGAGATGAAATGAAATTAGAGGAAGCGGAGCACCTGGCGCAGGAACTCGTTGCTCTCTTGGAAGCGCACTGCGAGCGCATCGCGGTAGCAGGCAGCATCAGGCGCAGAAAACCAGAGGTGAACGACATAGATATCGTGCTCATACCGAAGGATCCATTTTTGTTTAACCTCCACCTGGTGGAGCTGCAGAGGCAAGGGCTGCTCCAAGCGATGGTGAAGAAGGACGGCAAGACAGCAGAGGGAGGCAAGGTCAGGTACTACATCTACAAAGAGGCGCAGGTGGACCTATACCTCGCCACGCAGCAGACCTGGGGCACTATACTCCTCGTGCGCACAGGCTCGAAGGAGCACAACATACGCCTTGCGAGCATGGCAAAGTCCAAGGGCTGGAAGATGCACGTCAGCGGCGAAGGACTGACAGATGCCCAGGGGCGCAGGATCGCAGGAGACACAGAGGAGAGCATATTCCAGGCGCTCGGGCTGGAGTATGTGGCGCCGGAGGGGAGGGAGGTGTAATTAGGTGTTCATCCTATCATTCTCTCTCATGCAGTTGGGGGATGATGGGACGAGATTCCTCAAGATTTTTAATGAGGGATTCAGGCTCGATATATTGGTAGGTCGTCCCTTCCTCAGCGGTTTTCTTAGCCAACATTGCTTTGAATATTCTTGAATCTACTTTTTTCTCTTTTAACATCTTCGCAAATCGCTTCGCTAAGTACTCAGAATGAGATGTAAAAATAATTTGGTGAGCTTGACGTTCTGCCCCATAAACCAACCACTCGGCCATCGCGGCTTGAGCCGCTGGATGTAGGGATATCTCAGGCTCTTCAATGAGTATAACCTTATCCTTTGTCAAAAAGACTGCCACGATAATCGATAGCGCAGACCTTCCTCCGAACCCTGCGTCCGGGACATCCATTTCTCCGTATATTGGGTCATCATAGGTGGTTGTGGTTGTTTTTGTACGTAGTCTTGAAGATATTCGTCCTAACCCAACGGACTTTGCCCAATTCGTTATGTAGTCATAAATTTCATGTGCTTTTCTATCACCCCCCATTGCTGCTGTGGATAACCGGGTTATCTCAGAATGAATGAAATTTTGAGTCATTCTCCCATCAGATATATATCTGAAAGTGAATTCCTCGCTCAAGTCAGTGTCTTTATCTGAAATGTGACGCCAAGGTGGAAGGTAGATACACTGCTTAGGGGGAGTCCCTGTCGTCTTATATAGGTTCTCTCCATTAAACTCAGTTGTCCACTCATATTCATTACCCATCTTAATATGGACTCTACCAGTGGCATTTGGTGGTAAAGTTTTAGTTAGTATGTCCCACTGAGAACGTATATGGAGAGGAGCCATATCACGATTGTGTGCAAAATAAACAGCTTGTAGGAGATTTGACTTTCCGCTACCATTCGGCCCCCAAATCCCAATGATGCGGGGCATACCCGTAATCGTGGCATCTCTTATGCTACGGAAGTTCTTGATGTTGATCCTATCGATCATGGAGGCATCAATACAACTTCTTGGATTAATGTCTTTCGTCGTCCCAAGGCTATCCCCTCCTCCGGAGTACCTATATCACTCACCCCGTACCACCCTCGATGATCACCTTTCCATTCCGCTCATCCACGGATACGTACACGCGCTCTCCCTTCTCCAAGCCAATCTCGCCCCATCTCGCGCACCAGATGATTTGTGCCAGGCTCGCTGCGCGACGGCACCAAGTGGTGATGCTTCATTCATCCCGCTCACCCCCCTGGCAGGTAGGATGCGCCGCAGGCTGGGCAGTGCACGTCTGCGTAGAACAGCCCGTCAGACCAGCGCTCGCAGCTGAGCACTGCATCCCTGCTGCCGCAGTGCCTGCATCTGATGCTGCACTGATCGAAGGAGATCAGCACAGGTGTTCGCTCGTCCGCCCCTGCTTCCTCGACGCCCGGGACGCACCGCAGGACACGAAGTGACCGAGGGTCAGCCCAACACCAATAGCACCAAGTGGGCAGAGGCGCCAACTGCGTCGTGCCGCAGTTTCTCACCGGCGAAGGCAGGGAGAAACGGAGGCACAGAGCGAAAGGGGCGAGGGAGCGAACGATGCGGTGCGCCTATGGCATGATCAAGGAACGAGAACAGCGGTAGGAGCAATGACCGGTGGGAGGCGCAAGGGGGCAGGCAGGGATGGTGAGCCCAGGAGAACGGCAGCGAGGATCGGAAGGCGCAAAGGGCAGGTGGTGAGGCACAGGGGGAGCTTGCAGGGCTGCGGTGGCAAGAGGGCACTCCCACCTATGGGTGAGCGGGTCTCCGACCGAGGCGACCCGCCACCTATCATGAGGGATGCGAAGCCCTTCCCCCACGGGGGAGGGGCTGGTTAGCCGCTGAGCGGCGTACGCAGGGGTGGGGGCTCTAGCGAGCTCCGCGAGCGTCAGGGAGCCTGGGAGTGCCCCTGACGCGCCCCAGAAGCGCCGCCAGAGGAGGCACGAGGGCAAATACCTAAATTGCCCACTTTGCGCTGGTAACCCGGCAGCAAAGGGGGCATTTACGTCTTTGCAGGCAGCAGTGAGGAGGCAGACCCGAAGGGACGACGAAAGGCGGCGCGGGGGGCGCAGTGTTGGAGGGGTCGCCGGAGCTGAGATTAGGGAGGGGGCACGGGACACAAGAGCATGGGTATCGGTAAGTTTTATATGGCGCAGTGTTATAGTCCTCTGGATGCGAGCGAAGCAGGAGCCGCCACCATTGACGAAAGGCGCGGAGATGAGTGGCGGCAGAGGCAGTGCACCTAAACAGGGGCACATACGAAGTAAGTTCGGGTATGAACGAGTTATGAGGATTTCGAAAAACATACTCCTAGGCAAACCGCGACAGCACCGTCAGCAAGGGGACCAATGGGGTAAATCAAAGCCCCCAAATAGTTAGCATCTCTGTCTCGAAGGTTATGAACGACAGAAAAAGCGGATACCAACCAGAAATCAGGAATGGTTCAAACTCATCAATCGGCATTAAGAAAATATATGTTTTATACTACAAGGGTTACATCTTAATTTTTTCTCTATTACTGCTGCTGGCGATGATCGGATTTTATTGGATCTCACTCGTGGTAATAAAACATGGTGACTTAGGTGGTCTAGGTATGGCTATTACATTGACCATTCCGTTAGGGATGGCTGTATTTGATCTTATTTTATCACTAACAAATAAGATTCCAAAAGAAACCCCAGAATCCTTAATCAATAAGAATTCGATGATTGGTACGATTACAATTATTTATGCAATTGTAACATTTGTGGCGTTGGGGTGGTACATGGTTTTGTCATATTTTGGGATTTCTCCAACAATTCCGGCGGAATACGATACTATGGAATGGTGGGAAAGTGCTTATGGAGGTATAACTGGCGCTGCAATTGAGGAATTTATTTTTAGATTATTAATGATAGGGGGATTATTATATCTCATTGGATATCTTATGAAAAGAGAATATCTTATTATGCGATTGATGAGCGATAAAATAAAAAAGTTAAATAAAATTGAGTGGACGATAGTGCTTTTTTCAGCTCTAATCTTTTCTCTACTCCACATCCTGTCATGGGACATCTTCAAAATTTTCCCCGTATTCATTGCTTGGGTGGGATTAGGTTATATTTTTACATCTAGGGGATGGTTCAAGGGCTTTGTAAGTTCATTTACGTTGCATTTTGTTAATAACAGTGGGTGGACTGTTTATTGCCTTTTGTGGTATTTATGGAAGACAATAGCGCAATACCATTTCATCCTCGATTTAATCTTATGGATATGCTTACCCGGATATGTTATTTTATATTTTATATCGAGCAAAAGAGAAAGAAACTGTGCAATCGAGGACTGAGCTCAGTCAATAAAATCAACTAGTGGTGTGTAACATAATAACGATAAATTAATAACCTGCACCCCTATATAGGGGCATGCGCGTCGCCCCACTGATAGTCTTTTCGGGAGAAGAGCGAGAGCAACTCCTCCGGTGGTCCCGCAGCCGCTCGGCGCCTCACCGCGTCGTGTTGCGGTCGAGGACGGTCCTCCCCTAAACTCCCTACAATGTGGGCACCATGTCCCTCATGTCTAGCGCGGTCAAGATATCGCGGCACCTTTTTGTAACCTCGGAAAATATTTTCGAGCCGTCCAGCATTTCGATTTTCTTTATCTTCTC
>JBFMEL010000058.1:0-12041 GCA_040753455.1 Thermoplasmatota archaeon | reverse complement strand
ACAGTACTGGCACTTCACGAATGTTGCCCCCGGAGATCATCTCATAACGCTGGTGGCAGAGGTCTCCGCCACAGTGAGCCCTGGGGATGTGCTCACGAACACGGTCACCTGCAATTATACAGACCTGGGTGGGAATATGATGCCCGGCAGTTCATCCTCTGTCTCGCTCACTGTGGTCTCATCGGATTATCGGATCGTGATCAACGAGATTGCCTCCCTCCCCAACAACAACGAGTGGGTCGAGATCGCCAACCCCACATCGAACCCTGTGGATCTCAGCGGCTGGAGGCTCCAGGTATTCGCTGTTGGGGCATGGCGGGACCTCTATGTATTCCCAGCAGGCACCACGATAGGCGCCTGGGGCTCTGGCAGCGAGTACCTGGTTGTCACTGAAGCGCAGCTCCTTCGGGGCTTGCCAGACGGGGGCGCGCGAGTGAGACTGCGCTCTGATGCTGCTGTGACGATCGATGCTACCCGCTACCCAAGCATGTCCAATGGGCAGACATGGAGCAGGTTCAAGCACGAGGACACGGGCAAGCCGATAGATACGAACAGCCAGAGCGACTGGTACATCTCGAACAACAACTGGATCGTGCCTGAAGGACCTACCCCTGGCGCTCCCAATGACAGAAAGCGCCCTGTGATCAACGTGGAGAAGAGCGCTGTGCCTGCAGAGGTCGAGCCTGGAGATATCATCACATACACGATCTGGTACAACAACACGGGCGATGGGAATGCCAAGGTTGTCTGGGTCAACGATACATTGCCCACGGGTGTCACATACCTCTCTGCAAATCCCGCACCTCTTAGTATCTCAGGACAGAATATCACATGGTTCTTCAACACCGTGGTGCACGACAGCACGAACTTTATCACCATGACCTCACGGCTCACAGACCTCACCATCCCTGATGGCACCATCCTTTCGAACTTTGTCACACTGGAATACCGCGACCAGCTCAAACGCCCGATGGAGCCATCGAGCGCGTGGGCGAACGTCACATGCCGCAGGGCGCACATCACTGTGGAGAAGGTGGCAGACGTGGCAGAGGCGCAGGCAGGCGACCTCATCACCTATACGATCTACTACAACAACACAGGCTCGAGAAATGCAGGGAACGTGTGGATCAACGATACTTTGCCATCAGGCGTTACATACATATCCGCGAACCCCGCGCCCGACTCCAACGATGGGCTCACGTACCGCTGGCATTTCGTCGATGTCACCCCTGGCACGCACAGCATCACCATCACTGTCCAAGTGAACCTCACCACCCCATCGGGCATCATCACCAACTGGGCGTTCCTCAACTACACAGCGTCCAACGGTTACAAGCTGGAGGAGAGCAGCAGTGCAGCTACTGTGATGATACCTGAGTTTGATCTGTGGCTCGCACTGCTCTTTCTCCCCTTAGCCGTATCGCTCCGCAGACGAGTGTGCCACTATCGCAAATAGTTCCACCCCTCTGCCACGAGAATAGAGGGATGGAACAAAAACAGGGTTGTAAGAGGATTAACTTCAATAGAATTGAAGCGAAGGTCAACTCTATATATGGGATATGGTATAGCATTTACTAAGAGGCGAAAACAACCAACTTCAATAGAATTGAAGTGATTGCATGCAGGTAGGTGATTGGAGGAGGGCGCTTTTTGCGCTCGGTGCGGAGAACGGGTTCAGGGTAGCGAACGCGCTGAGCGAGACGATATGGCGCTGTGCCAGTGATGTGGCAAAGGATCTGGGGCTTCACATCGCCACTGTGCAGTCGCATCTCAGTGCGCTGGAGAGCGCAGGGATTGTGGAATCCAGGGAGCGCCTGGGGGGGCGCCCTGCGAGGGAGTACAGGCTGAGGGATCGAAGGTTCGAGTTCTCTGTGGTGCTGGGCATGGAGGATCGGGCGCGGCTTACGAGGGAGGAGGAGGAGAGGGTGCTGAGTGCGCTGCGGCTGCGTGCTGCGCGGGTTTCATGGGCGATAGAGCTCCCTGCAGCGATCAGGTTTGGTGAGGTGTATCGCGTGCTCTCCGAGCGCCTTGGGCGAGGTGTTGCGCTGGGTCTCATCGGCGCCTCTGCCGAGGATGCAGGGGTGGAGAGGGAGAGGGTATATCGTTTGCTGAAGGAGGGATTGCGATGAGGGTACAGAGCGGCATAGCGGGTCTGGACGAGCTGATCGAGGATGGGTTTCCGCAGGGGACGATCAACCTGGTCTGCGGTCCTGCAGGGAGCGCCAAGAGCCTCTTCGGGCTCCAGTTCGCATATGGTGGGGTGCTGAGGGACGAGCGCGGCGTGTTTCTGGCGCTGGAGGAGAGCAGGGAGAACGTGCTGAGGGCTGCTGAGGCATACGGATTCGATGTGGAAGGGGAGGAGAAGAAGGGGAGATTTCGTCTCCTGGACATGGGGGAGGTAAGGGCGTCGTGCTCTTCAGCCGAGGAGATGGAGATGCACATCACGGATTTTGCGTCCCTCACGGAGACCGCGCGCTCCTTAGCCAAGAACTTTGCACCGCAGAGGCTGGTCGTGGACTCGATATCCGCGGTGAGCCTTCAGTACCAGAGGCTGGAGGAGTTCCGGCGCGAGCTCTTCAGGTTCTGCAGAGCGCTGAAAGAGATGGGGGTCACCACCCTACTGATCTCCGAGACTCCGATACAGGGGGAGATTGCGCACGGCGCAGAGCACTTCGTGGCAGATGCTGTGATAGTCTTGGGCTACGAGAACGTGAAGGGGGAGTATCGCAGGACACTGACCGTGTATAAAATGCGCTTCACGAGGCATGACCCTTACAAGCACCCGTTCCTCATAGGACCGAACGGGATAGAGGTGGACCCGGAAGAGGTCATATACTGAGTGATCTGGATGCGTGCCAAGGAGCAGGTATCAGGGGGTGCTGTTCTTTTAGAGGGGCACGAGGGCTGGCTCTCTCTCCTCGGACAGGCGGTGCCGCTGGTGCTGTCCCGGGGCGGCAAGGCGATCGTGCTCACGTCCCGTGAGCCGCCTGAGGAGACGCTCCAGGCGCTCGGTAGCATAGGGGATGGCGCTAAGAGCGTTGTGATCGTAGATCACTACACATACAAGGTTGCACGTGTGATAGGGGTCGAGCGCGAGGGGCAGGTGCTGCGGTGTGCGCGAGATCCCATCAACATCTCGATGGCGCTGAACAGGGCGCTGAAGATGGGGAGGAAAGACGCCCCCCTGACCCTCTTTGCGGACCTCATTTCAGACACGGGGCTTGATCACGAAGGATGCTTGGACATCATAGAAAAGCTGGTCACGAAGTGCCGGGGTGCCAGGCTCTACATCGGGTTTGATGGCCCGCTGGATGCCCTCGCTCCACAGCTCATGGCTGCCCTTCCCCAGCCCATCCTGTCTGTGGAGGATGCCGTATCCTTGTTGGCGGAGGAGGAGATATGGAGGGTGGGTGTTTGTCCTTCCTGCGGTGCGTTTCTCGAAGAGGGGGAGGAATGCTCGTGCGGGGGTGAGGGCGCTTATGAGCAGCTCGAGGAGGAACTGCCCTCTGTCTGCCTCAGGTGCGGTGCGTTGGTCTCTGCAGAAGCTGAGATATGTGCCAACTGTGGTTCGAGCCGCAGCGCCCAGGTGACGCCCTTGAAACTGGAGACCACGGAGAAGCTGCCCCCTGCTCTTTCCGTGTGCGCGGAGTGCGGTGCGTTCCTCCCCCGTAGCTCGGAGAAGTGCGGGATATGCGGCACAACCCAGATCTCTGTAGGAGCCAGGTTGGGCGAGGTGCTGGGGAAGGAGATAATCGAGACCGCGCCTGGGGAGGATATCTCCGTCTGCAGCTCGTGTGGCGCGTTCAAGACCAGGAAGCAAGAGGTATGCCCGATATGCGGGGAGGGGGAGGCTGTGGAAGCCAGCATACGGGATGTGCTCGCGGAGCTGGACGGGATCGAGAAGGGATGGATCGGCTGGGAGGAGGGGGTCTGCAGGGTCTGCGGTGCCGTGCTTCCTGAGGACGGCAGATGCCGCATATGCGGCACAGAGGTCGATCATGAACTCCTTGCAGCACTGACCGAGGAGGAGGTCGAGGGGATCAAGGCGTTCGAGCGCTTCCTGGGCGTAGAGAAGGTGGAAGATGACATCTTTGCGGAGCTGGACGAGCTGGAACGCCTCACGACACCAGGGAAGGTGTGCGGCACCTGCGGTGCACCGCTTTCCGAGGAGGGCATCTGCCGCGCATGCTCCGGGCTCGATGAACTGGACGTGCTCGCGGAGCTGGCTGCAGAGGCAAAGAAGGAGGAAGGGGCGCTGGAAGCGTTCAAGGATTTCCTGGAAAAGAGGAGGGAGGAAAAAGAGCGCGTCGCCCCATCCCCCGCCGAGATAAAGAAGCCCAGAGCGCCCGGGCTCACCAACGGCCTGACAAACGGGCTGCTGAGAGGCAGAACCAACGGCTTGGTCAACGGTGTAAGGGGCAGGACGAACGGTCTCACCAACGGAATGAGAGGCAGAACCAACGGTCTCACGAACGGCATGAGGGGCAGGACGAACGGTCTCACCAACGGAATGAGAGGCAGAACCAACGGCTTGGTCAACGGTATAAGGGGCAGGACGAACGGTCTCACCAACGGCATGAGAGGCAGAACCAACGGCCTGGTCAACGGTGTAAGGGGCAGGACGAACGGTCTCACGAACGGGCTCGTGAACGGCACCGGGCGGGTCAACGGCATTCCCTTGGAGCTGGAGGTTGAGAGGCTGGCGCGGACCACCGCGGCGATGAGCGCGATCACATACCTCTTTGACGATCTGGGGCTCGTGAACGGCACGGGGATCACCAACGGCGTGGGCGCTCTGAGGATGGGACGCAGAACGCAGACTGCCCTGGCGCGCAGCAGGGTGGCTGTGCTGGGGATCATCTTCGTGGCGATGATGCTCCTCATCATCCCACTGCTCTCAGGGTTCTTCGTGGAGGAGGCTGGAGAGGAGGTGATCTTCCTGGGTTTCGACGCCTGGCAGCGGATGGACCGCCATGGCAGGCCTCCCGAGGGTATGGGGCGATCTTTCATAATTTCTGCAGGGGTTCGTCCTGTGAAGGATGGGTTGAGCGTGTACGTGGAGGGTGCCAGTGCCCTCCTTCAAGGGGGCTATGGGCAGGATGGAAACTACACCTCTGCCCTCTACCTCTTCATCGACGAGGACAGGAACTCGTCCACAGGGTATGACGTGGGAGGGATCGGAGCTGAACGCTGTGTGGAGGTCTGGGGCTGGCGCTCCCGCATGGAAGGGGCTGTGATGCGCACCTTTTCCCATGCCCAGCCAGATGACTGGAACGGGTTTCATGGTGCTGAGCCTGTGGATGTTGTCGTGCAGGACACGGAGGCAGAGGTCCACGTACCCCATGATATGGGGGATTCCAAACTCCTCTTAGCCTGGACAGACGGATGCGGAGGATGGGACGCACTGCGCCTTCCCTCGAGCCCGGGTCTCAGCGGTATTTATGCTGTGGAAGAGGACACAGCCCCGGACATCCTCTCCCCAGGAACGAACGAGCAGGTGATATCTGTGTTGAGGCTATCCAGCAGCATGGAGATGGTGGAGGTGAGTGAGATCATCTTCTCCGGACTAAGGGTGGTGTCAGAGGCATGGGTGGAGTACTCTGTCAACGGCAGCACTGTGCGCTCCCCTACGGTCGAGGGTACTGAGGGCATATGGTCCACCCGGACCCCGGGGCTGGTGGCGCCAGTGGGTGATTGGACATACGTGGCACTGGTGGGCAACATCTCGGACCAGCCCAGCAGCACAGTTGCGTCGTTCGATTTTGTGGGCATTAATGCCACCGGGGAGGTATATCTGACCAACCTCACCACGCGAAGGTTCAGCGTATCAACTGATCCCCAGGAGCTCAGCATAGACGGTGCGTTCGCAGACTGGACCGATGCGCTGTTCTACACAGATCCCGAGGGGGACGTGCTGCCCCCTGCGCCATCGATCGCTGTGAACGAAAACGTGGATATCTCCTCTCATGCCTTCTACGGGAGAGAAGAAGGGGTCTGGCTCTACGCAGATGTGCACGGCAGGATCCTCGGAGGCGCGGATTTTCCCACATATCTTCCGAGGGTCGTGGGAATGGAACATCCACCCAGCGCCTCAGCAGACTCGGACAGGGACTCTGTGTCCGATGATCTCGATCCCATGCCCCACGACTTCAACAACGACGGCATACCTGACAGCGAGAGCTTCGTGGATGTAGATGGACTGCTCAAGCGCGACGTGGACTTAGATGGCGTGCCTGATTATCCATCGGGTATGGGGGGTGAGGCAGATTACTGGCTCAACACAACGATCCCGCTGAACTTCTCCTCTTCGTATGCTGGGCATTTTGTCTCGATCTATATTGGACCTGTAGCACCTGCAACAAGGCGCGGGGTAGATACTGCTGCGTTCTACTTGGACTTGGATGGGGATCGAACAACAGGGGTGCCTGTGAGCCCCGAGCAAGGAGCAGACTATGCGGTCCTTGTGGAGGGGAGGGGCGGGATGGTGTCCAGCGCAAGGCTCTTCGCGTCCTCGGGGGAGGCAGTGCCTTGGGAGGAAGTCTCCAAGGTCGTTGTCGCGGTGGACGACAGGCGCATGGAGGTCTTCGTGCCAGGGCTCGCGATGGAGATCGAGGGGAGTGTCGCCGTGGTGCTCAGCGACTGGCAGGGCAGCATAGACCATGGCACATCCTTTTCCCGCAGCACGAGAGCCATTGCAGGGGACAACGTGGTCTTGAACGAGATCGCATCCCTTCCTGACGCCAATGAATGGGTCGAGCTCTGCAACCCCACGCCCAACCCCATAGACATCTCAGGATGGCGCATAAGGGTGCGCGGTCTGGTCGGAGGCTGGACCACGATCTACACCTTCCCTGCTGGAACGATCATCGGTGCCTGGGGCTCAGGGAGCGAGTACCTGGTAGTACCAGATCCTAATGGAGCTCTCAGTGCCATCCCTAACTTTGGAGGCAGCGTGAGGCTCGACGACCCTGCCACTGGGGTGGTTATCGACGAGGTGAGCTATCCGAACATGGCTGTGGGGCAGACCTATGCACGGTTCAAGAACGAAACATATGGAATGCCAACAGACACTGATGTGGACGCCAACGACTGGTACATCACCAACAATAACTGGATCGTGCCCGAGGGTACTACGCCCGGCGCACCCAACGATCGAAAGCGCCCCGTGATCAGCGTGGAGAAGGTGGGGAACGTGACAGCCGCTCCACCAGGCACACAGGTCCTTTTCACCATATACTACAACAACACGGGCGATGGGAATGCAAAGCATCTCTGGGTGAACGACACCTTGCCCGCTGGGATGACACATGTTTCATCCAGCGTTCCTTTCACCTCTGTCTCGGGAAACACCTACACATGGTACTTCTCCAATGTGCCTCCGGGCACGCATCTCTTCACGATCACGGCGCTCATAGATCCCTCTGTGCCATATGGGACAGTGCTCACGAATCTGGCAGAACTGAACTACACAGATCAGCTCTCCAGGCGCATGGAGTACTCGAGCGATACCTGGAATATCACCGTATCCCCACCTGCGCCGAGCATCACAGTCTCGAAGGTCGCTGACACAGAGGTTGTGAGCCCAGGGGACATCGTCACGTACACCATCTACTACAACAACATCGGCAACGGCGCTGCTGGAGATGTGTGGATCAACGACACACTGCCCTCTGGCATCACATATCTCTCCGCTGACCCGCCACCAGATTCTACTGTAGGTCAAGAACAGTACTGGCACTTCACGAATGTTGCCCCCGGAGATCATCTCATAACGCTCGTGGCAGAGGTCTCCAACACTGTGAGCCCAGGAGATGTCCTGACCAACACTGTCACATGCAACTATACAGACCTGGAGGGCAACGAAATGCCCGGCAGTGATTCATCTGTCTCGCTCACAGTGGTCTCACCAGAGGAGCGGATCGTGATCAACGAGATTGCCAGCCTGCCCAACAACGACGAGTGGATCGAGATCGCAAACCCTACATCTGACCCTGTGGATATCAGCGACTGGAGGCTCCAGGTATTCGCTGTTGGGACATGGCGTGACCTCTATGTATTCCCAGCAGGCACCACGATAGGCGCCTGGGGCTCTGGCAGCGAGTACCTGGTCGTCACGGAGGCTCAGCTCCTTCGTGGCCTGCCAGATGGAGGCGCGCAAGTGAGACTGCGCTCTGCCGATGCAGTGACTATAGATTCAACACAGTATCCTGCGATGAGCACGGGGCAGACCTGGTCACGCTTCAAGCACGAGGACACTGGCAAGCCGATTGATACGGACAGCCAGAGCGACTGGTACATCTCGAACAATAACTGGATCGTGCCTGAAGGACCTACCCCTGGCGCTCCTAATGACAGAAAGCGCCCTGTGATCAGCGTGGAGAAGAGCGCTGCGCCTGCAGAGGTCGAGCCTGGGGATACAATCACATACACAATCTGGTACAACAATACGGGCGATGGGAATGCGAAGGATGTGTGGATCAACGATACATTGCCCACGGGCGTCACATACCTCTCTGCAAACCCAGCACCTCTCAGCGTTTCAGGACAGAATATCACATGGTTCTTCAACAACGTGGTGCATGACAGCACGAACTTCATCACGATGACAGCGCAGCTCACGGATCTCACCATACCCGACGGTGCTGTGCTCTCCAATATGGTTACCTTGGAGTACCGCGACCAGCTCAAACGCCCGATGGAGCCATCGAGCGCATGGGCGAACATCACATGCCGCAGGGCGCACATCACTGTGGAGAAGGTGGCAGACGTGGCAGAGGCGCAGGCTGGTGACATCATCACCTACACGATCTACTACAACAACACAGGCTCGAGAAATGCAGGGAACGTCTGGATCAACGATACATTGCCTTCTGGCGTTACATACATATCCGCGAACCCTGCGCCCGACTCCAACGATGGGCTCACGTACCGCTGGCATTTCGTCAATGTCACCCCTGGCGCGCACAGCATCACCATCACGGTGCAGGTGAACCTCACCACCCCATCGGGCATCATCACCAACTGGGCGTTCCTGAACTATACAGCGTCCAACGATTACAAACTGGAAGAGAGCAGCAGCTCAGCCAGTGTGATGATACCAGAGTTCGCAAGTATCGTGCTGCCCCTTACCCTGGCACTTCTCCTCATCCCTATCTGGCGAAAGTGCAGTGCTCACACACTGGGAGCGCGCATCCGGTAGCAGCATTCTGTGTAGCGGCACCGACCACGTCTGCCGAGGCGTATGATGGCTTCAGACGCGAGACAGCAAACAGTTGCCTCAACCAATCTCCAAGGAAGGATGCTCCCGACGCCCTTCGGGCATCTGGACCACCCCTGACCGCGGTCGGACACATATAACGATGTAAATGCGATGCGCTTTTCCTAAACTGCCAAATGGCAGAAGTGATGCCATCACACATTCCTGCGGTGTCGAACCCCCTATCCTCTGCACCGATATTACCCTTTCGAACTCCGAGCAGGCTCGGCGGGGAGCGGGCCGAGCCAGCGCAGGAGTTGGGTGGGGGTTGGGGACGGTAATCAAGCATTCAGATCACCTCTTGACCACTCCTCATGGATCTCGAGATATTCCTTCACCAGATACTCGCTCATCTCCAGCGTTCTCGAGATGTTATTGAGGTCCAGCCTATCCTTCAACATCCGGACCTTGTTAAAGGACTTGATGTATCGCTCCACTGAGGCCTCGGAATGCCCCGTCATTCGGGCTATGTCTGGAACTAAGTGTCCTTGGAGATAAAGGCGGATGATGATGCGCTTATGAGTCACCGCCCTTCCTATGTCGTGGACGATACCCCTTGTGGGCAGGACCTTGTTCTCACGTTCCATGTATTCGCGGGCTTGTTTGCTCACGGTTCCAGCAGAGATACCAAGTATTATCCCCACATCACTATTGGTCAGAAGCGTTCCCTGTTCCTTCGCCTCGTTGAACAGCCGTACGATCCTTTGTTCCCTGACCTCTCGGAACGAGTAGCCATTTCCCATGTTCTTTATGTCCTCCTTCGATATCGGCGTGAGGATGACCGGCTTGAGCCTGGTATTGTGTGCAGTCTTGCCGTAGGACGGCCGCTCCTCTTCATCCACACCTATCCAGAGCATTTGTCCGACCTCCAGCATGTTTGGCTCGCGATAGACGTTCTGAACCAGTTTGACGATGTCCTGTGCAAACATGTTCCTTACCTTCTCTCCAGCCACCATCGAATAGTCTCTCTGGATGAGGTCTACGACCTGTTTTTCCAGAGATTCCTCAAGCTTGACCTTGATCATTTCTGGAACATCCATATCATCGCACCTCCACTTTGTCTGCTGGTTGCTTGAGTTCCCTTCCAGGTCCGTCGTTTTTTTTCTCACGATACATGGCTCTGAGCTGATCCAGCATCTCCTGGTTTTCCTCGACATTCAGTTGTTCATAGAGTTCAAGGTACTCCCGAACCAACCTGTCTGAGTGCTCCGTGATTATTCGGATTTCTTTCGGGTTGTGACCTCTTTCGTGGAGTACCATTACCCTGGCAAAGTCCTTGAGATAGCGAGTGATGGACTCGGAACTATGCCGTGTCCTCCTTTTGATGTCCGAGAACTCGTATCCCTGGGTATACATCTCCACGATCTTGGTCTTGTGGGAAATACCTGGACCTATATCCATCCTGTTCCCACGCGTCGGAATGATTATCCCACCATCCTCGAGATCTTGTATCCTTCTTCCGATCGTACGAGGGCTCTCGCCAAGGAGAATTGCAAGGTCTGCCTGCGTTAGGAGTCCGCCCTGATCGAACGCCTCGTTTGTAAGACGCTCAATCCTCCGCTTCGTTAGCTCGCCGATATCCTTGGAAGCATAGGGTATGTCCTCCAAAGAGAACAAGGTCAATCTCACGGGATGGGTCTTGATCTCTTCGGTCTTGATACCCGGTGGAACGTCTGCCGGGACCGCACGGTATACTAATTGTCCGTCAGCCCTATCCGCTCCAAGGTACAGATTGAAGTAGCTGAAGAACAACTCCACCAGGCTCCTGCAAATCGCTCTCGGAAAACCATAGTCCCTTACCAGCTCGTTGTAGAGCTGCTCTTCGACCGTCCTTTTCGCTATGCTCACGTACTCCCTCGATATTCCTCGGCACTCCATGACTATCACCGATGCACACCGATAGGAGTGCTGGCCTATAATCACTTCTGCCACAAGGCAGTATTCTATCTTCTGAGAACATTTTCCAAAAAGGAAGGGTGGTCGCGACCCCTTTCAGGTGTCTGGACCACCCCTGACTGCGGTCAGACACATACATCGATGTAAAAGCGATGCGCTTTCTATCTTCTGAGAACATTTCCAAAAAGGAAGGGTGGTTGCGACGCCCTTCGGGCATCTGGACCACCCCTGACTGCGGTCAGACGCATATAACGAGGTAAATGCGATGCGCTTTCTATCTTCTGAGAACATTTTCCAAAAAGGAAGGGTGGGCTAGCCTTGTCAGAAGGGATGGGATGCACTCTAACAACTAGCCCGATACCCCATGGGACATAATATCGTAGATTCTATATATAATTTTCGGAGGGCTGGATATATATCGCATGGATACCATTGACTTGCGAGTTTAGATGTACCCCGACTTCTGGAGACACATCAGGTCTTCTGTGCTCAGCTTCTCCCCCTTCTTGAACCGCTCGTAGATATCCTCAGCAGCACGCTTCTCGTCAACCTCGTCCCTGCCGCGCCTCTCCATACGGCGCTTCTGCAGCAATCCGGCGATGATCTTGTCGTAATCGTGAACCTGCTTGATCAGCTCGATGTGCCTCCTGTGTTCGTTGTCCGCTGCCATCTTCGTCTTTATGAAATCTGCCTGCGCCCGGTCAGCCTCCCGCCTGACTGCATCGCACTGGTCGTAGAGTCTCAGCATCGCCTCGTGCTCCTCTTGAGCCTTCTGCGCAAGCTCCTCGACTCGGTTGTGCAACTCTTCAGCCTTCTTCTTGGCTTCTTGGGCTTCCATCAGCCCCTGCCGCACCTCAGGGTTGTTCTCCAGCGCCCGTTCCCTCTCCCT
>JBFMEL010000057.1:0-12364 GCA_040753455.1 Thermoplasmatota archaeon | reverse complement strand
CCTCGCATGACTCCGCGCTGTAACCGCACATCGTGCATCCCCTGTGCCTGGCCCAAGCGCATCCCCTGGTGCGGAGCACGGCAGCTAATGCAGGCACAACAGTGCCTTCCAGCAGCTCCTGGGAGCTCCAGATCGAGGCGGGTGTGCAAGGGTCCATCCCTTTCCTGCTCATCCGCGGGCTATCCATCTCCTGGTTAATAAGCCTCCACACCCCTTAAATACCATGTCGTTCATCCACAGGGTGCGCCACCGTAGCTTAGCCCGGTACGCATGCGGCGGATGACCGCCAGCGCGGGAATGAGCGGCTGACTTGTAATCAGCAGGTCGGGGGTTCAAATCCCTCCGGTGGCTTCGTTTTCTCTACAACCTCGTTCTCCATATATAAGGAGGGATTTGAACCCGGACGCAAGGAGCCTGATAGCATACTGCAAGCGCCTTGCGTCCAGGGCGAGGGCGAGGAAATGATGTGAAAGCACATTCTCGCCCGAGTTAAAAGCATATTTGTAGGGATTTGAACCAGGACGCATGGAGCATCTCATCAACCTCTCAGCACCATGCGTCCATGGCGAGGGCGAGGAAATGATGTGAAAGCACATTCTCGCCCGAGTTAAAAGCATATTTGTAGGGATTTGAACCAGGACGCAAGGAGCATCTCATCAACCTCCCAGCACCATGCGTCCAGGGCGAGGATGAGAACCAATCTATTAGCATATTCTCATCCGAGTTCTCAGCTCCGGTGGCTTCGTTTTCTATACAACCTCGTTCTCTACATATAAGGAGGGATTTGAACCAGGACGCATGGAGCATCTCATCAACCTCTCAGCACCATGCGCCCGTGGCGAGGGCGAGGAAACAATGTAAAAGCGCATTCTCGCCCGAGTTAAAAGCATGTTATGGGGGTTTGAACCCGCCCCAATGATTATAAATTGCCATGAAGGATGTGGTTGCGATGCTGACGATCATCGGCGTGGGGCATGTCTTCGACCTCAGGGCGCGCCTCGGGCGCCTGATAGCAGAGCGGATGCCCAGGGTCGTGGCGCTGGAGCTCGATCCTGCGCGATACCATGCCCTGCGCCATCCCGGCGAGGGGAGGAGGGGCTCTTTCATCTACGGCTTCTTGGCTCTGGTCCAGCAGCGCATTGCCAGGGGATACGGCACGACCCCCGGAGGGGAGATGCTGGCTGCTGCCGATGCTGCGAGAGAGTGCGGCGCATCCATCGCTCTCATCGACAGAGATGCACATGCGGTGTTTGCGAGCCTCAGGGCGATCCCATTCGAGGAGAAGGTGAAGATGCTGGTCTCAGCGCTGGGAGGGATCTTCATCTCAAAAAGGGCTGTGGATGAGGAACTGCAGCGGTATCACGCGGACGAGGAGCGCTTCCTTCAGGAGTTCGCTGTGGAATACCCTGCGCTGGCAGAGCTGCTCGTCGAGGACAGGAACGAGCACATGGCTCGCGCGCTCAGGGGGTTGGTGGATGAGCACACCAGCGTGGTGGCGGTGGTGGGGGACGGGCATGTACCGGGGCTGGCGAGGCGTATAGGCGATCTTGCGCCCGAGGTGATCAGGCTGAAGGACCTCTTGGCGCGGGAGATGAGCAACGCGTCCTTGGGGTTCACGGTGAGCACAACCAATTTGAACCCATGAGCTCTATACCCCAGCGATGAAGGTCATCCTTGTCGCTCATACGCCGGATGCCGAGCAGACGGTCGCCATGGCTGCCAAGACCTGCCATTCCTCCAAGCTCCCGAGGGGTGAGATGAGCCGTGATGGGATGAGGAGAATACTGGGTCTCGTGATAGGTTCCGGGCACACCAGTGTCTTAGAGCATGCGAGCTTCACCTTCGCTATCATGGGTGTCTCAAGGGCGCTGACGCACCAGCTCGTGCGGCACCGCATAGCGAGCTATTCCCAGCAGAGCCAGCGCCACGTCAAGATAAGGGACTTCGAGTATGTGACCCCCCCTACTGTCACGCGGAGCCCTGAGGCAAGAGGGCTGTACAAGGACGCCATGACGAGAATATCGGATGGCTACAGCGCGCTGGTAGAGCTCGGCGTGCCGATCGAGGACGCGCGCTACGTGCTGCCCAACGCGACCGCCACCAACATAGTGGTCACGATGAACGCACGCTCGCTCCTGAATTTCTTCGAGCTGCGGCTGTGCCTGAGAGCACAGTGGGAGATACGGCGCCTGGCTAGCCTGATGCTCAAGGAGGTGAAGGCTGCGGCTCCGCTGCTCTTCGAGGGGGCGGGCCCAGCATGCGTCACGAAGGGCTACTGCATAGAGGGACAGACAGACTGCAGGCTCTACAAGCGCCACGTCACCAAGAGGGCAGGGGAACCCAGCACAGGGGCGGAGGACCTGAAGGCGCTGTAGGATGCGGCACCAGCCACGGTCGAGTGGATCGGAGGGCGGCACAGGGGCGGAGAAGATGAAGGCGCTGTAGTTTACCCAGGGACGAAGAAACCGAGCGCGCAGAACAGCGCGGTGAGCAGGTACATGACGAGCGTCGCCTCTCGTTCTGTCATCCTGAGCTTGCAGGGCAGCAGCCACTTGAGCGTGTACGGGTTCGGAGGCTCTATAGTGCCATCCTCGCGCACCTGCGCATACTTTGCCAGCCTGTACCTCGGGTCATCGGGGCTGAGCCAGTGCCTCAGGCGCCAGTAGAGATAGAGGAGGAAGTTAAGGGTATGGGGGAGGAGCATCACGAACCCTGCCCAGAGATAGTGCTGGATCACGATGATGGCACCGATGGTGCCGCCGATCGCCAACGATCCAATGTTCCCCTCAAAGATGCGCGACGGGTACCGGTTGAACCAGAAGAAGCCCAGCACTGCACCGAGGACTGCGGAGGCTGTGAGCATGCTCCCCGCATCCCCCTGAATCCCGGACTTGAGCACGAGGGTTGCAAGGACCAGGAGGGCTGTGCCTGTCTGGAGCCCATTGAAGCCGGAGTGCATGTTCTTCAGGTGAGCCACGACCATGATGTACACAGGAGCGATCACATACTTGAGGAACATCGAGCCTGTGAGCACCCCCCCGAACGGCAGTGCGATGCTGTACATCCCTGTTGTGATCGTGCCCATGCCAGGGATCCAGGGGTCCCAGCCCGCGAGGACGATGACCAGGGGATAGGAGAAGAGCAGCGGCAGGATCGCTTTCGATGCCCGCCCCACATTGATGTAGTCGTCCAGCACTCCATAGAAGGCGTAGAGCAGCAGCACGAGCAGGACAGCGTTGTCCAGATCCGTAGGATCCCTTAATAGAAGCTCCTGCCCTAAGATGCGGTTGATAAACCTGAAGACCAGCGGCATCAGGATGACCGCGACCATGACCACGAAGAGGACCAGCAGCCCGCCGTTGTTCGCCACCAGCGTCATACCTCTCTTGTGCCTGTCCTGCGCCACCAGACCCTTCTCATGCATCTTCCTGATGAACCAGGGCATGAGCGAGGCTGTCAGTGCGAGTGACACAGCCGCTGTGATGATGATAACCAGCTCATCCACATGTGGTGATAGCCCTGGGGCGTTATATCTCTTTCCCTCTGGCGGGCTTGCAGATTTTAGGGGCGCTAGTACCGCGGAGCCCAGCACTGCGCATTTCTATGCGAATGTCTCCTCTTCTACCCCTCGGCGTGTTCGAGGGTGTACGAAACCCTCACAGTCTCTCTGCCCTTGCTCTCGCGCCCCAGGAGCCTCAAGCGTCCGATCTCTGCGGTATTGCGCACGTGCGTGCCCGCACATGGACAGAGATCAAACCCCTCGATCTCGACGATGCGCAAGCGGGATATGGACTTGGGCAGGAGGTCCATGTTTGCCCGCTGGCTGTCCACGAGTTTCTCGATCTCTGCTCTCTCCGCCTCATATATCCTTACCCGTGCGCCGCGGGCTGCGATCTCGCTGCACCTCTCCACTATCTGCACCAGGTCTTCCTGGGGAAACGAGGCAGGGGCGAAGTCCACCCTCGAGCGCTCTGCATGTATCTGGTTCCCCACTGTCCTGGCGCGGTAGAGGTCGTACACCAACCCTGAGATGATGTGCTGGGCTGTGTGCATGCGCATGTGGGCGTACCTCCGCTCCCAGTCGAGCACGCCATGGACGATTCCTGATGGCAGGGGATCGCGGGTGCAGTGCAGCACCTTGCCCTTCCTTATCACTTCGTGTATCCTTGCCTCGCCAGCGGACCAGCGCAGCACCCCTGTATCAGATTCCTGCCCTCCACCCTTGGGATAGAAGGCGCTCCTGTCCAGGACAACATGCCCATCCCCCTGCTCCACCACGCTGGCATCGAACTCCCTGATGTAGTTGGACTCGATGTCCTTCATGTACAGCATCTCGGTCATCGGCGCATGATCGCTGGCGGGTTATAAATAGATGAGAGGTCTGAACCCCACCCACCAGAGAAATAGTTGTCCTCAGCAGATTTTATAAAACACAGCGCCATCCCCGATATCTCTGCGAAAGCGCAGGGATGGCAGAGGGGGCGTGTACTTTCGCCGTACCCCAAGAAAGACATAAATAGACCCCTCATATATCGAAGGGGAGAGGCATCCGAAACATGAAGGTGCTGGTGACTCTTGGTAGAATCCGTAAAGATCGGAGCTTACAGATAAAAGCAGTAGGTGTGTAAAATGTCGAGATCGATGAGGATGGAGGTAAAACCAGAAGTCTTTAGATGGCTGAGAGTTAGTTCTGGCTGGTCTATCGAGGACGTATCTAAACGATTAAAAACCAGCGTTGAAGTAGTTTGTGCCATCGAATCTGGGGAGAGACCCGCTACCCTAAGACAACTCAAAGATCTCTCTCTCGCTTACAAGCATCCTATCGCCTCGTTCTTCCTGTCCGAACCGATAGAAGAACCACCATTGCCAAAGGACTATCGGATGCTACCAGAGCGGAAGGACATTTTCGATAGAAAGACAATTTATGCTATAAAAAGAGCAAGGAACCTTCAAGAGATCGGGGCTGAACTCTCGAAAAACATAGACTACGCCATTCAACCCAGAGTTGAACGAACGACTGCCCAAGAAAAACCAGATGTCCTCGCAGCGAAATATCGGGACCGATTTGGGCTGACCGAGGAACGCCAGAGAGGATATAAGAACCCTTATGAACTCTTCAATGACCTCAGGGACGTTTTCGAGGACATGAACATCCTTGTGTTCCAATTCCCCATGCCCGTAGAGGATGCGAGAGGATTCGCCTTGACCGATAAAACACCAAACGTTATCGTCGTGAACTCAAAGGACGGTATAGAAGCTAGACTGTTCTCCTTGATGCATGAGTTTGGCCACATACTACTGGGGGAGACGGTTATCGATCTTCCAGACATATCTATAAGATATAGGGACAGTATCGAGCAATGGTGTAATGAGTTTGCATCTACATTCCTATTGCCGCGTGATCTAGCTAAAAAGATATTTAAGTCGGAGGAGAGAAGGCTTACTGATAAAAAGACTCTCAACTCTCTCTCCTATCGCTATAAAGTCAGTAAAGCTATGCTTCTTTACAATATGCTAAAACTAAATTTCATCACTCGACAAGAATACGAAGACACTCTTGATAGATACAAACCTAAAGAATCCGAGCCAAAAGTTGAAGAAGAAGGCGAAGGGGAAGAAGAGAAAAAAGGCGGTGGCATCCCAGCAGATAGGAGATGCTTATCTGAACTTGGAATCAAGTTTGTTTCAATCGTGGCGAATAACTACGACCGAAATTATATCACATACACCGATGTCCTGACCTATCTCTCTATCAAATCGAGGAACTTTGACAAAATTTTGGAACATGCGAGAAAATGACCGTAGTATGGTATATCATTGATACGTCCTCCCTAATCGAGTTGAATAAGCATAACCCGATGGACATTTATCCTGGGGTATGGCAGAAACTGGAGTGGCTTGTAAAATCAAAGAGACTTTTCGCCCCTAAAGAAGTATACAACGAAGTTAGCCAAACAGACGATCTGCTTTTCAAATGGGCAAAGAGCCAAAGTCAAATGTTCGTCGAACCTACTAAACAGCAGATTGAGATCGTGAAAGAAATCCTCGAAAAATATCCTCGGTTAGTAAAGCTGGACCGAAAATATGATGCCGACCCTTGGGTTATTGCTCTTGCAATCGAGATGAGCCGTAGCAAGCAGGCAACGTTGGTCCAGATTAAGAGAATAGTTGTGACTGAGGAAAAGATAAGGGGAAATAAGATCAAGATTCCATATGTCTGTCAGAAATTTACAATCGAATGTATAGACATCCTCGACATGTTCAGGATGGAAGGGTGGAAATTCTAAACTTAACTTCCCGCCGTTGTAGTAACATGGCTCTATTCTTCCTATGAAGCTGGCAGTTCATGAGGCAAAAGTACATGGGCGATGCCATGCGCTGGATACCACAGCAAGCCATTCATGCGCTTGTTTCGACCAAGTAGTGCTGCGCCCTCTTCCTGCATGGGGGCTAATCACAGCTCACCCAGCCTTCTGGCGACCTTCCTCATCTCCTCTGCGAACCGCTCTGCGGCTTCAAGGGTCACGTGGGGCATCACGACGAGCCTGAGCGCCCTGGGCTCTCTGGAGACAGAGACATGCCAGCCCCTTCTCAGCAGTGCGCTCTGCACCTGCGCAGGGCTCCTGAGCGCTATGTTCAGGATGGGGAGCGTGGGCTTCACGGCGAGGGCAAAGCCCTCTGCCTCCAGCAACTTAGCGAGGTGCCATGCAATATCGAAGCATCCTCTCACCACTTGCACATAGCCCTCGAACCCAGTGCTGCGCATCGCTGCGTATGTGGCTGCCACGGCAGCGCTGCATCTAGTTCCAGAGAGCGCAGATTGGCGCACCATAGTAAGATATGGTGCTTCCACAGAGATCACGTTGAACCAGCGCGCATCGCGCACCAGCAATATCCCGGAGGGTATGGTGGAGAGCCCCATCTTGTGCGGGTCTGTGGCAAGGCTGCACACCCCCTCCACCCCGAAGTCGAACCTCCTCCCATGAGGCAGGAAAGGCAGCACGAACCCTCCGTATGCCGCGTCCACATGAAGAAATGCACCATCGGCTGCCTCTGCGAGGGCTTCGATATCGTCCACAGCCCCCACCTCGGTGGTGCCTGCGATCCCGATCACTGCTGCAGTGCTCTTCGAGATCGCCCTCGATGCAGCCTCCACATCCACCGTGAAGTCCGGGTTGAGCGGTGCCTCAATGCCGCGCAAGCCTAGAAGATCGCAGGCTTTCCTCACCGAGAAATGGGCGCTCCTCGGATACACCACCTCCTTCTTCCCAGGTGCCAGGTTCCGCGCGAGCCACAGCGCCGTGATGTTCGCCTCCGTTCCCCCGCTGACCACGTGACCATCCGCCCCTCTTCCATGGTAGAGATCCGAGAGCCAGGCGATCACCTTCCTCTCCAGCGCCTGTGTGCCCGGGTACAGTCCAGGGTTTCCAAGGTTCGCCTCGATGAAGAGTCCATGGGCTTCGACAGCGATCTCGAGGGGCTGAGTGCACATCGAGCTCAGCACCCTGCCGTTTATGAAGGGGCGGTCCCGCGCCTTCGCGCCATGGAGCTCTGCCATCACCTTCTCCCTGTCCAAGCCGCGCCTGGGAAACCTATGCATCCCCTTCCCTCGTCATCCCTTCCAGCAGTATGCGCTGCTCGATCCCTGCGACAGTCCTTGCCAGCTCCTGCAGATGCGGGTATGGTGATGTCACGGAATCCACCCTGGCGCGTATGGATGCAGTTAGGAGGCTGCGCCTGCGCTGCGGGGCATCGACCTCCAGCACCACTGCCCTGCCATGCTGCCTGCCTCTCCTGATGATCTCGAGCACGGCACGCCTGAGCGCCTCGTCCTCCGGGTCGGGATAGCCCGCGTCCGCAAGTGCTGGAAAGTGAGGGTCGATCGCGGAGATGAGATGCTGCAGATGGGCCAGATTCACCATGATGCCGTCACATATACCAGCATACTCCTCTGCCATGAAGATGTTCGCTGGCACTTCTATGGATATCCAGACCTTGAACGACGGAGAGCGCTCCAAGCCATGTGCCCTAGCCCTGAGGATCAGCTGCTGCGCCTCCTCGATCCCCCTGACGAACGGCAGGAGGAGGGAGAGGTTCCTGGCACCCTGCGCGCGGGCTGCCGCCAGCGCTCCGAGCTCCGCGTCGAGCAGAGCGCTGTACCCAGGTGACAGGTGGCGCACCAAGCCCCGCAGCCCAAGGATCGGGTTCTGGGCTTTTGGCTCATGAGCCTCTGCCCCCTCGATCCCTTGGATATCCTCGCTCCTCAGGTCCGAGAGGGATACGACCACAGCCTTCTCGCTGCTCGTCTTCCCCAGGGAGGCAAGGGCTTCTGCCAGCGCTGCCTGCATCCTCTGGAGCGCAGCGTCCCCGGCTGCGAGAGGATGCGCCCCCAACGCCCCGAGCACGAACTTCTCCGCGCGCACGGGGAGCAGGCCCTGCACATTCCCCGGGGGTACAAAATCCATCGTGCCGAGCTCGCAGGACATGTAGAGGCTCGTGGCTGTGACAGGGAACTCGATCCCACTCGCGGGTACGGGCTCGGGCTGCGGTTCCCTCTCGCGATGTGGCATCGCGTCCATCACCCATATCGCCATCGGCTGCTCGTCTGCGATCCCCCAGACGATCGCCGGCTCCGCGTTCAGCACCCTGCGCACATCCAGCACCAGTTTCCCCAGGTGGGCGAGCTCCTCGTCCTCCAGCTTCCGCAGGTCGCGCAGCCCCTCGGAGACATGCACCCTGGAGATCCCTTTTTCGCTCATCGAGCACTGCCATGCCTGCGCAGCCACGCGCTCCTTCCTCGGCTTCATATCAGGGATGGAGAGGATGTACCTGTCCCTCTCGATCTTTCGATCCTGGAGGCTGTGCGGCAGTCCATAGACAGCCTCGATCTCGATCGTTTTACCGGTTCTATCCACGCTCGCTGTGCCCGAGGTCTCGCATTCCACAGCACCGATCGCAGCCAGCGGAAGATGAGGCGGAGTTGAAGAGAAGGGGTCCAGGGAGGCCAGCCACAGCTCCTTCACCCGCTCGATCATCTCCAGCTTCTCCCTCGCAGGCAGCAGCACGGGCAACCCTGCACCATCCACGCTGGGTGCGAGCCACACACCCTCCGGGAAGCCTCCGATGGCTCTTGCGATCTCCATCTCCAGCTCCCATGGCAGCACCGCGCCCTCGACGACCTCCTTCAGCCCCTTCAAGGCTTCGCGCCTCTCCTTCTCCCCCGCGCCTCTCAGGCTCTGGGCATGCGCCAGTGCCATCCTGAGGTCGTCCTGCGCCAGGAAGCTCTCCAGCGCCTCCTGCGTGATGGCGAAGCCCTTCACGCTTGCCACCCCTTCCTGAATCAGCCGCACCAGGTGAGATGCGGGGCCGCCCAGCAGCGCTAGATCGCCAGAGGGTGCATCCTGCAAGTTCAAGAGTCTCCTGTGCATCATCTTCTCGGATATCAGGCACGGGTAGAAAAGGTTTCGCAGCCCGCGCCTGCCATCCTGCGTGGATGTGCCCATCGGATGGATGGGATGGCGTCTCTTATTATCTATCTATCCCTGCGCCTGGCAGGTGTTGCCCGCAGAGCCCCTGTTGCACAGAAACCCTGAAATATCAAGCGCTGTATCGCATGGGATGATGAAGCTCGAGGGCAACCTGGTCAACGTGCTCACGCACGATGTGTACCCCGCGGAGGTGACGATAAGGAAGGGGGTGGTGGAAGAGGTGCGCGAGGTGCGCAGGGACTTCGGGATATACCTGGCGCCAGGGTTCGTGGACGGTCACATCCACATCGAGAGCTCGCTCCTTGCGCCCTCGAGGTTCGCAGAGGCTGCACTGCCCCATGGCACCACGTGCGTGATCGCTGATCCACATGAGATCGCCAACGTCCTGGGGCTGAGGGGGATAGAGTACATGCTCAGGGACGCGAGCCGCACCCCTCTGAAGTTCAGGTTCTCAGCACCGTCCTGCGTGCCCGCCACGGAGATGGAGTCTGCTGGCGCCGACCTCTCGGCAACAGATATCGAGGCGCTGCTCTCCAGACCCGAGTTCGTGGCGCTGGGGGAGGTGATGAACTTCCCAGGGGTCGTCGCTGGCGATCAGAAGGTCATGGCGAAGCTGGAAGCCGCGCGCAGGGCAGGCAAACCGATCGACGGGCACGCCCCTGGACTGACAGGGAGCAGCCTGTGCAGGTACGTGGCTCATGGGATATCCACAGACCACGAGTGCACCACCCTGGAGGAGGCAAGGGAAAAGGCGAGGCTGGGGATGACCGTCCAGATCAGGGAGGGCTCCGCCTCTCATGACCTGAGGGCGCTGCTCCCCCTGATCTCGGAGGCGGAGTGCATGCTCGTCTCTGATGACAAGGACCCGGAGGACCTGCTGCGCGGACACATGGATGAGACGCTGAGGCGCGCTGTGGAATATGGTCTGGACCCGATGAAAGCGCTCAGGTGCGTGACTTGCATCCCCTCGAGGCACTACAGACTTGGGCCTGGGGCGATCGTGCCTGGTGCGCCCGGGGACATAGTGATGTTCAAAAGCATGACAGGGTTCGAGGTGAAGAAGGTCTACATCAACGGCAAGCTGGTCGCCGACAGGGGACGTGCGCTGTTCGGGTTTTCGGTGGGAAAAGAGGCTCTCAGCCTATCTCACCAAGGAGCCGAGGGAGTGGGGCTGGCGATCCATGCCAAGCGCGTGGAGCCCAGGGATTTCGCTGTTCGGGTCAAGGGCACGAGGGCAAGGGTGAGGGTGATCGGAGTGATCGAGGGCAAGATCCTCACGGAGAGGGGGACGGCTGTGCTGAAGGTGAGGAATGGCGAGGTGCAGCCTGATCTGGATGCCGATGTGCTGAAGCTGGCTGTGGTGGACAGGTATGAGAGGGGAGGAGTGGCAAATGCCTTCGTGCGCGGCTTCGACCTGAGATCCGGAGCACTGGCATCGAGCATATCGCATGATGCGCACAACATCGTCGTGGTGGGCACGAACAGCGAGGAGATGGCTTCCGCTGTGAGCCTCGTTGCAAAATTCGGGGGGCTGGCCGCGGTGCACGGCAGCGAGAGCGCTACGCTCCCTCTGCCCGTCGCCGGGCTGATGAGCACCGAGAGTGCCAGGAAGGTCGCAAGGTCTCTTAGCGCAGTGCATAAATTCTCCAGAAAGCTGGGCTGCAGCCTTTCCTCCCCATTCATGACCCTCTCCTTCCTCGCGCTCCTGGTCATCCCGGAGCTCAAGTTAGGGACCCGGGGTCTATTCGATGTCAGGGAGTTCAGGTTCGTGGATGTCGTGGAGGAGATATCGTGAGCCGCTGCGCGGACATAGATGAGGGCTTTGAATAAGCCCATCCCCCGCAGGCGCGGGAGTAGTTTCGGAGACCCCCTGCCCTCATATTTTTATATGAGATCCCATATAAGGTTATTGAGAAAATGCATCTTACATTTCAACTCAACCGCATAGAGGGAAAGGATCCCCCCTACGACCACAATTTCCTACTGGGAAGCGCGTTGTACAGGAAGCTCCAGGAAGCCTCTGAGGAGGCAGCGACCGCAGCTCATGATTCTCCCTACAGGTCCCCCTACGTGCTCTCCGAGATACACCGCGTCAGGGGGAAGCCCAGGGAGGCATGGTTCAGGATGGGGACGACCCACGAATCCCTGGTAAGGGCGATCGGGAAGGCGCTCGCCCCCGGGACGAATGTCCAGGTAGGCCCGACCCTCTTCCAGGTCACGGGCATATTGATGGAAGAGCCAGTGGCGAGACCCGGCGAATACGTAACCCTCAGTCCCATACTCCTGCGCGACGAGGAGAACGGCCAGAGCATCGTACACGACACACCAGGCACCGACTACAAGCAAATCCTGGAAGATGCCGTGAACACGCAGGTCAAGAACTATCTGAAGAAAGAAGGCACGGTCAAGGTCATCCACTTCGAGCCCCAAGCAGTCCGCAAGCGGAGAATAAAAGACAGGACGGTCCTAGCCCAAAAGGGCAGAATGCTCCTGGACGGCGAGGAGGAGCAGCTTAGGTTGCTGGTGAATCACGGGATAGGATCGAGCCCGGCGCTGGGGTTCGGGATGGTGGTGCTGAACAGAGCGAAAGCGGGACTAGGGGTTTGGAAAGGAGATGCAAATGATTAGTGCAATGCGAACATTAGCACAGGATTATCTTTTTGACAAGGTTGGAGATAAAGACAATCCACCAACAGACCTTGAGAAATGGTATCTTAATTTGCGTGAAACAAATCCTGGGCAGATTTTCCCGTTTTTGGTGGAAGATGTAAGTGATATTGGGAAGGTTTACATTCTTTGTCCAGATAATACTGACTCTAGCAGAGTGAATATGGAAGTAGAGGATATGACCGAAGAAAAAGCCTCCAAATTACCGT
>JBFMEL010000056.1:0-12404 GCA_040753455.1 Thermoplasmatota archaeon | reverse complement strand
GCAGCTATCCAAGATCTATACTGTGTGTGTGGACGGCAAGGATATCGTCAGCGAGGAGATCAAGTCGGTGCGCGAGCTGGTAGCAAAGTTAGAGGTGCCTATTACCAAGAAGTTGGGAAGTTAGAGACTGTCTATGCAAAGATCAACGGCAGTTATTTGTATGTGAGCGTTGTTTTGGACATTAACTTCGACACTGTCGTAGGGACCAATGACTTCTGCGCCCTCGTATTCGATAAGAACCATGATGGTGGCACTGCCCCGCAGACAGATGATTGGTACGTAGAATGCGAATTCTTGGGGGTAGGCCCGGTAAACACTGCCAAGAAAGGAGACGGGTCTATCTGGGTGCCGCAGGTCTGGCCCGCAGACTGGGATGCAGATGTGAACGATGCGGGCAATACACTTCAGGTATACGAGTTCAAGATCAACACGACCGAGATATTCACGGAGGTGGAGGGCAACGTGGTAGGGTTCGGGGTTAATCTATATGATGTGAGCGGCCCTGACGCCATCTACTGGCCTGACGAAGATAACCCCTTGGACAGCCCGGAGGACATACCTGACAGGTGGGGGCATCTGATATACTACAGGCCGATGCTGTTGATTAACAAGGTATCGTCCAACGGCACAGGGAACGATGAATACATCGACCTCTACAACAACTGCTCGACAAACATCACCCTGCACAATATTAACATCACTGACCAGGATGGGAACGATGCCACTCTGCCGAACATTACAATCCCTGCCTACAAGAATCTCACGTTAAGGTCCGGGGGCGGAGCAGATGAATATGATTTCAGTGACAACTATGGCACTGTGTATATCGACGGGACTGACTGGTGGAACGACACGGGTGATAACGTGCTTTTGCGGTTCAATGGGAACAACTGTACATTCGATTACATGCAGTATGGGGCAGGGGGGGAGATCGACAGCCATCCGCTTGATACAACATCGAACAGCAACTGGACATTTGACACGCCGCCGTTATCTGCCCCCACTGCCGCACAATATCTCTATCGGGTCCAAGATGGGGCAGATACGAACATGTCGAGCGACTGGGCACTGACAGGCAACTACCAGCCAGATATGTGGATAAACGGCACGATTGACAATGTGTACCAGAGCACACCTACAGGCGCCCAGGCACGGCTTCAGATAATTTCTGCAGGGGACAATGCCACGTGGTGGATTGTCGTGCAGAACGACGGCACGTTGAACGACACATTTTACCTCAATGCCACCTTCGACATGTTGCCCGATTGGAACTGGACCATGATGGACAATGCCACTTGGACTGTGGTATTGAACGATACAATCACAACGAACACAACCGCGCTGGCAGGTGGCGAGTGGAGGAACTATACGTTGAACATATCGTCGCCTCTAAGCGCTCTGCCTGGTGATGAGTCGTGGGTCATAATTAATGCCACCTCCCAGAACGACACATCAAAAATGGACGCTGTGAACGCTAGTGCAAGGATTTCCAGTGCACCAGCCGATCACCTGGAGTATGTTAGTGGTGATGGTCAGACTGGTAATGTAGGGACATCTGTACTGCCCTTCTGGGCGAGGGTCGTCGATCAGTTCGGGAACAATGTCTCTGGAGCAACAGTATGGTGGAATATTACAGACATTCCTGCTGGAGCTACTGGGCAATCGCTGAGTAATGCGACCTCTATAAGTGATGCGAATGGATTGGTCTCTACCACGCTCACCTTGGGCAACTTACCAGGCTGGTATAATGTGACCTGTGCTAACCTGTCATTGCCTAGTACGCCAGACACAATCCAGTACAACACCACTGCTACTGTCGGAGCTGCAGATCATCTGGAGTATGTTAGCGGTAACGGTCAGAGTGGGAATGTAGGGACATCTATACTGCCCTTCTGGGCGAGGGTCGTCGATCAGTTCGGGAACAATGTATCTGGTGCTATTGTGTGGTGGAACATCACTGATATCCCTGGAGGTGCTGTTGGACAGTCTTTGAACAACGCTACCTCCGTGAGCGATACTAACGGTCTTGTTTCGACAACACTCACCTTGGGCAACTTACCAGGCTGGTATAATGTGACCTGTGCTAACCTGTCATTGCCTGGCACACCTGACACAATCCAGTACAACACTACTGCTACAGTCGGAGTTGCTGACCATTTAGAATATGTTAGTGGTGATGGTCAGACTGGTAATGTAGGGACATTTGTATCACCTTTCTGGGCAAGGGTGGTGGATCAGTTCGGAAACAATGTATCTGGAGCAACAATATGGTGGAATATTACAGACATTCCTGCGGGAGCTACAGGGCAATCGCTGAGTAATGTGACCTCTATAAGTGATGCGAATGGATTAGTCTCTACCACGCTCACCTTGGGCAACTTACCAGGTTGGTATAATGTCACCTGTGCTAACTTATCATTGCCCGGCACACCTGATACCATCCAGTACAACACCACTGCTACAGTCGGAGCTGCAGATCACCTGGAGTATGTTAGTGGTGATGGTCAGACTGGTAATGTAGGGACATCTGTACTGCCCTTCTGGGCGAGGGTCGTCGATCAGTTCGGGAACAATGTCTCTGGAGCAACAGTATGGTGGAATATTACAGACATTCCTGCTGGAGCTACTGGGCAATCGCTGAGTAATGCGACCTCTATAAGTGATGCGAATGGATTGGTCTCTACCACGCTCACCTTGGGCAACTTACCAGGCTGGTATAATGTGACCTGTGCTAACCTGTCATTGCCTGGTACGCCAGACACAATCCAGTACAACACCACTGCTACTGTCGGAGCTGCAGATCATCTGGAGTATGTTAGTGGCAATGGTCAGACTGGGAATGTAGGGACATCTGTATCACCTTTCTGGGCGAGGGTGGTGGATCAGTTCGGGAACAATGTATCTGGTGCAACAGTATGGTGGAATATTACAGACATTCCTGCGGGAGCTACAGGGCAATCGCTGAGTAATCCGACCTCTATAAGTGATGCGAATGGATTGGTCTCTACCACGCTCACCTTGGGCAACTTACCGGGATGGTATAATGTCACGTGTGCTAACCTGTCATTGCCTGGCACACCTGATACAATCCAGTACAATACCACTGCTATAGTCGGAGTTGCAGATCATCTGGAGTATGTTAGTGGCAATGGTCAGACTGGTAATGTAGGGACATCTGTATCGCCTTTCTGGGCAAGGGTCGTTGACCAGTTCGGGAACAATGTCTCTGGAGCAACAGTATGGTGGAATATTACAGACATTCCTGCTGGAGCTACTGGGCAATCGCTGAGTAACGCGACCTCTATAAGTGATGCGAATGGATTAGTCTCTACCAAGCTCACCTTGGGCAACTTACCAGGATGGTATAATGTCACCTGTGCTAACCTGTCATTGCCAGGTACACCAGCCACTATTCAATATAATACCACTGCCACAGTCGGGCCATTAGCAAGCATAGAGATGGTAGCCAATCCGACGACTGTTCAGGTGACAGGAAATTCAGCACTGACGATATGGGCGAACGATTCGTTTGGCAATCAGATCCCTGGGTTGACTATCAATCTGGGATTCGATACAAATCCGAGCGCACCCAACGCGGGCGTTACATCCTCTGCGACGGATGCCAATAATGATGGTATCTATGACGCTACATACACTGCTGGGCAGACCGCTTGGGTCACAGATGTGGTGAGAGCATCCTGTGGAGCATTCTGGGATACAGTGAGTATTAGTGTTGAGGCTGATGTTCCGTACCGCATCTCCTATGTCTCGGGCAACGGGCAGTCAAAAACGACTGGGGAAACACTTGATGCTCCATTCCTGGTAAGGGTGGATGACCAGTACGGAAATCCGATACCCGGGGTGGAAATAGGATGGGTGGTGAACGGCACGCCTTCGGGCGCCTCAGGGCAGGCGATGAGCCCTCAAACTAACCTGACGAACGCCTCCGGCATCGCGGGTTCGGTTCTCAGATTGGGAGACAAAGTAGGCTGGTACTTCATCACTGCTACCAATGCTACTCTAGCGCTAGTTGGAGAGCCTGTGAACTTCTCAGCAGAAGCTATCCTTGGCATCCTGAACATCGTGATTATAAGCGGCAACGATCAGAGCGCAACTGCGGGCACCACTTTGCCGCAGCCTCTGGTGGTAGAGGTGCAGCATCAGGATGGAACACCTGCCGGTTCTGGCATAAAGGTATGGTTCAATGTGACTTCTGGTGGGGGCACAATAGAGACAACAAATCCTGTGTTAACAGATAGTAACGGAAGGGCACAGACAACCCTCACCCTCGGTCCTGACGCAGGTCTGAATACTGTGACAGCAGAGATCAGCAGTACTGGTGTATCTCAGGTTACCTTCGTGGCTGTCGCCACGCTGCCGCACCTCTCTCCGCACCTTGCGGTGAACGTTTCGAGCGTGGTCGCTGGCCAGAGCTTCTACTATCTCCTCTCCTTTGACAACGATGGCTCAGAGCCTGCTGCCGATGTATGGATCAACGATACACTGCCCTCTTCTATTAGTTATCTCTCTGATTCGTCAGGCGTTCCTCACAACATATCAGGCAACACCTATTCATGGTACTTCTCATCAGTGTCTGTTGGATCACATTCCTTCGTGGTCACATGCCTCGTGAAATCAGGCACTTCCAACGGCACCCAGATATCCAATTATTTCACGGTTGACTATTCGGACCAGGCAGGGAGGTTAATGTCAAGGGAAACCTCGAACACCGTCACGATCACCGCGCTCTCCGAGCCTGTGGAGAACATCCCGCCGGTGATCGAGGGCGTGCCTGACCTCATAGTACACTATGACTGGGACTACATGATAGACCTCTCGTCTTATATAACCGACCCAGATACTCCGCCTGAGGCACTATTCCTCATCTTCTCAGATACCCTCAACGCAAGGGTGGACGCAGCCAACAATCTGGTGATGGTGCTCAACTACTCCATAGATTACCGGGGCACTACCCAAGTGCTGAACATCACGGTATCTGATGGTATGGGCTCAGATTGGGACATCATCAATGTAACGGTGACAGATAACTTCCCGCCCGAGATTGTCAAGAGGATACCAGATATAGTGGTGGACGAAGACACTGTATCGTATCCCTTCACCATCACCGACTATTTCTTCGACAGAGAGGGAGACGCTCTATACTATGTCTTTGGCAATATTAAGACCAACATCACAGTCCTTGATAACGGCACAGTGCGCGTCACAGCCGAGATCAACTGGTATGGTATGGAGAGGGTGAGGTTCAGGGCTGCACAGAAAGACACTGGTGC
Source organism: Thermoplasmatota archaeon (assembly GCA_040753455.1). Classification (GTDB taxonomy): domain Archaea; phylum Thermoplasmatota; class Thermoplasmata; order SG8-5; family JACRNV01; genus JBFMEL01. The sequence continues at coordinate 7,113 of JBFMEL010000056.1, read as the reverse complement.
GCTCGTAGAGCAGGTGGTCACCATCACAGTGAGACCGGTGAACGACCCGCCGATCGTCCTTCCTATACCGGATCAGCGCGGCAGGGCTGGGGAGCCATGGTCGCTGGACATCACGCCCTATCTCCAAGATGTGGATAACGCACTCTCCGATCTCCACATATCCACCGACAGCGGGCAGATCACGATCGCTGGTACGTACCTCACGTTCAGGTATTCCCAGGCAGGGAAGGACATCATCATGATCATAGTATCGGACGGCGAGGCGCAGGCGTACATGCAGGTGAACGTGTCAGTGGAGGCGGCACCCGCGCCCCCGCCCATTCCTCCCTGGCTCTTGCCCCTCGTCATCATCCTGGGTGCGGTTGGGGCAATAATATTCGTCGCGTACAAGAGGCGCAAGCCGCTCGTGGAGCAGGCGTTCCTGACATACAAGGACGGGACGCTCATAGCCCATGCCACAAGCTGGCTCGTGCCCGAGCTCGACAGCGACCTGTTCGCCAGCATGCTCAGGGTGATCCAGGACTTTGTCAAGGACAGCTTCAAGGACGAGAAGGACTGGGGGCTGAAGCGCCTGGAGTTCGGCGGGCACAAGATCGCGATCGAGCGCGATAAGAGGGGGGTGGTGAGCCTGGCGCTCGTGTACAGAGGCAAGGGGGACGACGCCAGGCTGTCGAAGATCGCATCCAGGGTACTCGGAGAGGTGGAAAAAAGCTTCGGAGCAGTGCTCAGGGACTGGGACGGAAACCTGGACAGGCTGCGCGGCACCAGAGACATCCTCATCGAGCATTTGTTCAAGCGCTAAGATATTCCAGCGGATCCTCGAGCCCCGCCTCCCTGAAGCCTTTCAGCCTGTAGATGCAGGATGCGCACCTGCCGCATGCCCTTTCACCCCCTCGATAGCAGCTCCATGTATGCTCAAAGGGGACGCCCATCTCCGCCCCTTTCCTTATGATCTCCGCCTTGGTCATGTTCACGAGTGGCGCGAGTATTCTGACGGGCGCTCCCTCCGCCCCGCGCCTGGTGCCCAGCGCTCCTGCTCTCTCAAATACCGCCAGGAACTCGGATCTGCAGTCAGGGTAGCCCGCATAGTCCACTGCAGTAGCGCCTATCACGACAGCCTCTGCATCTCTTGATTCAGCCAGCGCCATGGCGATGGAGAGGAGGATCATGTTCCTCGCAGGCACGTATGTGCTCGGAATTTTCTCTTCGAGTCCATCGGGCATCTCACGGCCTGGATCTGTGAGCGCAGAGCTGGCGATCCTGCCCAGGTCTATCGAGAGCACCATGTGCTCCAGAGCCTCCAGCGCTCTCGATAAGTTTCTGGCAGCCTCGACCTCCCTGCGGTGCTTCTGACCGTAATCAAGCGTAAGGCAGATCAGTTCATATCCCTCAGAGCGCGCGAGTGCTGCCGCCACGGCAGAGTCCACACCGCCAGACAATAGAGCTACGGCTCTCTTGATGTCCATGCGCCCTGCCCCATCCCTTCGTCCACCCCGACCTCTATGCGCTCGATCCCCTCCACATCGCCCAGAAGGTTCATGAGCTTTTGAAGGAGGTATTCTGCCAGCTCCTCGGCAGTGGGGGCTGCGATCTCCAGGAGCACCACATCCTCGGACGGAAAAAGGTAGCGCTTGTTGTCATAGGAGACATGGACACCCTCCCCCTCCTTCTTCACCACCAGACCCTCGCCCCGCAGCGGGATGATGACCTTGTGATCCAGCTCCTGCACAGCGGAACGCATCGCGCCCTTGAGTTTGAGGAAGTCTATCAGCACCCCTTCCTCCCCTTTCCTCCCATGGAGATGCGCATGCAGCGCATACATGTGCCCATGGAGCCTGCCGCACTTGTCATGCCTGGGAAGGAAGTGCGCAGCCGAGAACGTGATCCCGGCAGCCCAGCCATCCACCTTGACCATCATCGCATCTCCAATCCTATGAAGGGTAATAAGGGTTTCTGCCCGCAGCGCCCATGTAGATACGCTACACCTCCACCTCCATCCCGTCATAGGCGAACTGGATATTGTACTTCCTCTCCAGCCTTCGCAGCCCTGCCATCGTGTTCCCCGCGCCGTCCTCGATGTGCGTCAGGATAGTGCGGGCAGGCTTGTAGCGCTCGGTGATCACCATGATCTCCTCCATCGAGACCTCGTAATGCGGTCCATGCACAGCCCTCAGTTTCATCTCATCGCCTGTCCAACCAGCCTGAAGGATCATCAGGTCGCAGTCCTCGAGGACTGCAGCATCCATGGGAAAAGGGACGATGTCACATGGCGCATAGACCACCTTCTTCCCTCGGCTCGAGATCACATACACCGTGGAATGCGTGGGGGTGCGGTGCACTGTCTTTATCGTGAGATGATCCACTGTCACGCTGCCCAGGCGCACCGCGCTCTCCAGCACATCGATCTCTATGATCCCCCTCTGCGCCCAGAACTCGAAGAACACGCCGAACCGCTCCATCACCTCTTTATGAACCGCCGCAGGCATGTGCACCACCAGCCTGTGCTTGGGCACATGCATCCAGCGCATGTCCGGAGCCCAAACCGTGTTGACCTGCTCGACGATCCTCATACCCAAGACATGGTCAGGATGCCAGTGCGTGTAGAAGATGTGCTCCAGTTTCTCGATCCCTGCCCTGTTGAGCTCGAGCGCGATATCCTCTGGTGTGTCGAAGAGCATGTTCTGGTCGTGGAGGAAGAGCGCAGGTCCCAGTCTCTCGTAGCCTGCACTCCTGGCGTCTGCGCATGTCGCGCAGCTGCAGCCAGGTCTGGGTACGATCCTGAAGCCGCCAGAGCCGAGGACAGTGAACCTCACGGGCGCGGGTATGCGGCAGGGCATGAAAAGGGTTGCGGGAGCGCAGTCTGCAACATCGCTACATCTCCCTCGCAAACCAGCCTTTCGCCTTGAGGACGAGGTAGGTGATGTATGCGGAGATGATGGTGGACATCACGACGAGGAAGGCTGTCACCTGCCAGGGGAACAGGTCGCTTATAGAGGCGATCCCGAAGATCGTGGCTAGGGTGTTCGGCACTGCAATCGCAGTGGCGATGATCGCGAGCCATGTGGCAAGAAGCGCGAGTTTGTTGTTGAGCTGCTGCAGTTGGTTGTTGTATATTGTCTGGAGGACCTCATGTCCAGATGCCAGCACCTCCCCAACATGCTCCGTAAGTCCGATCTGGCTCCTGATATCATCCACGAGCATGCCGATGCGCTGGAGCAGCTTCGGGTCATCGCTGATCGCATCTGCATCGCCGTGGCGGAGGGAGTTCATCACATCCAGCGAACCCCACAGCGCCTCGAGGTAGTCGAAGATCGCCATCTTCATCCTGTGTATCTCTGAGGCGAAAGTCGTGATGGCGCTCTGGGAGCTCATCGGGAGCTCACTGAGTTGCTCCCCCTTCGACTGTATCGAGCGCAGTCCATCAAAGTTGCGCTCGTTGTTCTCATCCAAGATTCGAATTAGGAGGGATGTGGCACGGTCTGTTACAGTCTCCCCTTTCTTGAACTTGCGCATGAACCCCTCCGCGTAGCGGGAGAAGTGCAGGAAGCGCACCACCTCGAGCGGATGTATGGACAGGACCAGGTTCCTTCTCACCAGGACCAGCAGCGGGTATATCCTCACATCGAATCCATGGACGCGCACAGCCGGCACCTGCACCCCCATCTCTATCTCCCTGTCCTCGTACTCTGCCGTGTGCTCCTCGAGGAGTGAAATTACAAGATCCTTGGTGAAGCCCATGACCTCCGCCACGTCCTTCGAGCGCACCATCTCAGAGAGCGCGATGTTCACCCAGGCGACGTTGGCCTTGTCAACGAGCCCACGACAGTCAGCCAGCGCTCCGGTCTCGAAGTGCTGCCTCATCACCGTGCCGTCGGGCATGAGTGCTATGCACATCACGCCCTCGCTGATGGTATCTGCGGAGTTTCGTGCGCTCCATTTCATCGCCCGGGCATCTCCCTTCACATATAAAAGCGTGCAAAGCAAAGTGACATCTTCTCACAGACAGAGATCGGCGTGGGCTCACGCTAGTCCGATATCACCCTTGTGACCATGAAGCCGCCGTGCCTGTGCAGCAGGGCGAAGTAGCCCCTGGCATGGTTGGCATGGCGCATCTTCACGCACCTTATCCTCAGCTGGATATCCGTCTCCCCCACCTCGTACTGCTTGAGGAAGAACGTCCCATCCGCCAAGAAGTCCTCCCTGTATGGTCCAAAGATCTCCGTGCCATGCATCATCTCAGAGACGAGGAATGTGGTGATGCCCAGGCTTTTGAGCAAACCAAAGAAGTGAAAGAGATCCTGCCTCGGATTCTTGAGATCGATGAGCGAGTAAAGGGCTGTGAGCGAATCTACGACGATGAGCGAGATCCCGTCGTCGCGCGCCCTTCGCGTGATGTAGTCGGCAAGCACGCGCAGCCAGTCCTGATCCTGGTCTGCGTTTTTGTGGTCCAGTCGCAGCCTCCCTATGTCCACGATGAAGAGCTTCTTGTCATCGATATCTGCCATCCCGAGGTTCTTCATCATCTTCGCGAGGCTCTCCTTCGTCTCTTCGAGGGAGATGTATAACCCCTTGCGCTCGTCGTGCCTGGCATTGTTGTAGAGGATGCTGCTGCAGAGCGATGATTTCATTGTGCCTGGTGTCCCAGAGACGAGGATCACGTGCCCCTCGGGTATGCCGCCACCAAGGGCTTCATCGAACCCCTGGATGTACGTCTTTATCATCGTAGCCTCAGGAGAGCTATAGAGTAGGACGATAAAATATTTGCGCCCTTATATATGACCTTCCGAGGCTGAGATTGCTGGTAGCCCCATGCTGATTTTTGCTCACGTGCTCTGTGGCAGCCAGCATCTCAGGGCTTCTGGGCAGCGACCTCCTGCGCCCGGAGGGCATGTGGATCATCCTCGTATCTCAGGGCTTCTGGGCAGCGACCTCCTGCGCCCGGAGGGCATGCGGATCATCCTCGTATCTCAGAGCTTCTGGGCGGCGACCATGCGCCCTCACAAGGGCTGAACCCTCGCTCCTCCCTTTTCCACCTCTGCGCTGCACGCCCTCATCTCCTTCGCCGGCCCAGGGTTTACAATCACTGTCCTGCCCTCGATGATCCCTGGTGCTTCGTGCACATGCCCCGTGAGCACCAGTTCTGGCTCGAGCACCCTGATGAACTCCAGCAGTGCCCGACTGCCGATATGATGTCCAGCAGAGGGCTCGTCTAGATATCCAAGGGCAGGGGAGTGGCTGAGGACGATTTTTGGGAGAGGAGAGAGTGCATGACTCATCACCTTCTCTCTCAGGCTTTGGGGGATGCGGCGGAGGGCGCTGTCCCCCACGGGCCATCCGATGCCGACGATGATTGCATCCCCTAATGCCACTAAGCGGTCGATAGCGCTGATGCCCAGGGCATGCATCCTGTTCACCACAGCTGCGGTATCACAGTTCCCGTTCACAGCCAATATTCTCCCTAGCAGCGTGGCTATTTCATCCACGAACCCGGGAGGACCAAAGTGCGTGAGGTCTCCGGCGATGAGCACGACATCAGGGTTGTGCTCGGCGATGCACTCCCTTATCCAGGACAGGGCCCGCCCAGAGCCATGGAGGTCAGAGACCAGGAGGAGCTTCACCGTCACCACATCGTCATTCCCATGGTGAGATCTCCATAGACCAGGAGGTACGAGATCACGTAGCCCAGGATCGCCCCTATGTTCAGGGGCGGCAGCCCTGCTTGGGGCTTCCCTTTCCTGAGGAGATGCAGCAGTACCGTGAACCCGCAGAGTATCCCGACCATGGTGCCGAGGGCTACGAACAGTGATCTCCCGGGCAGGAAGGTAAATGCAGAGACAGCGAGCACGCTGGGGATGATCACATCCCCCAGCCCCATCATCACAGCCTCGCGCTCCCTTCCGCTCTTCAGCTCCTTCTTTATCCCCTTCTGCGCCATGAAGGAGTAATCCTTGCTCTTCGGGAATACAAGCAATACCGGCAGGTGCTGCTCCGTCAGCGCATCTGCTAGGGATATCATGTGCTTCGTCCTGTACACCGCGATCGCATCGTACACGGCAAGGGAGACGAGCAGCACCATCACGGGAAGGATGCCGAGCGATATACCCATGATGCTCGCAACGCCAGCCCCCATTAATATGCCTACAGCGTTCACCACGTACCACTCAGGATGCCGATAAAGAAGGTATGTGAGCACCGCCGCCAGCACAGCCCCTGAGAGGAGCGCAGCCTCCCACAGCAGAGCCACTGCCCCACACACAAAGAATATGCCGTACGCAAAGAGGATCATGAAGACATCCAGGAGGACCAGTGCCGTTGCGCCCAATATGAGGTAGCGGATCACCATGCCCTTCCCCAGCCTCACGATCAGCAGGACTATGCCAGTGAAGAGCAGGATCGCCACTAAGTAGAGCAGAGGGTTCACAGGGTCGTTTGGGTTCTCGAACGCCTGAAACCCCGCGCCCATGAACAGCCCTGCCAGGGCGAGCGCAAGGATCTGGACGATCAGAAAGCTGCATGCCATCTGCACGCCCACTTGAAGCTTTTTCATACCAGCAGGCATCTGCCCCCCCTACTCGTTGGTCAGATGGGCATAGGCTACGGTGCCCATGATCTTGTCGATCTTGATCTTCACCCTTGCACCTTTCGAGGTGCCGGGCACGAAGATCACGTACCTGTCTATCCTAGCCACCCCGTCCCCCTTCTTCCCAACGTCCTCGATCAGCACCTCGTAGACCTTTCGCTCCTCCAGAGCTGCAGCCTCCTCCCTGGGCGCAGCCTTGATCGCCTTGACAGACCTGCGCGCACCACACGCCTCACACTCCAGAATGAGCACCCGCTCCTCCTTGACGAGATGTGTGTCCGGCCTGTTGCACTCAGCGCACAGCACGTACATCGAGACATAGGCATCGATGCATTCCTTGATCTGAGCACTGGAGAGCTTCCGCTTGAAGATCGCCCTTCTACCGTCTATGTTGCCTGCAGTGCCCAGTTCCCTGAGCAGATAATGCAGCAAGTGGCTCTGGTCCCTTCGTAGAGAGTCCACGATATCACCGAAGTTTCTCACCACAGTGGTCTTTCCCTCTATCAGAGCATCCGGTGTGGTGACCACTGTGC
>JBFMEL010000055.1:0-12407 GCA_040753455.1 Thermoplasmatota archaeon | reverse complement strand
TGTCTATATGGAATACAATTCCATAAGCCCCTTCTGCATAGGCACTCTCCATCTTGGTTGTGCCTGATCTTTCAAAATTCCCAGACTTCCATACCTGAAAGAGCCAGTATATTTTTCGGGCAACACTTCCTGAGAGAGGCTGCTCAGCGCCCGATCTCGCTCAGCCATGTGCGCCCTTTCTTCGTGATCCTGACTGCAGACTGCCCCCTGCCGCTGGCGCTCTCCTCCTTCTTAGTGAGAGAGAGCTCTATGAGCCCGAGAACCCTCAAGAACTCGCAGTTCGCCTTTACTGTGGGGTAGCCTGTGTCGAGCGACCTGGATATCCCGGAATACGTATAGACCCTTCCGTCCTCCAAGAGCCTGAGGATCTGCATCTTGATCTCGTCGCTCTTTCTCTTGCGCCTTTTCGCTCCCCTCTGGTGCTGGGTCATCGTTCTGCCTGGCTGGTGGAGGGATAGGTTTATTATCTACCTTTGCTATTACATTAGCGCAAACGATACAATGTTATAGTGCTGTGCATGCATGGAAACGCGCTGTGGTGTGGTGCTCGTAGAAGAGCATGGGCTGGAAAAGGGGCTCGCGCTCTTCCTGGACGCGCTGAGTAGAGGATGCCATGGCCTCTGCATCACAAGGAAGCCTGTCTCCTTCACCGAGCCATGCCCCAGGCAGAGCCTCAGGCTCAGCCACATGATAGGGGGGAACAACCTCAGGCCTGACCGATTGAAGATCCTTGGAAGAACTGTCTTAGACCTCTTCGCGGAGAAGGAGAATATCGCGGTCTTCCTGGAGGGGATAGATTACTTGGCGCTGGAGAACGATCTCAGCGCGGTCTTGAGACTGCTCCACCTCCTCGCGGACAGCGCCATCGAAGCCAATGCCTTGCTTATAGTCTCCATAGACCCCGAGCTCTTTCAGGAAAGGGAGATGGTGCTGCTCAGGCGCGCTCTCGATTCCTCAGCTCCATAGCCAGCGCTCTCACCCGCTCCTTGACGAGCGCGTAGAACGGCGAGGCTCTTATCTCGTCCATCCGTGCGCCCGGCAGGAGCCACATCGCCACGATCTCGATGATCTGGTCTGTCGCATCTTCTGTTGTGACTGCTCTGTCTTGCGCAGGTGTCACGTCCCTGCATCTCTTTTTCATGCGCATCACTCCAGCCTACCGCTTTTCACCTGTGTAGGCAGTGCAGGATCCATGCATGGTTGATTAAGGGCAGGGGCTACATGCAGGCTGCGGTTGGCATCTATCCGAGCGCCGAAACATCGCGTCCCTTCTTCCCACCATGGGGCATCGCATATCACGATCGCCCGCGCCATCTGCTCTCCTATCGCTCGTGAACCTTCGGTACAAATCCCAGTGCGATGATAAGATATGGGGGCACTGGGATTCTACGCCGCATTCGCCCTGCTCATGCGGCTAGCTCGCGAAGACCCTGTCTTCGCTCGTGAACCTTCGGTACAAATCCCAGTGATAAAGAAAACAATGGGGGCACTGGGATTTGAACCCAGATCAGCGGGTTTCTTCCACGCAGAGGCGCTCTCCGCGTGTCCTGCGAGGTCGGGTCATCGCTCCAGTCAGTCATCAACCCTCTGGAGGTCAGCAAACCCGTTGGCAATCACGCCCGTAACTGGAGCCCGCGAGGATACCGAGTTACCCCATACCCCCATCAGCGTTTCCGCATCTTCCTAGCTCTCTTTCGGCGCCTGAGCTTCTTCTTGCGCCACTTCCAACGCTGTTTGCCGCGTTTTTTCCAGACCCTTGAGCTTCGCTTCATTCGGACTCCTCGGCGTGCGAGCGGGTATCGTATGGGTATTAATATGGTTTGTGGAGTAGCCATTCAGATGTAGGATATAGAAAAGAGGGGTAAGGGGTTTCTATCGGGTGCAGCCCTATGGGTATCCACCAGTGAAACCAGTGAGTGCACCAATCATACTGGCCATCATCGAAGAGTAGACCAGCAGGAGCACGCGCGCTATTACGATCAGTGCTGCTGCCACGAACACTCCGCCTCTTCCTTTGTCTCCGAGGTCCTCCCGCAGTGCGCCGAAGATCAGGAGGGTGGCTACCAGTGCCGCTACGCCAAGATCAACTAGGATGTCGCCTATCACGAGCAATGTTGCCTGGAACGCCCCGTCGTCTTGTATCTTGGTTAATTCCTCCGGAGGGTTGCTGCCGTAGTTCGTGACCATGGGGGATGCGTGGATAATGACCAGCCCCAGGAATAGCAAGAGCACTCCAAGGGCGATCAACACCCCTACCGTTTCATTGCTCACGAGCTTGCTGAACGCTGGTTTCTTCGGCGGCGCTGGGTGGGTTGGATAGGTGGGATAGGCGTGCGGCTGCGGTGGATACTGTGCCGGTTGCTGATAAGGTCCTGCCATTTTAGCACCGCAGGGTGGTATATATCTCTACAATATAAAATTATCGGAGGCTGCGCATCATACCCCGTACATCGCGCACTTCTCGTCCACCTCGCGCTGGATCTGCTCGATGAGCGCAGGGTTGTCGAGGAGATGCCTGAACCTGCCCTGAGCCTTGAGGTAATCGTTCACAGGTTTGCGCTCTTTTGGCTTCTTGGTCACCTTCAGATTGTTGAAATTACTCCCCTCCAGTTCCCAGAGGATAAACACACCAGTCTCCACAGCCAGGCGCGCGACCTCCATCGAGCGCTCCGAGGGGATTCCCCATCCAGGCACGCATGGGCATAGGATCTGTATGAAGGAAGGCCCATCCAAGGAAAGCGCCTTCTTCACCTTCTTCTCCAAATCCTGGGGATAGGCGATCGTCGCTGTGGCAGTATATGGGATGTCGTGCGCTGCAACGATGGCAGCGATCGGTTTCTTGCGCTCGAGCTTCCCAGGGATCTTAGAGCCTGCGGGTGAGGTGGTGGTCGAAGCCCCGAAGGGCGTGGCAGCGCTGCGCTGGATCCCTGTGTTCATGTATGCCTCGTTGTCGTAGCAGACATAGCATATCCTGTGCCCCCTCTCCAGCATACCGGAGAGCGCCTGAATCCCGATGTCGAAGGTGCCGCCATCGCCGGCAAAGGCGAAGATGTTTATACCATCGCGTTTTCCCCTTGCTCTCAGGGCAGCATCGATCCCAGAGGCGACAGCGGCCGCGTTCTCGAACGCCACGTGGATCCAGGGTATCTCCCAGGCGGTCTCAGGATACCCAGTGGTCATCACCTCGAGGCATCCTGTCGCGTTCGCCACGATAGTGCTCGGACCCGCGGTGTTCAGCACGGTGCGCACGGCAGCAGCCATGCCGCAGCCAGCGCATCCCCTGTGTCCCGGAGCCAAGTACTCCCTGTCTGGCATCTACTCCACCTCCTCCACTGCTGCATGGTCCACATCGATCCACTCGATCAGTCGCTGTGGTTTTCCAGATGCAAGCTTTGCAGATGCGTCAGCGTATATGCGCTTGAAGTCTTCCACCACGATGTCCCTGCCGCCGAGCCCGATGACGTAGTTCAGCAGCAGCGGTCTCTTCTCCATGTTGCAGAACGCGCCGCCGAGGTCTGAATAGAGGGGACCGGCGCAGCCGTAGGAGTATGCGCGCTCGACCACAGCCACTGCCTTTGCCCTGCGCAGGATCTCATGCAGTTCCATGTGGGGAAAGGGTCTGTACACCGTGAGCTTCGCCGCTCCCACTTTATTTCCCTGCGCCCTCAACTCCTCCACAGCCACCCTTGCAGTCCCGGTCATGGAGCCGATCGTGAGCAGTATAATCTCTGCATCGTCGGTGCGGTATCCTGAGACCTTCTGATACCTCCTGCCGAACCTCTTCTCGAAATCCCTGAGCACCTCGTCGATTACCAGAGAAGCACGGGAGATCGCCCTCTCCTGTGCAAGCTTGAACTCCATGTAGTGCTCAGGGGTGGCGAAGGAGCCGATCGTCATCGGGTGCGCAGGGTCAAGGGTGCAGTAGGGTGAGGAGTATCTTGGGAGGAAGAGGTCCACCTCGGTCTGTTCCGGGATGTCCACGGGCTCTATGGTGTGCGTGAGCACGAACGCGTCCAGCCCCACCATGGCAGGCAGGAGCACCCTCTTATCCTCCGCGACCTTGAACCCAATGAGCATGAGGTCCAGCGCCTCCTGGTTCCTCTCTGCATAGAAATGTATCCAGCCTGCATCGCGCTCCGCCATCGTATCTGAGTGGTCGCCCCAGATGTTGATCGGGGCGCTGAGCGCTCTGTTTGCCACCGCCATCACGATCGGCAGGCGCATCCCAGAGGCGATGAACAGCACCTCGTGCATCAGCGCTAAACCTTGGGAAGATGTGGCTGTGCATGTCCGAGCCCCTGCTGCAGAGGCGCCGATGCACGCGCTCATCGCGCTGTGCTCGCTCTCCACAGGGACGAACTGCGTCTCCATCTCCCCGTTCGCCACGAACTCAGATATCTGCTCAGGGAAGAGCGTGGATGGGGTGATGGGGTATGCAGGCACCACCTCAGCTCTCGCCAGCTTCGCAGCTACTGCGGTCGCAAAGTTACCCTTCACCATCTCCTTGGGCATGGGATCACTTCTCCTCCATCACCATCTCTATCGCGTCAAAGGGACATTCATGGGCACATATCCCGCATCCCTTGCAGTAGTCGTAGTTGATGCTGATCACCTTTCTGTCCATATGCCTGATGATCGATGAATCAGGGCAGAACCTGTAGCATATCCAACATCCCTTGCACTTCTCCTCCCTCAGCACGGGACGCATCGAGCGCCAGGTACCGGTCTTGTAGCGCTTCGAGCTCCCAGGCTCCGGGTTGATCGCGCCGACCGTGATCTGCTTGCGCGGCATCAGGATCCCTCCACGCTCTCGTAAGCTGCCCGGGCAGCCTCCTTGTTCTCCTTCGGCTTCACAGGGGCATTCTCCTCTATGGCATCGAGGATCGCATCTATGCCGACACAGTCCACGGTCTTCGCGAACGCGCCCAGTATCGCGGTGTTGACGATGGGATTGGTTCGAGAGCCCAGGCGGTGCTCCACAGCGATCTTCGTGGCATCCACCGTGAAGACCCTTGCCTCAGGGAAGTTGAACTCGGACCTTGGTCTCCGGGTATTGATAAGCAATGTGCCCTGCTGCTTCAAGCCGCCTGCCACATCCACCACGGATAGGAGCGTGGGGTCGAGCACCACCACCGCATCTGGATTGTATATCTGGCACTTGATCTCTATGGGCTTGGAGTCTATGCGTGTGAACGCTGCAACTGGAGCACCCCTGCGCTCCACTCCAAACATCGGGAAGGCTTGAGAGTCCTTGCCCTCCTTGAAGGCTGCTATCGCGAGCACATTGGCGGCTGTGACAGCCCCCTGCCCTCCTCGGCCATGGAACCGCACCTCGAACATCTACACCCTCCTAGTTAGGGATGCACCTGGATAGAGGAACAAGAGATAAAACTTCTCGTCCGGTATGGTTCATGCGATCCTTCTGGAGTACAACAGTATTCCCACGATACCGAAGCCGCAGAGGACGATGGAGACCGAATAGACCCCCATGTTCTCCACCTTCGAGAGGTCCCAGGTATCGTAGATCAGGCTCCAGATCACGTAGAACAGCAGCCCGGCGAGCAGGAGGGCTACCGATGACCAGAGAGATATCTTTCTGAGATCGTCAGATTCTGCTTGCATCACATCTTAAACCCCATCTTCTTATTTAACCTTTGTACCGCAGCGCGGCAGCGCAGGATCGCCCTCGGCATTCCGGATGAGCCATCTCACCGCTCCTTTCTCTCGCCCGTCACCATGTAGTAGATCTTCTCCGCCATCTTGCAGGCGTGATCGCCGCACCTCTCCAGGTATCGGGCTACCATGATGTAACGCATGCATCTGTTGATGTTCTTCGGATCCTCGAGCATGTAGGTGATGCTCTCGCGGATGATGTTCTCGAGCAGCTGGTCGACCGCGTCGTCCCTCTCCCAGCATGCATTCAGGTTGCTCACGTCCTTTCTCTCGAATGCCCCGAGGGCGTCGTCCAACATCTGTATGACCAGCTGTGCCATGTGGGGTATGCTCACCAGCTTCGCGATGTGCGGTTCCCTGCCCAGAATCTCGGATATCTTTGAGATATCCTTGGCGTACATGCCTATCCTCGTGATGTAGGTAATGATCTTCAGGGAGGCAGCGATCTCCCTCAGGTCCCTCGCCATCGGCTGGTGTAGGGCGACCAGCTGAAGCGCCTTCACTTCTATACGCTCGTCCATCTCTGTAATCAGCCTCTTCTTCTCCTCGAACCACTCCATATCTGGGGTCTGATTCTTCAGGTCGTTGACCGCCTTTTCCATCATCTCCTTCGCCAGATGCCCCATCTCGACAACGTTCATCACCAGCTGCGCCAGCTCCTTGTGGAATTTCTCGGTCATCTCGAACCTCCTATCCAAATCTCCCTGTAATATACTTTTCAGTCAGCTCTTCCCGCGGGTTCTCGAATATCTGGGTCGTCTTTCCGAACTCTATCAGCTCGCCCAGGTAGAAGAAGGCAGTGCAGTCGCTGATCCGGGCTGCCTGCTGCATGTTGTGCGTGACTATGATGACAGTGTAATCCTTTTTCAGCTGATTTATCAGATCCTCTATCTTGCCCGTAGCTATGGGGTCGAGGGCAGAGCACGGCTCGTCCATGAGGACGATCTCGGGTTCGACTGCCAGCGCCCTCGCGATGCAGAGACGCTGCTGCTGCCCTCCGGAAAGTTCCATGGCAGATTCCTCGAGGCGATCGTGAACCTCGTCCCAGAGAGCCGCTGCCTTCAGGGTTGTCTCGACTATCCTGTCCAGCTCCTCCCTTTTCCTCACGCCGTGTATCTTTGGACCGTAGGCTACGTTCTCGTAGATCGACTTCGGAAACGGGTTGGGCGCCTGGAATACCATGCCTATCCTGGAACGCAGGGCGACCGGGTCCACATCCTTCGCCAGGATGTTTATGCCCTGCCAGTATATCTCTCCATCCATCCTGCAGCCTGGAATCTCGTCGTTCATGCGGTTTATGGAGCGCAGCAGGGTGCTCTTCCCGCAGCCGCTCGGACCGATCAGGGCTGTTACCCTCTTCTCAGGGATAGACATCGTGACCTTCTTTATCGCGTGAATCTCGTCATAATACACGTCCAGATTCCGTATTGAAATCCCAGAGCTGGTGATCACAGACTCTCCTGCCTCACTTTCTGTCTTAGAAATGACGGACATCACCAATTCCTCCTTTTCTCCGCCCTGTGACGAATGAATATGGCTATAGCGTTCATGCTTAACAGGATTACGAGAAGAACGATGATGGTGGCCGCGGCCAGCTCGTGGAACGCCACCTTAGGATGCCGCGTCCAGTAGAATATCGTGTACGGCAGTGCCATGAATCCATCGAATATGCTGGTTGGGGCATACTTGGCGAACATAGACCCTATGAATAGAATGGGAGCAGTCTCGCCGATAGCTCTCGATAGGGCAAGGAGAGAGCCTGTGATCGTCCCCGGAAGCGCGTTTGGAAGCACATGATGGCGGACCGTCTGCCATTTCGTCGCTCCCAATGCCCAGGCAGCCTCCCTGAAAGTCTGCGGCACAGCTTTGAGCGCTTCCTCTGTTGTCACCACGATGATTGGCAGGATCATTATGGCGAGCGTCAGGCTTCCTGCCAGCAGGCTTGGACCGAACCCGAAGAGGCGGGTGAAAACTGCAAGCCCGACCAGACCGAATACGATGGACGGCACGCCTGCCAGATTCTGGATGATGCGCCGCAGGAAGCGCGTGTACCACGTATCCCTCGCGAACTCGTTGAGATATATCGCAGCACCTATGCCCAGCGGCACGGCGAACATCATCGTCAGAGCCATCAAGTACACAGAGCCCAGTATCACAGGCCATATCCCAGCATTGTCCGGGCGCCAGCTCGGGGCAGAAGAAAGGAAGTGCAGGTCCAGCTGAAAGATGCCCTTCTCGAATACAGAATACAGAAGGAAGATCAGGAACCCAAATGCGAAGAGCAGGCAGCCCCCTGTCATGACCTTTCCGCTATTCTCCTTGAAATACCGCCGTTTTAGGGAGAGAATTTTGCTCGCGCCGCGGATCTTTGAACCCACGCTGCCTATCCAGGATGAAAGGCGGGAAAGACCCCTTGCCAGTATCCCCTTCTTCCCCGATGCGCCAGACTGTATCCGGCGAACAACCCTGGCGGCAAGCATGTTGACGATGTAAGTGATAGCGAAGAGTACCAAGCCCATCGCGAAGGCTGCCTCCACAGTCACCCCTGGCGGAAGATCCCCAGTTGCGGTTTGAGCAATGTAGGCGGTCATCGTCTGCACCTCTTCGAGTGGATTGAAGGTAAGGCGCGCGACGCTGCCCGCCACGAGGGTCACCACCATCGTCTCCCCTATCGCCCTGCCCAGCCCAAGCAGACCCGAGGCGATGATGCCGCTCGATGCCGCAGGTATCACGACCTTCGTCGAAGTTTCCCAGTGAGTAGCACCCATTGCCAGGCTCGCCTCCCTGAGATGCCTGGGCACCGCCCGCATCGCATCATCCGAGACGCTGACTACTATCGGCAGTATCATCACCGCCATCACGATTATCGCGCTTATCGCATTGAAGTAGCTGGCGCCGAAGTTCTCCCTGAAAAAAGGGCTGATCACCAGCAGGGCGAAGAAACCATATACGATAGACGGAATGCCAGCCAGCAGTTCCACGACAGGCTTGGCGATGGCACGTACTCGGGGGCTTGCGAACTCCGAAAGGTACAGCGCGGCGCCTATCCCTATGGGCATGCCGATGGCAAGCGCCCCGCCAGCCACTAGAACAGTGCCGGAGATCAAGGGCAAAAGACCGAAGCTCGGGTCAGTGCCCGTCGGCACCCATCTATTGCCTGTAAAGAACTCGAGAATGTCCACCTCGGGGCTGAGGAAGAAACCCGCGGACCCCTGGAGAAGAGTATAGACGATGGCGAAGCTCACCACGATGGCAACGCTGGCGGTTATGAAGAGCAGCCAGACTATCGCTCGCTCGCCTATAGAGATTTTGCGGGTGAGCGAAATAGCAGCCTCGCTCCCCTGCTCAACGGATGCCTTGTCCCCCATCAATCCCTCGCTCAGGAGTTGTCCTGCAGCTTATCGAGCTGCGAGGTCACCAGTCCAGAATCAACGAAGGAAAGCCGCACATAGCCGACCTCAGGTACCAAGGATTGACCCTCCTCGCTGAGTACGTACCGCAGATAGTCGTTCACTGGCGTTCCTGGCTCCGGTACCCCATCAGTATAGATGTGCAGGGGTCGCGCCATCGGGTAGTCCTCCACGTTCGCCAGGGACGGCTCCTCGTAGTCTGTGCCCGCCTCCGCCAACCAGGCCGCCTTGATACTCCCCGTGTTCTCCTTGTAATAAGCGAATCCGAAGTAACCGATCGCATACTCGTTCTTCATTATCGCGTCTAGGATGACGTTGTCGTCCGCACTCGGATGATAGACCCCATCGCCGCTGTCGAGACGTGTGTCAGTCACCTGATCGTCCTTGCCCCAATGCGGAATGATCTCCTCGAAGAAGAAATCGTATGTCCCGCTGGCAGCGTCGGGTGCGTATATCTCTATCCGCTCATGCGGGGCTCCCGTCAGCCCCGATACCTCATCCCAGTAGACCGCCGGACTGTCCGCAGTGAATATCTGATAGAGCTGGTCGTAGTTCAACTGGGTTGCCCAGGTGTTCTTGTTGTTCACCACCACCACCAATACATCGTAGGCGACGACCCACTTCACAGGCCAGACCCCACTCGGCGCAGGTCCGCTCGCTGTTCCATCCGGGTTCACGAGAGCAGGGTCTCCGCCGACCTTCTCGTAATCAGAACCCTTCAGCAGCCTGCTCGCATCTGCGAGGTCAGCCTCTTTGTTGAGAAGTGCGTTCAGCCCATGACTCGACCCGCCGCCGGAAACGATTATCGTCGCTCCGTCGTACTCCTCAGCCCAGGCAATCGCAAGCGGTAATACCGTGCTCGAACCCGTCTGTATGAGCTCCGGCTTTGCCTTTGCCGGGCTCCCAGGGCTCATGACGAAGTATGCCGCTGCTCCTACCACCACCAACACGATGATGACTACCGCTGCCCAGATCGCCGGGATCTCTCCCTTGGTGTTCTTTCGCATAGACGTTCACCTCGCCCCACCATCCCCACATCAAATAAATAGTTTATCAATATAATATATTGTGTCATACATGGTCTATATATGTCAATATATTTTAGTGAAATGGTGCGCGTGTGTTATCTGGTGGTCGATGCGAGAATGCGCTTGCCGAACGGGATACGGGTGTCGTACCTAGTTTCGACTGTGCGGGAGAGGAAGGTTGAAGTGTGTCTTATGGCGAAGGTTCCAGGCTCATGACCTGGCTTAACCTTTGTACCGCAGCGCCTCCGCGGGATGGACCCTCGATGCGCTGACAGCAGGGGAGGATGTGGCAAGCAGCGTGGCAAGGTAGGAGAAGAGCAGGAGCAGAAGGAGGTTATGCCATGGCACATGGAATTCTGTTTTGCCCTCGAAATACTCGATGTACAGATCGTATGAGAGTGCTGTGCCCAGGAACATCCCTATGAGGATCCCGAGGATGGCGATGAACGACACCTCTATCAGGAAGCTGTGCAGGATCATCCTCCTGCTGAAGCCGATCGCCCTCAGCATCCCGATCTCCTGCCTGCGCTCGACCACAGCCCTCAGGCTCACCACCCCCAGACCCGCGATTCCAACGATAAGACCAAGGCTCAGGTAGACCTGGAGGAGGCGCATGATGGCGTTAGCGGTCTGCATCACCTTTTCTATCACGGCGATCACGTCGATCGTCTCCATGCCGTTTGCCCAGAACTCTTTTTCCAGCCCTTTGGACACGGCATCAGGGTCTGCATTCTCAGAGAGCTTAAAGAGGAACAGGTTTGTGCGGTTAATCATGAAGTGCTCTCTCACAAACTCGTCAGTGGTGAAGATGCCGTTGAAGAGGAGCGCCTCCTCTAATATTCCCAGCACCTTGACCTCCACATCTGCGCCAGTGATATTGCGGATCCGAATCTCCTCGCCGGGCGAGACCTCGAACCTCCTCATAGGACCGTCATGCTCTATCGCCACCTCGGCAGCAGAGCCATCGACCACCACCCCTTCGCCCTCCAGCACCGCTTCCCATACCTCTGCGGGGCTGGAAAACCTGCTCTCATAATCCCAGAAGGCGAATGTGTTCTCGCGGAAGAACGCATCTTCGAACCCGCCGACACTGTAGCTCACGTTCTCCCCGCCCACGACTATGGTGGTTCTGACCACACAGACCTCATGAACCTGCGCCACCGATCCGCTCGGGATATAGGGGGAGCTCGCGATCCTCTCCTCTGCACCCACCAGCGTCTCCCCTGAGACGGTGTAGCCAATGACCCCGTAACCCCCTGACTGCTCCTTTATCGATGTCTCCACATACGATGTCTGCATCTCGGTCATGAACGAGATCACGGTGACTGTGAAGATCACCAGCGCGAACATCGCCAGCGTCAGCCCGGTTCTTAAGGGCTTCTTCATGGGATATGAGATCGCGGTCTTCAGCACAGGGGCGAGGCTCCTTTTCCTTCTCATGAGGCTGAAGACCACGAAGAGCAGCGGCTTGGAGTTGAAGATCACGATGAGCACGGCGCCCGTGACCAGCAGCACGCCAGTGGTCACGAAGACCTCGATGCCGCCCTTCGCCCCCTCGACGACGTTTATGGGGAGCAGTAGCCAGGCTATAATACCTGCCCCCACTGCCGTGAAGCTCGCCCTTGGTCCGATGACGCGCATAGCAAGGATGCCAGCCCCTAACATCATGAGGCATGGCGAGGCTGAGACCAGCAACAGGGAGAGCGAGCTCAGACCGAGATATGTGCCCAATGCACCGATGAATAAAAGGAATAACCCTAACGCCGCCTCGGGCACTGTGAGCCCTGAAGGTGCGGGCTCAGGGATGTCCCTGATCGCGCGCACGATGTTGAGGCGGCTCACTCTCCAGGCGGCTAACACCACTGTGAGGAATGTGACCAGAAAGCCCAGTCCAAAGCCAAGGAGGATGCTCTCCCACTCGAATTTGAATATGAGCCTCAGCGCATCCTCTGCAAAAAATGAGGCAACGATGCTGTTGAAAGCCTCGATCATTATGTATGCTAGAACCACGCCGGTGAGCGCCCCGACTAGGGCGGCGAAGGCTGCATAAGCCACACCCTCGAAGACGAAGGTCTGCGTCAGATGAAAGCGCTTCAAGCCTATCGCCCTGGAGATCCCCATCTCTGCCTTTCGCTCCTCTGCCAGGAGCACGAATATGTTGACGACCAGCATGAGACCCGCAACCATGCAGAACAGCCCGAGGATGAGGAAGATCTCGGTGAGCATCTCTGCCAGGGAGAGCGCATCGTCCAGCCTCTCCTGCTTCACGGGCTCTACTGTGAGCTCTTCCCATCCG
>JBFMEL010000054.1:0-12600 GCA_040753455.1 Thermoplasmatota archaeon | reverse complement strand
CAACTTCGTAGGATACATTTTCGCATTGAAGAATCGGGATAATTGACGAAAAATCTAATTTGTTTTCATACCTGGCCTCGTACCAAATATGCCATGGATATTTCTCTTGAGCGAATTTAGTATATGTTCCTGTAATTAGAACGAGAGAGATAGTACTCAAGATAGTTACTGTTATAACTAACAGGACTAGTATGGTCTGTTTGGTATTACCCTTGTTAATCATGGGATATAGCTCGTGTCATGTAATGCATACGGCTTATCATCAGTGTATTGTGATGGGAAGAAATGTAATGCAATGGTGACGCATGAATTACATCGATATCTCCACCACCATGGGCCACACCATCCCCCCCACTCATAGTCGTACCACCCCCACAGAGTTGCAGATACGTCTTTAGAGTCCATATCTATAAATATCGGTGGATAGAGCGCTTCCAGTACCCATGCTTGCGCACGTACTGTCCAATAGTCACACCCAGCTCTTCGTTGAGAACAGCCTATAAAGGCATGAGATGCCCAATGTTCTGAATGAGCCATAAGACTAGAAGTACGGTATGCTGTAAGAGCCAACGAAAGCATTAGTGCTAAACATATGTACCAACCTGCTGTTCCACTGGGATCCACCCTATTCACTGGGTCGTTCTGGCAGTACACATACATATTCGCCCCATCCACCATCCCCTCTGGGTCTCTCTGCAGGAATCTACCCAACTTCGCATCGTAGCTCCTCGCCCTGTAGTAGTATATCCCAGTCTGCCAGTCGTACTCTCTGCCGGTGAACAGATATGGATTCTCTGTTGCGAGGGAACCAGTGTAATTGACGATATTGCCCCATGTGTCGTATCTGTATCCGGCAACTACGCTGTTGTCCGCGACGTTTATCAGGGCAACTGTGCTCCCCAGTCCATCCTGAGCGTAGTAAGAGACGTTGTTAGCGTATTTCATTGCGACTGGCTCATCGTTTCCTATCTTGTATGAGGTTGTTCTTCTCGATGTGTCTGCACATCTCAGATTCGTCTTCATGTACTCCTTCTCGTCTTTTCTTCGCCCAATATTTATTAGCGTATATCAAAATAATCCCAACGCCAGATATAGTAAGTAGAACTGAAGAGAAGAAAGAGACTTGATAGTACATTATATTAAAATCATTGTCGTCCACTCTAATTTCCCAATCCTCTATTAGTATATTAAAGCATTGTGTCACTTCCCGTACAAATGAAATAACCTGGCTTTGGCTACGAGAAAAAGCATCACGATCAAATGAATTTTTATATATCACAGTTGCGCTCCCATTCATCCCAATACCCCTATTGGGATATGTATATATATACATCAGATACAATTTCTGGTTCGGGGATTCAATCCTGATCATGGGAACACTTTGGTAGGTTAGATTTGTTAAGATATATCGGTTCACGGAATTGAGGACATTGAGGATGTTATTTAACGTGAGATTATCAGATCTACTTTTGTCTATATCTAGCCTGAAAGTAAATGCATCTTCTATGGTTAATGGAAAATAAGCGTAGTTCATATATACGACGATCGAAAAAAATAGCACTCCGATTAAAGCCCCTTTTAAGGGCAAAAACTTTTTTCTATCTAATTTACTAACATCCATATCTCATACTCTTCGCTTATTACTCACGGAGACTATTTAGGGAAGTGTCTATCACAAATTACATTGCAACTATATGTTTTCCAGCATCTCCATGTTAACCAGCCCCACCCACACGTGCCCCAATACCCTTCATTACCACAAAGCCATCCCGTAGATGTTGCCTGTATATCTTCTTCAGAAACTGTTCCTCCAGAGATGCGGTCAATAATCTCCTCTTTTGCCGAGGCAATTTTCTTTGTCACGAACCAATCACAAATGAGTGATTGACGTAACTTACAACCTACGAACCCATGCTTCCATTTATCACTCTTAGATTTATAATACCATTCAATCTCTATAACAGCGGCCAATGCGATTATTTCGCATAACCCTTGTTGCCCGCTCGGATCCACCCTATTTACTGGGTCGTTCTGGCAGTACACATACATGTTCGCCCCATCCACCATCCCATCCGGGTCCCGCTGCAGGAACCTACCAAGCTCACTGTTGTAGCTCCTCGCCCTGTAATAATAGATGCCGGTCTGCCAGTCGTATTCTCTCCCCGTGAACAGGTACGGGTTCTCGGTTGCGAGCGAGCCGGTGTAGTTCTGGAGGTTGCCCCAGGCATCGTAGCGATAGGCGGCGGCTACGCTGCCATCTGAGACATTTATCAGGGCGACGACGCTTCCCAGGCCGTCCTGCACATAGTAGTACACATCAGTCCCTATCTTGAGTATCACTGGTTCGTCCGTCCCTATGCCGTGCAAGAAGTCCTTGAGTGGGGTGCCTGTCTCGTTCAGGATGGCAATAACATCCTCCCTGTCATAGAGGTAGTATATAGTTTCTGTGTCGTTCGTCCTCTTTATCCTGTCTCCATTAGGAAGGTAAGCATAGGAAGCGATTAGCTCTGGATTCTCGGGGTCGCCCTGCTGCGCCAGGATTAGCCGGTTCTCGTAGTCGTAGGAGTAGTATGGACCCATCGTCCCGTTGAGAACGATCTGCGCAATCTGATTTCCATTTGCATCATACTCCCATGCCCAGGTGTGTATCGGGTAACCGCCAGGTATCTCGGTGTAGGTGGATGATATGAGGCGGTTCTCCTCGTCATAGACATAGTTCCTGGTCTTTTTGCCGACCCCTTCGCTAAGGCGGTTGCCCACCGCGTCGTAACCATATCTCACGGTTTCTCCCCATGGATAGGAGACCTCCGCAAGTCTGCCTGCGGGATCGTAGGTGTAGTAGTGTGTGCCCTCCCAGTACGGGGTATCCTCGTACATCGACGTGCGCCTGCTGTTTGCATCGTACTGATAGGTGTGGTGCCAGGCTGGAGACGCGCTCGTGACGGTGGGCGGTCCTGGCGGCGGCGTGATCGTGATGATCGAAGTTGATACTTCGAGGAGCCTGTTCGCATCGTCGTAAACAAAGGATGTGGTTATGCTTTCGAAAGAACGCGCGGTGGTTCTCCCAGCAGCGTCATAGGAATACTGCACCACCCCTATCGAAGGATCTGAGAGAGATGTTACTCTGTTGTTTCCATCGTATGTGTAGTTGATTACCCTTCCCTCTGTGGAAACACTCAGCACGTTGCCCATCTCGTCATATGCATAGCTCACACTCTTGCTGAACGTTCCATCGTTAGTGGTTATGGTAAGGGTCCTGCCCATGGGATCGATGGTGCGCGTCCAGCCGTTGATGATAGTTCCATCAGACGCGTAGTATGTCTCGCTCGTCGGGTCGCAGTAGCACACGTTGTATCCTGTCTTGATATATGTGCCGTCTGGATACGTGGTGTTGATCACTCTGTTGAGTGCGCAGTACACATACGTGGTTGTAGCGCCGTTGGCATCCGTGCGGGAGATGAGATTGCCTACTGGGTCATATTCATACTCCCATCTGAATCCTAAGGGCGTGATCTCAGCGATCTTCCTGCCCAGCAGGTCGTACTGATAGCGCCAAGTATGGTTGTTGGCATCTGTGACAGCGATAAGATTGCCCTGATCGTCATAGGAATAGCGCGTGGCTGCGCCCAGCGGATCAATATCAGCTACTTTGCGGTTCTGCTCGTCGTACTCGAAGGTCCAGTTGTAGCCCATGGCATCAGTCTGCCTGATCATGTTCCCTGAGATGTCATAGGCATAGCTCACGCTGTTGCCCAGCGGATCTGTCTCGGCAATTAGCCTGTTCATCTCATCATAGGTCTTTGTCCACGTGTGCCCCAGGGGATCGGTGCGGGCGATTTCGTTCCCGTTGTTGTCATAGACATAGGATGTAGTGTATCCCAATGGGTCTGTGGTTGCTATCATCCTACCTGATGGGTCGTATGCGTAAGTGGTCGTGTATCCCCCCGGGTTGGTGGTGGCTACCATCCTGCCCAGATCGTCGTAGGCATAGGATGTAACGTATCCAATCTTGTCCTGATCCGTGAGCTTCCTCCCAAATATATCATAGGTGTAGTTTGTGTAGTATCCTTTCTTGTCCTTCTCACTCACGAGGTTACCAGCAGCATCGTACCACCTGTATTCCACGAAGCCGAAGGGGTCTGTGATCGTGCTCACCTGATCCAGATTAGTATAGGTATAGTTGTGCGTGAAACCGTTCGCATTCGTCTCGGAGATGCGCCTTCCAACGATGTCGTATGTCCACGAGGTCACGCCACCGAGAGCATCCGTGGTGCTGAGCACGTTGTCCCTCGAATCGTATGTGTGAGCGGTACGGGCGCCCCTCACGTCCCTAATCTCCACCAGCCTTCCGTACCCATCGTACCAGTTGAGGCTGTCCACCCTCGCGGGATCAGAATTCCTTATCTCGTTCCCATTGGGATCGTACCAGCGCCTGGTGAGCGCTCCGTTCTCCGCGATCTCGCGCCTCGGTAGGCTAAACACCTTCACGCCATCCTGGGAAGTGAAATACTCATTCGAGGTCACTGCGCCCGAAGGCTGCACAATCTCGATGACGTTCCCCTCGGAGTCATAGGATGTGTTGTACGTCTCTCCGTTGCCATCCACGTATGTCACGCTCTGAGCCTTATAATCATTGGTCGAGGTGGTAGTGATGTTCGAGGGATCTGAGTAGTTCGTGACCTCTCCCAGTTCATCGAATCCTGTGGTAGAAGTTCCATTCTCTGCATTCACGTCCTGGGTGGTCTCCGGGAAGGCGTATGTGATCTGCGCCACTGTCACTGGGTTCAAGGTCGTGCCATTGGCGTCCTCGCCCTGCACCACCTCGATCACGCGCCAGGGCTTGTCAGGCTCTGTCTGATTGTAGGTGTACTCTGTAGCCAAGCCCCAGGGGGCTACGCTGCGCAGCAGCCGGAAGTCAGAGGAGTATGCAAATCTCATCTCGTTCTGATCGGCATCGATGAGATATGTGAGGGCGCCAGAAGAATCATGCCCGATCTCTGCCCATCTATCGAGTTCATCGCTGACTTCCGCGAGATAACCGCTCACATCGTAAGTGAGGGTGATGGTGGTGCCGCTGTCCGCCATTATTTGAACGAGGTTGCCGCTCGCGTCGTAAGCGCATTGCACGCCCCTTCCGTTCCTGTCCTCTGTCCTGTTCAGCCTGCCGTCGGGCAGGAAGCTGTGCATCGCCCCATCAGGGAAAGAGAGATACCATCCGGCAGCGTCCCTGGACAGGCGCCCAGTGAAGCCGGGCGGCGTGCTGTATAAGCTATCTGCATACACTTTGAACAGATAGTTCTCGCCCTCTCCTGTGCGATACTCTACGTTCCCGTTCGCAAGTTCTGTTATCGATGCAAGGTAGGAAGAACTCCAGCCCATTCCAATGACTGAGGCTTCGGACGCCAACTGACTGTTGTATTCGATCTCGAACGATATCCTGCTTGAGCCCGCACCGACAGAGAGCAAGGTGCGTCTGAGCCTTAAATTGCCGTTGAAGGCATCTACATCCCCAGCGACAGCGCGGGATGTTGCCGTGCCCACGAAGTTCTGGGTGTTCGGATCTGTAACGAGTTGCCACTCACCACTTGTGTCCCCGGTGTCGAACGCCAGGTTACCGTTCTTGTCCACCCAGCCGTCTGCAATCCCATCGCCGTCAGAATCCAGTGCCACCGGGATAGTTTCGATCGGCAGCACATAGGTGCTTGGATTGCGCAGCACAATGCTGCCCGCCGAGCAGCTCTTAACAGTGATGGGCACGGAGATGCTCGTCATCCCAGCCACGTAATGATCACGAATGTACGCATTCACCAGATAAGAGAACTCAGGCTTCGCGCTGAAGCTGCGCCATCCAGAGATAGACCAAGCAGGCGTCGGCTGCTCGCCCACGCGCATCTCCACAACCTGTCTATATTCCTGCTCTGCCATGCCGATCGAGGCAGGGACACCTGAAGACCACACCACCCGCTCCATGTCTGCGGAGAGGTAGGTTGTCCATGGCGCGCCGGTCATTGCTCCGATCTCAGCGCTCTCTTTTGTCCAGAGATCATGCCTGTAGAGGGTGCCTGTGTCGTTCAGCCAGTACAGCCAATCCTCCGAGAGCGCAAGCTGCGTGACAGGTGCAATGATTGAGTAGCTCTCCCCTGATATGATATCCACCACAAATATCTCGCTGCCCACGCCCGTGCCGCCTTTGTCCGCGTATGCGATCTTCGTGCCAGCGAGATCATATATCGGGTTCACCAGGCTGCTCGCCACCAGATGGTCTGTATCGGTTGCGAGGTCGCGCCACTTCAGGTCATAGACATCAGCAGGGTACTGCCATTCATAGTATGCAAGGAAGTTGCTCCATATCTTGGGACCGCGCCAGTATTGGTTTCCAATCACCTCGTAGCTCATGTCAGATAGATCAAATACAATCACCCCATCGCCTCTGCTCCCAACCACTGTCTCGCCCCAGATGTCTGCATAAATCCCTCCACCCAGGATTATCTCCTGCTTCGCCGTGATGTTCCACGCCATTGTCGTATAAAAGGCAGTGTCAGGGTACGGCGGCGGGGGCAGCGTCTCCCTTATCCACACAACCCACTCACCCCATATAGCAGGCGCTCCATCTGTCCCAGGATGCCCTGAGGCAGAGACCTGCTGTACTTCACCAGTGGAAAGGTCGTTGAGCATGATCAGGTTCGCGTTGTAATCCCGCCAGGCGATCTTATCATCCCAGACAGAGGGCTCGGAAGCGTTCGGGATTATAACCTCAGGGGTTGAAAACGAATCCAGCGTTCCCTCGATCTCCAACCAAGAGAGATTCACGTTCGGCATCGTGTTGTTCTCCACTGTGATCTCGATGTATGCAGTCTGCTCCCCAGGCGCTGTGAAGTTCATCCATATCTCTGAGGAACCATCAGGAAACACAGGCAGCACCACGGGCTGTGTCCCTTGGGCGTTGATCTCTGTCCCATCCGAGAATCCATCTGTGTCTGTATCATAGATGGTGGTGTAGCCGATCACGAACGTGCTCAGATGATTCAGGCGCGCCCAGACATAATCGTTCTCAACATCCACCCCTGTGCTCTCCCCCTCATCCATCAATATCCACCACTTGCTATCCTTCAGCCAGTACATCCTCAGGTGCTTGCCCTCAATCCCGCTCGGCAGCGCCGCAGGCTCATAGGGCGCTTTGATCACAGCATCATACACAGCATCCCCGGTGAACGTGACCTCGAAATAGTCCTGGGTGCTCGGTGCCATCGGCACAGCAGGCTCAATAGATGCTATGGATACACTCCCGCTGCGGGATATTATATCCACCGCTACAACCACGCCCGTCTCTGCCGAGTACTCGACAATATCAGCCTCGAACCCCTCCCCCACCACAATGTCAAAGTCAAGGGGGCGCTCGTCCATATAGTCCGGGATCAGATCGAAGTCCAAGTCCGCAACGATGACCGCAGATCCCCCTTGCCTCCATGTGAGTTCAAGCACTCCATTTTCCGCCACGAGTTCCATCACCGGATTGCCAACCACATCCACGATCTTCCCGCTCGGATGCGGCGCGCTCCACCTCTCCCAATCCATGCTGCCTGCGTACCATATCTCCCTGTCCTTGGGACCATCCTCCAGCCAGGTGACATAGGTTATCCCAAGCACTGGGTCGATCGCGATCTGAGGCCAGGTCGACGCTCCTGTGGAATCTGAAATGCGAATCGGAAGGCGCCATTCCCCTCCCACGTTATCAGTGTAGAATACCTCCAGATTATGGGGACCGCGCCAGTCCTCGGAGTATGGGAACACGAAGACGCCATGCACCCATCCCTCCTCATCAACCACGTAGTCCCACTGCGCATGGCTCGCGCCCTTCGCGGACGCACCGTGAAATACCGTAGCAGTCATCAAGCCAACGCACACCAGTGCAAGCACCTTTGCGCTCACCCTCATCGGTCTCACCTCGATGAGTAAACTCATCGCCCCCCCATAACATGAGGGTTTATAATACTTTGCATCGGTTGCTGGCTATTGCTGGCTATTGCTGGCTATTGCTGGCTATTGCTGGCTATTGCTGGCTTCGCACTCTCTCCGTTGCTGGCAATCTTCGCTCGACACCAAAGCCTTTATGATGGCTACTCTTTGTTGTATTGGGGTTCCACTAAACGCAGGGCAGTGGGTCAAGGATGGGAGGCAGCACTATGATAGCTTCGGGGAGCCTAATGCGACGTAGTTGCATGAGCGCTCTCGCCCCTGCGCCTGTATGCACCCGTCTTGTGGTATTCTTGGGGGTTTGCAAGGAAGAAGACAACCTTTAAATCTAAAGGCACGATGCCTGCGGTGGAGATCGTGATGAAGGACCGGATCAAGACGTACATCGAAGGGCTCGACGAGCGCATGAACGGCGGGATTCCGAAGGGGCACGTCGTCCTCATCTCTGGGATGCCTGGCACCATGAAGTCATCTATTGCATACAACGTCCTCTACCGCAACGCGCAGGAGCGAGGGATGAAAGGACTGTACATCTCGCTGGAGCAGGGAAGGGACAGCCTGCTCGATCAGGTGATCGGCTTGGGGATGGACCCCACAGAGGTCGAGGACTTCCTGAGCATCGTGGACATGGGATACCTGAGGATGCACATGCCCGAGATCGCAGGCGCTCAGGACTGGATGAAGATATTCAAGATGTACACCGAGAACCTGAGGGCGAGCATGAAGTACGATCTCCTCGTAGTGGATTCCCTGCCTGTGCTGGAGATTCTGGCAGGGGTAGAGAGCAGGCGAATAGATCTCTTCGAGATCTTCGGCTGGCTGAGGGACCTCGGGGTCACCACCTTCATCATCTCAGAGGAAGCCACGGATATAAACGTCGTGCATGAAGAGGACTTTCTCGCAGACGGGATCATAAAACTGCGAAAGGAGCGCTCGGGGGTGGATGTCCAGCGCCAGATCATGATCGACAAGATGAGAGGCACGAAGCACTCCACGGGGCTCTACACCCTCATGCATGACGGAGAGAAGTTCCAGATCACGAAGGTCATAGGCGATTGAGTGCGGAGCACTTTCGCCCACCTCCCTCGGGAACCCTTATAACCGCAGGGCGCATCGGAGGGGATGGTGACACCATGCCTGAAAAAAGCATAGAAGAGTTGCCAGGAGTAGGAGACGCAACTGCCCAGAAACTCAGGGAGGCGGGCTACACCACCCTGATGTCCATCGCTGTGGAGTCCCCGAAGAGCCTTGCTGAGGCTGTGGATGTGGGTGAAGCCACGGCTGCGAAGATCATAGCGGCGGCAAAGAAGGAGGCAGACATAGGCTCGTTCGAGACCGGCGATGTGCTCCTCGAGCGCAGAAAAAATGTCGGCAAGCTGACCAGCGGCGCCAAAGCGCTGAACGATCTGGTCGGCGGGGGGTTCGAAACCCAGGCTATCACAGAGATGTTTGGGGAGTTCGGCTCCGGGAAGACTCAGATCGCGCACCAGTGCATGGTGAACATCCAACTGCCCCCGGAGGACGGAGGGCTGGGCGCAGAGGCTATTCTGATCGACACCGAGAACACCTTCAGGCCTGAGCGCATAGTGCAGATGGCTGAGGGAATGGACCTCGACCCCGTGGAGGTGCTGAAGCGCATACACGTGGCAAGGGCGTTCAACTCCCACCACCAGATGCTGCTCGTTGACAAGGCGAAAGAGATTGCGGGGGCGCGCCGCATCAGACTCCTTGTCGTGGACTCGCTCACCTCCCATTTCAGGGCGGAGTACGTGGGCAGAAGCTCACTCGCCGATCGCCAGCAGAAGATCAACAGGCACATGCACGACCTCCTGAGGTTTGGCGATCTCTACAACGCAGTGATCCTGGTGACCAACCAGGTATCTGCCAGACCCGACGCGTTCTTCGGGGACCCCACCAAACCGATCGGCGGGCACATCGTGGGGCACACTGCTACCTTTCGACTCTACCTCAGGAAGAGCAAGGGCGGGAAGCGCATCGCGCGCCTTGTGGATTCCCCGAACCTCCCCGAGGCAGAGGCGGTCATCACGATCTCCGAGATAGGGGTGAGGGACTAAGTGGTGCATAGGGTGCATCCTCGCATAGCCGTGGACGGCATAGTCGTGCGAGAGCGCAGCATCTTAATGATCAAGCGTGGGAGACCACCATTCCAGGGCTGGTACGCGCTTCCAGGGGGGTTCGTGGAGTATGGCGAGAGGGTGGAGGACGCAGTGAGGCGCGAGGTGCAGGAGGAGACCGGGATCGAGACCAGAATCCTCAGACTTTTTGGAGTCTACTCTGCCCCTGACAGAGACCCGCGCGGGCACGTGGTGAGCTTGGTCTTCGTCCTAGAACCATTAAGCAACGCGCCTGCAGCAGGGGACGATGCACTAAGCGCTGGCTGGATCTCTATAGACTCCCTCCCTAAGGAGATCGCCTTCGATCACGGGGATATCCTCCGTGCGTTCAGGACTTTCTTGTTGTCAGGGAATAGTTAGCTCTGCTCCCCTTCAGCACTAGGTGCAGGCGCTTGATGACGCGCCCGTATTCCTCAGGGGTCTGGAACTCGATCACGAAGTCATAGTCCCCGATGACCGGGCTGAACCCCACCTCTTCCACCGCGCGGATGACGTCGAGCGGGTCCTTTCCCTCGCTCGAGAAATGGAGCTTGACATAGAGCTTCATTTTTATCAGGGGCGTGAAGCCGCTGATCCATAAATATGTTTTGGCTGCACGAAGCATCTTCTTCATGTGTAATGTAAAGACATAAGACCTCTCTCAGAGGATATAGGTAGCTGCCTCAAAGAAATTCTATTGGGGACCGATCTATCACAGCGAGGAGTGCATCCCTAGATTATCGATCGTGCGCTCTGCCCTTTATCCCCCAGACAAACGTCAGCTCCACATCTGCCGGGACAGCGGCGGCATACCTGCGCCTCAGCCTCTGCTCGAAGATCGCCATGCGCTGCTCGAACTCCTGGTCAGGCACGAGGGAGAGGGTCGAGACATACTTCCTCCTGAAACGCTCGACCGCATCGTTCATGGAGATGGTGCCCCTTCTGTCCATCACCCTTTGATGTCTCACCCCCTCGAACCCTGCACAGCGCATCGCGGTCTTGACCCTCGGGATCTCTGGAAAGCGCGCGATATCCATCTCCACAAACCCTGGGAAGAAGCGCCCTATGTGGCGGCGGATGCGCCCGTGCCCCACAGTGACGATCAGCAGGGGTGCGCAGTCCTTGAGAGCCCGGTGCGCCTCCTGAATCGCAGCGCGCCAGTCCCTTAGGTGCTGAAGCACCAGCATGAGCAGTGCAGCATCCAGGGTACTATTTTTCACAGGGAGCCGATGGGCGTCCCCTCTGACCCATCCGCCGGAGAGGCGCTGCCCAGCGCGCACCAGCATCCCTTTGGAGAGATCGACCCCTATCACCTCGATCCCCTTAGATGCAAGTGCTGCCGTGTACCTGCCTGTGCCGCATCCTATGTCGCATACCACCCCACCTCTCACCCCTTCCAGAAGCTCGAATACCTTCTCGACCCATGGATGGAGCTCTTCCCCCCTCACCTCGTCAAAGTACTGGGAGATCGCATCGTAGTCCGCCCTCGCAGTGGACGCAGCACGGGATATCTCGGGGCATTCATGCCCGCGTTCATCGCAGGCTGCGAACCCTCGTCCAGCCTGTGCAGCGTGGGATGTTGGAACTATATGATGAGGCATCGATCACACCATGCTCAGGTCTCGCGCCATCTGGCTTTTGCCACAGCCAGCGCACTGAACGCCACTGCCATCATTGCGATCACGAGCCAGTGGGCAGCAAGCGCCCCTGGGTTCATCGGATTAATCCCTGTCACGTATCTGATGACCGCGGCTGCATTAGAGGTCGGGAGAAGATATCCTACCCATGCATAGGGCCCCAGCATCGTCTCGGAGTAGTACACAGGGGGAAGGAAGACAAAGCCGAACGCCAGGATGTTGGCTATGAGCCCCAGGGTGCTCGGCGCTGTCCTGTAGAGGTAGGTGGCGATCGCGAACCCCATGACGGAGAGGCAGAGCCAGCAGAGGACTATGACCCCCAGGGTCGCCAGCAGGGAGAGCAGGGTGAAGAGCCCTCTAACGATCCCTATCCCTAAGAAGATGAGAGAGCCTGGAAGAGCGAAAATCAAGGAGGCGAGGTTCACACCCAGCGCATATGAAAGAGGGTGCACGGGCATCGCGACGATCATCTCCCTGAGCTTGACATACCTGTCCCATGTGACATCCTGAATGGGGGCTGCGATCCCCATGAAACCGATGGTGGAGACGATGACCCCGACCAGCCCCATGTTCAGCATCCCTGTGCCGCCGAACAGCACCATGAAGAAGAGCGGAATCGCAGCGATCGCTGTCAGCAGTATGATGATCCCAGGCTGACGCTTCAGGTCAGGGATAGACTTCATGTAGGCGATGATGAGCGCATCCCTGATGAGCTTCATTCCGCAGCCCTCCCGACCAGGCGCACGAAGGCGTCCTCGAGCGATACAGGGGCAGCCTCAGCATGCAGCCCTTTGGCAAGGAGCTCCCGCACCAGATCCAGAGCCTCTTCTGAGTCCTTCAGATATACCACAGCCCTATCGCCGATCTTCGCCATC
>JBFMEL010000053.1:0-13044 GCA_040753455.1 Thermoplasmatota archaeon | reverse complement strand
TGGAGATATTCTCCTTCGAGCTGACGACCGAGAAAGGTGTGCTTTCCTGGGCTGAGAAGTTCTAGCATCATACGAAAACCGCTTCGAGCCAGCGTATCGCATTCTTCTTATAGTGCGAAACTTGGGTCTAGCTCGACATCGTGGCTTGCATCCTCACAGGTCTGAGAAGGGCACAAGGTCGCAGCATTTGCATGGGAAGCACATCGTGTCGAAGGAGCGGGTGCTCAAGCGGTGCTTGGACAGCAGCAGTTTGGCACCCATAGCCAGGCTCAGGAGGCGGGAGGGCGGTGGGGGTGTGGGCCGAAAGCCCAGCGCTTTCTGCAGTTTTTCACTGTTTGCACCGCTGATTCTAAGAGCGCGCAAGTTGGGCACCACCCCGATCTCCATCAGGCTCTCTGCGCATGCCAGCACCTCCTCATCGTCCTCGCCCAAACCAAAGATGATGTTCGATGTGACTTTCCCTTCGCCGAAGGACGAGACCGCGCGCTCCAGCGCCCTTAGTATCATGTCTCTGTCCCGCCCGCTGCAGACCATTTGGAAGATCTCAGGGGTGGCGGTCTCGACGTTGAGCTTGATCTCATCGGCTCCAGCCTCCCTCAGCATATCCACCCACCCGGGCTCAGTGATGTATATCTCCACCCCTATTGGAATATCTGGCAGCGCATTTCTGAGACGCACAAGGGCGCGTAACATCTTACGGAACGATGCATGTGGGGAATGGGTGACCGCGCTCGTCAGTGCCACCGCATGGATGCCGGGGTGGTGTGCAGCCCTCAGGACAGCTTCGATGATCCGTTCCTCGGTCAATTGCAATGCGAGGTGTCTAGGGGTCTGGGATGCCGTGCAGAAGGCGCAGCTGTAGATGCAGCTCGCTGAGAGGTTG
Source organism: Thermoplasmatota archaeon (assembly GCA_040753455.1). Taxonomy (GTDB): domain Archaea; phylum Thermoplasmatota; class Thermoplasmata; order SG8-5; family JACRNV01; genus JBFMEL01. The sequence goes on along the minus strand of JBFMEL010000053.1, from coordinate 12,161 downwards.
ACGAACGCCTGCCCTGGACAGTGCAGAAGGATCGGCTCGATCCTCACGTTGCTCAGCAACGCTCTGCCATCGAGGGTCAGTGTATGATCCGCATCGAGATGCAGCGGAGTGCTTTGGTCCCTTGAAACAAAGAGCTTCGCGCGCGTGTCATTGAACCCTAACACGAGCGCACGCTCCCCAGTATCCGGACCTGCGGTGGATCTGCTGAACGTCCTCGGCACATCCGTGCCCGGCTCCACATACACCCTGCCTATCGAGAGTATCTGAGCCTTGGCTGCCGCTATGCCATCCTCCATTCCACACCCTCGGCAGTGTCCTCCACCGATATCCCTAACTCCTTGAGCCTGTCGCGGATGAGGTCTGCGGTCTTGAAGTCCTTGCGCTTCCTCGCATCCTCCCTTAGTTCGAGGAGGATCCCCATGAGAGGGGCGATGAGCTCCTCGCCTGCCCTCTCTTTTCTGGACAGCACCCTGAACAAGCCTTCGAACTCTGAGAAAAGTGCAAGAGCCTCTGCCTTAGCCTTGTGGCACAGCATCCCCTCGTCCATCGCCTTGTTCAACTCCCGGGATATCTCGAATATGATGGAGACCGCCTCGCGCGTGTTGAAGTCATCGTCCATCGCCTTCTCAAACGCTGCCTCAGCCTCCCGAATCTTCTCGAACAAAGCTGTGTTTAGGCTTGATGCAGTGGTGGCGGAGCGCAGGCGCTCGTGGGTCGTGCGCAGCCTGCCAAGGGCTTGTCCTGCCTCGGCAAGCGCCTCCTCGTTGAAGTCTATCGGCTTTCTATAATGCGTGTTTAGCAGGAAGAAGCGCACCACCTCGGGCTGATATCGCTCTACCACCTCCCTGATCGTGAAGAAGTTCCCAAGGGATTTGGACATCTTCTCCCCGCGGATCATCAACAGGCCGCCGTGAAGCCAGTATCTCACGAATGGCTTGCCAGTCAGCGCCTCGGACTGCAGTATCTCGTTCTCGTGGTGCGGAAAGATCAGCTCGGTGCCCCCTCCATGGATGTCGAACGTTTCCCCCAGATACTTCATGGACATCACGGAGCACTCGATGTGCCACCCAGGTCTGCCTTTCCCCCAGGGGGAATCCCAGTGCGGCTCACCAGGCTTCATCGCCTTCCACAGTGCGAAGTCCATCGGATCGCGCTTGCCCTCCTCCGGCTCCACCCTTGCGCCTGCCCTCATCTCCTCGAGCCTCTGGTGCGACAGCTTCCCGTAATCCTTGGATTTAGAGACGCTGAAGTACACGCTATTTCCTGCTTCGTAGGCATAGCCCTTCTCTATCAGCCTCTCCACAGCTTCGATGATCTCCTTGATGTGATGACTCGCGCGGGGATAGATATCAGCATCCACCACGCCCAGCGCGCGCATGTCCTTGAAGTACTCCGATATATATCTCTCCGCCAGTGCGTCGATGCTGATGCCGAGCTCCTGTGCCCTCTCGATGCAGTGGTCCTCGATATCCGTGAAGTTCACCACGTATCTCACAGCGAACCCCCTGCGCCCCAGATGCCTCCTGATCAGATCAAAGGTCACGGCAGCCTTTGCGTGCCCCATGTGGCTGTAGTCATACGTATTAATGCCGCATACGTACATCCCTACCCTGCCCGGGCTCAGGGGTGTGAACTCCTCCTTTCTGCCTGTCAGCGTGTTGTGCACATAGAGTGTCATGGAGTCACCTGCGCGCTAATCCCTATGTGGGTTAAATACCTTGCCGCTGAGGTGGCTTCATTGTGTTAGAATATTCCCTAATATTCCCTGCTCGAGACCCTGTGACTCAGTGGTCTCGGGGATAATTAACCATTATATCCCCCAGCGCCTTTATAGAAGGCGATGAGATACCCCATAGCGCTCCTCCTCGCGCTCGTCCTGCTCCTGGTTCCTGGGGGGCACATCCAGGATGCTGATTGGGATGATGCGCCGCGATATACAGGGGGTATCCGGGTCATGCCAACCAAGGACACCCAGGGTGCTGATTGGGATGATGTGCTGCTCCTCATCTACATCTCAGGGGACAACTCGCTCTCCGGGAACGCGGACCAGGACATCGAGGAGATCGAGAGAGCGCAGATCCCTGACTGGCTCGATATAGTGATCCTGGCGGACAGAAGCGGCACAGGGGATGCGTCCCTGTACCGCGCAAATGCCTCTATCTTCACAGCCATACCTCCCCCGCAGGAGGAATGGTGGAGCGCCGAACCGAACATGGGAGCGCCCGAGGTGCTGCGTGGCTTCATTAACTGGAGCATCAGAAGCTATCCCGCAGAGCGATATCTGCTGGAGCTCTGGGGTCACGGGGCGGGATGGCAGGGTGTCTGCATGGACAAGGGGGACTGGCTCACTCTTCCGGAGCTCAGCACGGCGCTCGCAGGCTTCGGGTTCGATATCATCAGCTTTGATGCATGCCAGATGGGGATGCTGGAGGCAGCCTACCAGCTGAGATCCACCACTAGATACGTGATCGCCTCGGAGAAGGACGTGCCCGAGGAGGGCTGGCCCTACGATGACTGGCTCGGTGCGCTTCCAGCGCTTCCAGTGCCGGCGCTCGAGATCGGGACTGTGCTCGCAGAGGCATATCTCAACTGGAGCATGCTGCACAGCGCATACTCTGTCACGATATCCATTGTTTCCACTGAGTCCATGGACGACGTGATTCAGAGCCTTAACCTCTTTGCCACAGAGATGAAGAGCAGCGCCCCTCTCCTTCGTGAAAGGATCGCTGCTGCCCGCTCGGAGACAGAGAGATACGATGGCCCTGAGCAGTATGACCTGTGGCACCTATCAGAGAATATGAACTTCACTGCCGTGCTGCGCTCGATGGGGCGTGCGCTCACCCGCGCCATCGCTGATGCTGTGGTCTACGAGCGCCACTGGACACGGTTCGATGACGAGCCCGCGGAGAACGCCCATGGGCTCTCGATCTGGTTCCCGGTGGACGGGGGGATATCGAGTTACGCAGCGCTGGAGTTCGCCAGCGATAGTTACTGGGACGAATTCCTGGAGACCATGGGCTCAGGGGTGAGCATCGTGCCAACGGGTTTGAGCTTCGATTTCCTCCCATTAGACATCAACAGCGATGGGCTGAACGATGGATATCTGATCAATGCATCCTCATCTCGTCCTGTGAGCTTTCATGCCGCGTTCGAATCCGAGGAGGGGGTATGGCTCTCCCAGTCTGATCTCACGGGGCTCGCAGCCTCCCTCACATCCCCTGCGCTGCCCACAGGCTCCTACAGCCTTGCGCTCTCCCTCAAGGAGGATGGAATACTGGTGGCTTATGCCGAGAGCCCGCTCCTTCCTGCGATAGAAGAGAGGACATACCTCAACGGCACCCTGCGCTCTGTTACAGCGATGCCCATAGGTGGACAGGAGGTGTTCCTCAGGCTCTCAGACGGCACTGTGCTGAGCACGTGCACTGCCTCGGACGGCTCCTTTTCCTTTCCCCTGATACTCCCAACCCAGGTCGAGCATGGTGGGGACCTGGAACTCCTGGTGGGCGCTGAGCAGCAGATATCCATCAGGGATGTCAGGGCGTTCCCCATATATGTGGAGGTAATAGACCCATCCCTCCTTCCATATCACCTGATCTTGGCACTGGTGGCGCTGAACCTTCTCCTCGCGCTGATCGGTGCACTGCTCCTTGGGCAAGCCTTTTACCGAGGGAGGGCAATCTCCCTGGGTGCTCGTAGACGCGGACCTGCACATACACAGCAGATACTCGGGGGGCACGAGCCCGGCGATGGCGATCAAGACCTTGGCAGCAGAAGCGCCCAAGAAAGGGATCCGGCTGCTGGGCAGCGGGGACTGCCTCCACCCCCTCTGGATGAAGGAGCTGAAGGAGGCATGCGAGAAAGAGGAAGGGCTGTACACCCTCGGGGAGGTGGCGTTCGTTCTCCAGACAGAGGTCGAGGATGAGCGAAGGGTGCATCACGTCCTCCTTTTTCCAGATATGGCATGCGCAGAAGGATTCGCGGAGAAGGTGAAGCACAAGGGAGCACCGCTGGACAGCGATGGAAGACCGAAACTGCACATGAGCGGAGAGGAGATCGCCCAACTGGCGCAGGATACCGAAGCACTGATAGGTCCCTCGCACGCGTTCACCCCCTGGACAGGGATATATGCGCATCACGATTCCCTGCGCTCCTGCTACGGGGAGCTTGCAGATAAAGTGAAGTTCGCGGAACTCGGTCTGAGCGCAGACACCTCCTACGCAGACAGGATCTCTGAGCTGCATCCCCTTGCCTACCTCACGAACTCTGACGCGCACTCTCCATACCCGAACCGCCTGGCGAGGGAGTTCAACAGGCTTGAGATCAATGCCCTGAGCTTCGAGGATCTCAAGAAGGCGCTCCTCAGATCCCATGGCTGCAGAATAGCGCTCAACGTCGGCCTGCCCCCCCAGGAGGGAAAGTACAACGAGAGCGCGTGCATCAAGTGCTATGCTCACTACACCCTGCATGATGCAAAGGCGCTCGGATGGAGATGCAGATGCGGGGGGGTGATAAAGAAAGGGGTGAAGGACAGGGTGGAGGAGCTCGCAACCCTCCCCCCAGGAAGGCATCCCGCGCACAGACCCAGGTACGTGCATCTGATCCCCCTGGGCGAGATCATCTCGATGGCGCTGGGCACATCCAGCCCCAACGCGAAGCAGGTCTCGGAGATCTGGGGATCCCTCGTAGCCAGGTTCGGCAGCGAGATCATCGTGCTTTTAGATGCGCCAGTGGATGACATCGCCCCCAGGGAAATAGCAGAGGCGATAGCAGCCTTCAGGGCGGGAAGGGTGAAGGTGCTAGCCGGCGGAGGCGGCAGATACGGCAAGATATATTTAGAGGATGCGCCTGCTCCCCAGATGCCCAAGAGCGCAAAGGGGCAGATGGCGCTGTTCGATTTCGAGAGGTGAGAACGATGGACGAAGACCTGGTGGACTATGCTGTGGAGCGAATGAGAGCACTCGGAGCATCGTATGCAGAGGCAAGGATCGAGCACACCACGAGGGAGGGGCTGCTGCTGAAGAACGGCAACCCTGACGCTGCGCTCACGTTTCATGAGGAGGGGATGGGGATGCGGGCGCTCGTCAATGGTGGGATGGCGTTTGCCTCGCTCGACAATCTGAAGAGGGAAGAGGTGGGGGCACAGGCGGAGAGGTGCGTGCGCCTGGCGCGCGCTGCAGGCAGGCGGGCAAGGAGATGGATCGAGCTCTGCGAAGAGAGCGCCCACGTGCACTCCTACACCGTGGAGCAGAAGGAGAAGCTGAGCGCCGTGCCGCAGGAGGAGAAGTTCGCGCTGCTCTTCGAGGTGGACCGCGCAGCGACGCAGGACCTCCCCGTGCCCGGCAGGTACCTCTACATGGAAACGCTGGAAACAGAGAAGTACTACGCGAACTCCGAGAGCTCCAAGATAAGGTCAGTAATCCCGAGGCTCTATGTGCAGTGCATGCCCACTGTCGTGACCAACGGGCAGAGCGCCCAGGCAAGGCTGCTCTATGCTGCGGCTGCAGGCTGGGAGTGGCTCGAGGCTGCAATGCTCCCTGAAAGAATGGCACGCGAGGTGAGAGTGCTGTATGAATCCCTCACGAAGAGCCAGAGCCCTCCGAAGGAGAAGGTGGATCTCGTGGTGGGACCCGAGGTCGCGGGGATCGCTGCGCACGAGAGCTGCGGACATCCTTACGAGGCTGACAGGATACTGGGAAGGGAGGCTGCGCAGGCTGGGGAATCGTTCGTGAGGCCCAAGATGCTCGGGGAGAGGATCGGGAGCGAGCATGTGACGATCATCGACGATCCAACGCTGCCCCACAGCTACGGCTTCTACCTCTACGACGACGAGGGGGTTAGCGCCCGACCGAGACACCTAATGCTGGAGGGAAGGATCAACGAGCTCCTTCACAACCGGGAGACTGCCCGCACCCTTGGGATGAAGCGAAGCAACGGCTCCTCCAGGTGCTCATCGTACAACCGCGAGCCGATCGTGAGGATGGCGAACACATTCGTGAAGCTAGGGGACCACAGCTTCGAGGAACTGATCGAGGAGATAGCCCTCGGGGTGTATATCAAGTCCTTCAACGAGTGGAACATCGACGACATACGCTACAACCAGAAGTACGTGGGAAGGGAGGCGTACCTCATAGAAAAGGGCGAGGTGAAAGGGATGGTCAAGAACCCCACGATCGAGCTCACGACCCCTGGGTTCTGGTCTGCCGTGGACGCCGTGGGGAACGACCTTGACTTCAGCATAGGCACATGCGGGAAGGGGGAGCCCGCGCAGGGTGTCCCTGTAAGCATGGGCGGTCCTCATCTGCGACTGAGGGGCATCAGGCTGGGTGGATGAACGGGCGGGGCGGGTGCTCACATCCAAGGACTGAAAAAGGGTGCGGTGGTGTGCTCCAGATGCGATTGCCACGAGCATGATATAGTATCTCGCTTACGTCCCTCACCCGATCCTTCCAGCTTAGTTCGTGAATGCCAGATCGACTGACCCGAACTTGTACACTTCCATGAGTCCATAACTACTCTTTCCCCCATCTACTCGCCAAAGACATGATGACGATCATCGTGATTAAAAGCAGGACGATACCAGTCCAAACGTAATCGTCAAAAAGTGGGCGATACTGCTCAACAGGCAAATCATCGACCGTTACCGAGAACGTTTGGGCGGTTGTTCCCTGTCCATCGCTCACCTGCACCACGACCTGGAATGTTTGCCCTGCTTGGCTATCTGTAGGTGTCCACATAATTATACCGGTTTGTGCATCAATCATCATTCCTTCTGGCCCTTCAATCAAGGAATATACTAGGAAATCGCCAACATCGGCATCTTCCGCAATGACGGTGTAAGCGTACTCTATGCCCGGCTTCGCCACAGTAATAGGATAGCTCGTTATCACAGGCAAATCGTTCACATTGATTACAGTAAGATTGAACACCTTAGTCACAAAAGTGGTACCATCGCTCACATTGAGAATTATCTGGTGAGCCCCCACTTCGCTTTCAGTCGGCATTCCATAAATCAAGCCAGTCCTCGAATCTATGGAAAGAAATCTGGGAGCGAAATCGAAAGAGAACGTTAATTCATTTCTATCAATATCTTCGGCTTGAATCACCACCATATACATCGAACTTTCGGTGGCGTTCGAAAGGGATGCAGTGGTTATCATAGGTGCATCGTTGATATTGGCAACCGAAATGACAAAAGTACTCTCATCAAAAACACCAGTATCGTCCTCAACCCTGACCGTGACTGCATGGCTCCCAACATCTGAATTTGTTGGCATCCACGTTATGAGACCAGCCGAGGTGATAATCATCCCCGTAGGATATGCAGTGAGCGAATATGTCAGCACATCACCTGCGTCCGGGTCGCTCGCATCCACCTGGAACGTGAACGGAACATCCTGCGTCGCCGTTTGGGAAGGTATCGGCTGCAACGTCGGTGGGTCGTTTACGTTGAGAACAGTGATGTTGAAATTGATAGCACTGCTATCGCCGCCGTCGTCCGCCACCGTGACATTCACGAAATGCCTCCCTACATCGGCGTTGGTTGGCGTGAACCGAATTATCCCCGTCACGGGATCGATGTCGAACAACGTCGTGTTGTCCGAGAACGTCAGAACATCGGCAGGCACATCAGAAGCATTTAATTTCAGCGTGAACTGGTTGTCTTGCGAAACAGTCTGGTCGGGAACAGGCTCTATCGTGGGGGGCAGATTGTTCACTGTCACGGCAATCGTGCCCGAACTCGTGTAGCCGTTGTCGTCCGTGACTACGAGCGTGGCGTTGTAGATGCCATTATCTCCGTAAGCGTGAGATACAACCTTGCCAGCTTTACTATTTCCGTCGCCGAAGTACCAAACGTAGGTGAGTGTTGAGTTGTCCGATGCTGTGTCCCAGGACGCGCTGCCATCGAAGGAAATTGCTTGACCTTCGTTCCCTGTCTTGTCGCTGCCAGCATTCGCTATCGGAGCAACGTTGTTCACAAAAACCAAGCAAGTATCCGTGCTCCACTGCCTGAGAATATTTGTGACATTCAATGTAACGATGTATGTACCAGCCGTCGTATATGTGTGGCTCGTAATATTGTTTGTTCCAAAGTCATAGCTGCCATCGCCAAAGCTCCAGTTGTACCACAAGATATCAACATCGTCGTAAGAGCCAGACCCGTCAAAAAATGCTGTTTCATCTTCGCTAATCGCTTGGTCTGGACCAGCATCCGCAATCGGCGGATCGTTCAGGTCTAAAGCTATCGTGATGTATTTGCTCTCGTTCATTTTGACCTCAGCATAGGACGTGAGGTAGCCTGGCTTGGAGACTGTGATGTTGTATGGATTATAACTGATGGTGCCGCTACTCGTTCGGTAGTAATCCTTCAGTACAACCCAATTAACCCTGCCATTAGAGTCCGTAGTATAGTTATTATCATATGTTCCGTTGGCGTTGTCCTGTATACGAGTTACAGCCCCGGAGATGGGATTGCCCAGCACATCGATGATTTGAGTATGGAGATACCACCTTACCGTTAAGTTCGAACCGTCGCCAGGGTTCTGGAAAATGACCTTGGTTTCGTTGAACGTCGTATTTATGAGATTGAAGTACGCTCCTGCCAAAGATAAATCCCACCAGGCCGTATTCTTTACGGTACAGTTCACAACGTCAACCTCTCTGGGCTCTGACGAGGCGATGCCATATTTCCCTCCGCAGGCATCGAATGTGTTGTTAATCAGAATCGCCCGGCACCGTTCTCCTAAATAAATTCCATCTTCTGTAAAATCAATGATTTCATTGTTTATAATTGCTGGAGATGAATAATATTCGACCTGTAGTGCATCGGCTGTATTAATCCCTCTACCAGTGTTTAGTATTTTATTCCCCCGAATCAACGGATTCGAACTGCGTTTAACCGTATTATCCCAACCATCCACATAAATTCCGTATGAGTTACTTGATATAATAACATTATTTTCAATCGTCCCGTTCGACCAAGTGGTTGTTCTAACACCCGTATCGCACCATTCTATCGTATTGTTCGACACCACGGCATCCGAGCCATAGAGGACTATGCCATAATAAGTACCGTTTGAAATGATTGAATGATCAATTATTGCATCATCAGTTTCTATGTAAATACCCCCACGTACATGAAGAGGCGATGATATTCTCCCGCATCCTTCGATTATGCTGTTGTATATTCGAAGAGTGCTTCCAGCCCATGCGGTAAAAAGGTAACCATAACTAGGGTTGTTTCGCATGATTCTTGAAGCATCATTTATAGTTTGATTATTCCAGTCTCCATCTTTTATCACGAGGGTCCCACCTGAAAGAACCTCTATTCTGTTATTGTCTCCTGTAGAAGTAGTTGAGTTCATGCGAAGCGTCACGTTTTGCAAAGTCAGAGTAGCACCTCCCATCACAGTGATATTCTTCTCGATTATCAATGTTTCGTTCCCAACATAAGTATCTTGATTTATAATCCAGTCTCCATCCAATGGTGGCAGGTAGTCGCCGTATCCGTTCATCGGAAGCGGAGCAACATCGTCATCGTCTGCGAGTTCTCCCGGCACGGTCCCTATGTTTGGTATCATCCCGCCTGCGAGTAGCAGAGAGCAGAGCACGAGGAAGCACGATTTTCTCATGGGCTACATCTATGTCCTGCCTCATATATAACTCCATCGTCCCCTTCGAAGTTTTCTTCGGCAAATGTCGAAGATGGGCATCGCTATCCTTATATCCCTCCTCGTACATAGCCTTTGGTGATGGCGAAAACAAGCTTGGAACAGGGGGGCGACAAGATGAGACAGAAGGCGGGTATAAGGTGTGGGCTCGTGATCATGCTGGCTATAGCCATGTTAGCTTCGGTAGGAGCAGGCTTTTCGGGGAAAGCGAGAGCAGAGGTGTTTAGCCTCGAGGAGATCTCGAACCCGCCGATACCGCTGTATACAATCTATTGGATAATCTAATCTTTCGTTTTTCTACTGAGCTGAGAGAAAAATAATAACATTATTATCGTGATCAACAAGATAATAATCCCGACCCAAACATAGTTGTCGAGCAGTGGGCGATACGGTTCTTCGGTGAGGTCATCCACAATAATAAAGAATGTCTGGGTAGTTAAACCATCCCCGTCACTCACCTGGACCACTATCTGACATGTCTGCCCTGCTTGGGCTTCCGTTGGACCCCAAGAGATTTTCCCTGTCTTAGTGTCAATGGACATCCCCTCAGGTGCTTTGGCCAACGAATATATGAGCACGTCCCCTGCGTCCTCATCAGTTGCGGCGATGGCGTAAACGTATTCCTCGCCTGGCTTCGCCACAGTAATCGGATAACTCGTTATCACAGGCAAATCGTTCACATTGATTACTGTAAGGTTGAACACCTTAGTCACAAAAGTGGTGCCATCGCTCACATTGAGAATTATGTAGTGAATACCTACATCGCTTTCAGTCGGCATACCATAAATCAAACCTGTCCTCGAATCTATCGAAAGAAATCTGGGAGCGAAATCGAAAGAGAACGTTAATTCATTTCTATCAATATCTTCGGCTTGAATCACCACAATATACATCGAACTTTCGGTGGCGTTCGGAAGGGATGTTGTGGTGATCATCGGACTATCGTTGACATTGGCGACAGAAATAACAAAACTCCTCTCATCAAAAACACCAGTGTCGTCCTCAACCCTGACCGTGACTGCATGGCTTCCAACATCTGAATTTGTTGGCATCCACGTTATGAGACCACCCGAGGTGATAATCATCCCCGTAGGATCTGCAGTGAGCGAATATGTCAGAACATCACCTGCGTCCGGGTCGCTTGCTATAACCTGCAATGTGAATAGCGAATCTTCAGTGACACTCTGAGCATGTATCGGTTGTATTACTGGCGGGTCGTTCGTGTTCAAGACAGTGATTTTGAAATTAATAGAATTGCTCCCGCCATCATCATCAGTCACCATAACCTTGACGAAATGGATGCCAACATCGCTATTGGTTGGTGTAAATTGAATAATTCCTGTGACTGGATTGATATCGAACAAGGTCGTGTTGTCCGAAAACATGAGCGTATCTGCCGGAACATCAGTGGCGTTGATATTCAATATGAACGGAACGCCTTGAGGGACAACCTGATCCTGAGCAGATTCTATCATCGGGGCAACGTTGTTCACCATAACCATGGAGGTATCGGAGGCAACATACCCATTGTCGTCCGTGACCACGAGCGTTGCGTTGTAGATGCCGTTGTCTGCGTAGGCATGAGACACATTCTTGCCAGCCTGACTGTCCCCGTCTCCGAAGTACCAGACATAGCTCAAAGATGAATTGTCCGATGCTGTGTCCCAGGACGCGCTGCCATCGAAGGTAATAGCTTTCCCCTCATTTCCGATCTTGTCATCACCAGCGTCCGCTATCGGAGCAACGTTGTTCACAAAAACCAAACAAGTATCCGTGCTCCACTGCCCGAGAATATTTGTGACATTCAATGTAACGATGTATGTGCCAGCCGTCGTATATGTGTGGATCGTAATATTGTTTGTTCCAAAGTCATAGCCATCGCCAAAACGCCAGTTGTACCACAAGATATCAACGTCGTCGTAAGAGCCAGAGCCGTCAAAAAATGCTGTTTCATCTTCGCTAATCGCTTGGTCTGGACCAGCATCCGCAATCGGCGGATCGTTCGGCTCTAACGTTATCGTGATGTATTTGCTTTCGTTCATTTTGACCTCAGCGTAAACAGTTTGATAGCCTGGTTTGGTTACTGTTATATTGTGTGGCGTATACAGAGTTTTAGTTGACAATGTTTGCACATATTCTTTGGTAATCGTCCAGTTTACAAAACCGTTTAAATTGGCGGTAAGATTCATCTCAGAAGATTCATTATCTCGAACACGAACATTGGCTCCAGATATGGAGTTGCCCAAGGGATCAGTTATATGGAGGTTAAGATACCAATTTACAATAATATTAGCGTTAGCGTTGTTAAAATTAATTTTGCTTTTGTTGAATGTTGTGTTAGTGATAGTAAACCAAGAGTCAGTAAGAGAAAAATCAAATGATTTTGTGTTCTGTACGCTGGAATTTATCAATATCAGCAAGTTGGTGCTTCCACCACCTACTACACCATAGTTTGCCCCATCAATAGTAAGATTAATTACCGTTGTATTAGTT
>JBFMEL010000052.1:0-13071 GCA_040753455.1 Thermoplasmatota archaeon | reverse complement strand
GCTGTTATCCCACGAGGTCACTTCCTGTCCCAGGACCTCCGTTGTGGTCTTAGTGGAGACATGGTTCCATTTTCCGATCAGTGGGGAGCTGAACATGAAGAAATACACCGCCAGGATCACAACTATGACCACAACCACTGCGATCACAGCTGCCACCAGCTTCCCCTTCCCTTTCTTTGGCGGGGCTGCTGGGGGCGGGATTGCTTCTGTCCCAGGTGCACCAGCTGCTTGTGTTCCGTTTGGCATTGGAATCACCGCACAGGGATTGTCAATCTCTTATATAATCTTACTCCTCGTTTTGTATGCTGCAGTGGGCAGACGTTCACGAGGTATGCTGGTAGTGCCCTCCCTCCGCGCCCTCAATTATTATATAGGGGGCTGCACATAGTATCCTCGGATGAAAACCATGACCCGCACAGGCAGGATAGCGGTATGTGCATTATTAGTGTCTTTATTGCTGGCAGCGTGGTCTGTTAGGGCTGCGCCTCAAGACTTCGAGCGCTTCTACGAAGACCCGCAGGATGCTCAGGAATATCCTGATGCGGACATCAGGTCACTGAGGTCGTTCGTGCGCGGGGCAGAGATCATCGTCGAGCTGGAGGTCTATGGCGAGATCAACAGCTCCAGCGGCTACAGCTACTGGGTTATGGCTGGCGAGATCAACAGCACCTCCCCACAGTTCTATGTTCACTTCTCTTACTTCGAGGGCAAGGGCTACATGAGCTTCACCCACCCAGACAGCGAGTATGATTTCGTGGAGAACCCTCAGACAATAGAGGGGAGCAGGCTGAGCTTCGGCTTCCCGATCGAAGATGCAGGACCAGCGGACAGGTTCGACATCTCCGCATCCGCCTCATACACGAGCACCGATTATATGGACTGGGTTTACGACGATGTGAACATCCCTGACGTGTACTGCGAGCCCTACTACGACTTTGAAAATGCTGCTGATCTGTCTGTGCCGGGCAGCGTGCAGGGTAGGCTCGAGAACGGTGAGGCAGATGTTTACAGGATATTACTCTCTGCTGGGGAGGGGATCCAGATTGATCTGGAACCTGCGAGGAATGAGCAATCAACGTGGCTCACGTTATACACTTCTGGCGGTGAGTACGTGAAATCCTCGTTCTCCATCGATTGGATCGCATCGCTCGTTTATATTCCTGAGGCAGAGGGGGAGTACTATATCGTCGTAGAGTCCTTCGGCTGCTGCTGCTGTTGTGGGGAGGTGTGTGAGGATCTGCGTTACACCTTGTCCATAAGGCTTCGGGGGCTGAGCGGCGAGGGTTATGCGCCTGCCGAGTGCCCAGCATATCCATGGCTCCCTGGCGATGCCTGGGCTGCTGGGGGACAGAAGGGGATCCTTGAGATACTAACATCCCTCCTCAGGGAGGCGAATGAAGGGCTGGGAAACGCGTACCCATTCTTTCAACCTCCTGATTTCCGCGCGAACGGCGGTGTTGGAGAGTACCTTATTGTGGAGTATGTATGCCAAGAGGGGAACAGGTACAGGTTTGACTATGATGCGAGGTGCTACGCAGAGTTCGAATGGACGTACAGGATGACATCAACGATGCCGATGAGTGAGGGGTCAAGCGACTGGGATGAGACCACAGTGAGAATAACCATTGCGTCCGAAGGTTGTGCAATCATAGACATCGAGTACTCTGGCAGCGTATGGCTTGCCTACTACGAGAACGCGGATGGACAGGGATACTTTGCAGTGGAGCAGCAGAGGCTGCTGTTGAGCGGTGAGGTTGCTCTGGAAATGTGGATGAACGACACCACTGAGTGGATGGGTAGGGGCATGGAGGATTATAATTCTTGGTCAAAGATGCGGATCTCTGGCGGCGGGGGTTTCGGCGTCAATCTCTCGCTGTCCTATCACCCAGGCATTCCTTTCCTCCCTGCTGGGGATGCGGATATCTCCGTGGACAAGCTGGTCAACGTGAACTACTCTGGGAGCGGGTGGGCAGAGATCCCTTTTAATCTCACGCACGAGGCAACCTATCCGCTCTATTTTGAAGACATCTGCAATGAAACCACAGAGTACAGTGAAACGACAGACTACAGCATCACCTGCGACGAGGAGGTCAATGGCTCGTTCGACAGCTACTTCATTCTGGAATACAACGCGCAGACGAACCATGCGCTGACCACCCCGCTGATCGTTGAAGGGTATCTGCTCACTGTGCTGGGGATCACACCTAGATGCGCAGGTACTCCATATGCACCTGGGGACTACGAACCATATATCGAGCAGTGGAGTTCCGAGGCTGTCTATGATCCAGACAGCGCGTTCTATACCTCTTACAGGCTCTCCTTAGCGGACTTGGGCGTTTTGGCATTGCTCGGCATATCCAGGGATGTGGTTACCCTCGATCTCGATTATGTGCCCAAGGATGAGGTAGAGAGGTTCATGGAGAACCCATCGGAGTTTCTGGCTTCCCCTGGACATGGTAAAGAGTCCAACTACGGGATGGCATGGCTGTACCTCCTGATCGGCTGCGCCATAGCCTCCATCCTCCTGACCTGCGCTGCGGATATCGTCTCAAGAAAAAGAGCGCTCACTCGTACGCCCTGGACTCCACCTCCAAGGGGTGCGAGTACAGTTCATCCACCAGGGGGCGCTCGGATGCCCATCCGAGAAGTTGATGCAGCCGGTGCAGAGATCGCGGTCTTCCGAGCTTCCGATGATCGCGCGGCGCAGGGAACCGATCGTGCCATAGGCTAAGGAATCAGCGCCTTCAACCCATTGAATATCTCAAGCGAGACATCGTTTTTGCCAAAGACAACGATGATGCGCACATCGATTCTCCAGCCATCAATAGGCTCGCACGATATCCACCTTCCTGCTGTGCCAGTTATGAAGCCTGAACGTTGATGGCGATCCCCCGCCCCCTCAGCCCCTCGATGATCTTCCCGAAGAGGCGCTCCTCTCTCCCCAGGAATTCCGGGGGCGAGACGCCCTTCGCCTCCCATTCCCCGCTGAGGATCGCATGCGCGACGAGGACTGCGGTGTACCCAGTGGTGCGCGCCATCGAACTGATCCCCGTGGTGCTGCGATCCAGCACGTCCCACTGCTCCACTCCACCCTCCCAAGAGCCCCTCACCCGCATCACCGTGACATCCTCTTCACCCTCCTTCATTCTCCACAGAGGGAAGAGGAGCTTGGCCGCCATGTCGATCGGTCTCACCTCCACGCCCTTGATATTCACTGGGTTTTTCCCGAAGAGCCCGATCTCTCTCAGGAGCAGGATCTTCTCTGCGTGACCCTCATAGCGCAGGGTGCGCTCCCTCATGTTCCTGATACTCATCGTGTGCAGGAGGCTGCGCAGCCCATCTGTGTTAAATGCTTCGAGCCTTCCGATCCCTGGGAACTCCACCACTTCCAGCTCTGAGAGCGCAGGCATGGTGATGACATTGCCGCCCCTCACCACGCGTGCAGGGCGCGTGTACTCCTCGAGCACGTCGATGGGCGAGAAGAGTGCTCTGTAGCCGAATAGCCCACTGGGATTGGCGGGCAAGCCTCCGACCATGATCTCCACCGAGCCCAGGGTGCGCACGGCATCCATCCTGCCCGCGATCATGTTGCTCAGCCCAGGGGCGATGCCGCAGTCGAAGACCGATGTGCAATCGTGCTTCTTCGCCAGTGCATCTAGATCCATCGGGTTCTGGGGCATGAAGGAGATGTCACAGCAGTCCTTTCCCTGGGCGATCACCGCCCTCAGCACTTCGTACCCCATGAAGCCTGGCACAGCCCCTATGACGATATCTGCGTTTTTCACCAGTGCCGGGATGCTACGGCTGCTGATCTCGGCATTGACCTTCTCGATCCCTTGTGGAAGGAGGGATAGATTACTCTCAACGTTATCCACTGCCACCACTTCCATCCTCTGATCCTCCGATAGGGCAGATGCGATCAATCGCCCCACGCGCCCGGCTCCGAGCACCACGGCCCTCTGCGCCTCTGCCAAGGCTCAACACTTCCTGTCGATTCCTGAGATGATCTCTTCTGCAGCCGAGTACGGGTCGATCTGTCGCCTCAGTATCCTCTCCACCAGCGCATCGAAGCCTCCGCGCTCTATGCTCCTTTCCATGATGTACCTGGTGAGCCTCTCCCTGAGGAGATCCATGAATTCGTCCTTCGTCCTCTGGCGGTCCTTGCACTCCATCATCCCGGAGCCCTTGAGGTAGCTCAAATGCCTGCCTATGGCATCGATCAGATCCTGCATGCCATCTCCACTGCGTCCCACGGTTCCGAGCACTGGGGGGATCCAGGATCTGTTCTGCTCCCCCATCTCAATCATCCCTCTCAGCATTTCTATCGTCTGCTCTGCCTCCCCCCTGTCCGCCTTGTTCACCACGAAGATGTCGGCTATCTCGAATATCCCTGCCTTGATCGCCTGGATCTCATCCCCCAAGCCAGGTACCACCACTACAACCACTGTGTGTGCGCCTCTCACCACCTCGACCTCTGACTGCCCAGTGCCCACGGTCTCCACGAGCACAGGGTTCATCCCCATCGCCTCGAGGACCTTGATCGCGTCCCATATCCCTTTTGCCAGCCCGCCCATGTGCCCGCGCGTGCCCATGCTGCGGATGAAGACGCCACCGTCCGTGCTGTGCCTCTGCATTCTAATCCTGTCGCCCAGCAGAGCACCGCCCGTGAAGGGGCTCGTCGGATCCACTGCCAGTATCCCCACCCTCTGTCCTCCCGCCCTGTAAATCCCGGTGACCTTGTCGATCACGGTGCTCTTTCCCGCCCCAGGCGGACCTGTGAAACCGATGACGTGCGCCTTCCCTGTATGCCTGTGGAGGAGGCTCAGCGCCTTTGCAGCCCTCGGGTCATCGTCCTCGATCATGCTGATCAGACGGGCAGCGGCTCTCACATCTCCTTCCAGCAAGCGCTCAACGATCTCCATTCTCGCGCTTCCTCACAGCCTGCCGATGGAACTCGATGATCTCTCTCAGCGGTGTGCCAGGTCCAAATATTGCTTGTATCCCGGCTGCTTTCAGCTTTGGCACGTCCTCCTCGGGGATGATTCCCCCCCCGGTGACCACGATATCACCAGCCCCCTTCTCCCTCAGGAGTTCCACCACCCTTGGGAACAGGGTCATGTGCGCGCCTGACAGGCAGCTGAGCCCTACAGCGTCCACGTCCTCCTGGATGGCAGTGCTCGCGATCTGCTCGGGGGTCTGGTGCAGCCCTGTATATATGACTTCGAAGCCGGCGTCCCTCAGCGCACGGGCAACGACCTTCGCACCCCTGTCGTGTCCGTCGAGCCCAGGCTTCGCGATCAGCACCCTGATCTTGCGCCCCATGTCATTGCCTCCGTCTCACCCAAGCCATCGATGGATTAAAAGGTTTGGTAAACGCCCGCCCTTAAACCCACGTCCGTGCATAGCACCTTGCAAGGACAGGCAGATCCCACGCAGTCCAAAGACAAGGTCAAACTCGTTTTCGCGGGCACGAGCACGATAGCTCCAAAAATATAAGTGTGAGGCGCGCAATCCTTCGGGCATGATCGAGGCACATCCGATCCTAGTCGGGGGCGAATGGGTTCAAACATCCAGTGGGCTGGAGGTCCGGAGCCCGTACGACGGCGCTGTGGTCGGCACTACATATCTGGCTGATGCCCAGACCCTGGAGCAGGCGCTATCTGCATCCCTGGATGGTTTCAAGGAGATGGGAGCCCTCCCCGCCTATAGAAGGGCTGCGATCTGCCATGCCATATCCCAAGGAATAAAGAAGCGCAGAGAGGAGTTCGCGCGCCTGATCGTGCACGAGGCAGGCAAGCCGATTCGATATGCAAGGGCAGAGGTGGAGCGCGCGGCAACCACCTTCCTCATCGCTGCAGAGGAGGCAGGAAGGATTGAAGGGGAACTCTTGGCGCTGGACGGTGAGGAGGCAGGGGTGGGGCGCACAGGGATCGTGCGGCGGTTTCCCGTCGGTCCTATCGCTGCGATTGCCCCTTTCAACTTTCCCCTGAACCTGGTGGCGCATAAGCTGGCGCCCGCGATCGCATCAGGGAACCCGGCAATACTGAAGCCTGCGAGCAAGACGCCGCTGACCGCGCTGCTGCTCGGGCAGACGGTGTTAGACGCAGGCCTTCCCCCACACGAATTGAGCGTGCTGCCGATGGATCATGCCCTCGCTGCACAGATGATCGCCGATCCCAGGATCAAGATGCTCAGCTTCACCGGGAGCGCAGACGTAGGATGGGGGTTGAGAGATAGCGCAGGGAGGAAGAAGGTGGTGCTGGAGCTCGGCGGAAACGCGGGTGTGATCGTGTGCGAAGATGCTGACCTGAGCCTTGCTGTGGAGCGGTGCACATACGGGGCGTTCGCATACTCGGGGCAGGTCTGCATCTCTGTGCAGCGGATATTCGCGCACCACAAGTGCTACGACGAGCTCAAAGAGAGGATGGTTGCTGCAGCATCCAGGCTGAGGATCGGAGACCCGATGTTGGATGAGACAGATATAGGACCGATGATCGATCATGGCAATGCAGAGAGGGTGGAAGATTGGGTGAGCGAGGCGGTGGCGCATGGTGCAGAACTACTGGTTGGCGGGCTACGCGACGGCATCTTCTATCCTCCTACGCTCTTGGAGGGGGTCTCAAGGGACATGAAGCTGTGGAGGCGCGAGGTCTTCGGTCCCGTAGCCACCCTTGAACCGTACGCGGATTTTCAGGAAGCATTGGAAGCCGTGAACGATTCCGAGTTCGGCTTGCAGGCTGGTGTCTTCACAAAGGATATGGGCAGGGCGCTGACAGCCTTCGAAAAACTGGAGGTGGGCGGCGTGATCGTGAACGATGTGCCCACGTTCAGAGTGGAGGGAATGCCGTACGGCGGTGTGAAGCGCTCTGGGATGGGCAGGGAGGGCGTGAGGTACGCTATCGAGGAGATGACGGAGCGCAGGCTGCTGGTCTTGAGAGCCTAGCGCTCGATCTCGAACGATATCCTGACCTCTGCGCGGTACTTGGCTACCTTGTCGCCCTCTACCTTGATATCGAACTTCGTGACCTCTGCCCGCCTGATGCCGCGCACTGTCTTCGCAGCCTCTTCCACAGCGCTCTTGGCGGCATCCGTGAAGCCCTTGTCCGATACACCCACGATGTCAATGATCTTGTAGACGGTCATTTTAACCCCCGATGCCCATTATCCGGGTGGCATATAAGGGTTGCGATGCTGCAATATATATTCAATACCTTTTTATACCACGTCCTATTAAGGGTAGCACGAAACCCATAAAATTGCTACTAGGAGGTGAATGAGAATGGCGTGCTTCCTTGTACCCCTGACCGAGGCGGTTGCGACCACCATCGTGCAGAGGGTGATAGGTAAGGAGAAAGTGGAAAAACTAAAATTGAAGTGGTTAAACATGATGCTCTGGGGCGGCGTTATACTGCTGGCTGTGGAGCACATATGGCATGGAGAGGTTACCCCCTGGCCGCCGTTTCTGACAGCGATGGCAAACCCAGCGGACGTTGCCCCGATGCTCTACGAAATGGCAACGATCGGCAGTGCTATGGCGATAGTCACAACACTCCTCTGGGTCGTGTTCCTGGTCGCTGCAAACGTACTGAGGACGAAGACCGAGCAACATGCACCGGCGTAGCCACGGTGAGGAGGGGAGACGATGTGGTTCGTGGTGATCGCCCTGACAGCAATCCTCGTCACCGCGGTCTGGTACATCAGCGATACTGCTAGAGAGACATACGAGGCTGGACTGCTGGGGCTGATACTCTGGGGCACTGCCACAATGGTCTTCGTGGATCACGTGATGGGCTACCTGGCAGAAGGTGGCGAGTTCATTGAGATCACCACTGAGGCGATGATCCTCTCCCTTGTCCTCCTCACAGTCGCGCTCCTCATCTGGGAAATCGTGTTACTGATCAAAGATCCAAAAAGGGTGCTGGGAAGGCTGAAGACCGGGTGAGCTAACTTCATATACCACCATGCCCTGGTGGGGTCGAGGGTGTTCTGATGAGCAACCAAGAGATAAAGAGGAAGTGGGAGGCGCTGAAGAAGGCATGGAAGCAGGCTCTCCAGGATAGGGAGAGAATGCCGCAGTGCCTCAAGAGGATCGAACAGCATGACGCAGAAGCGGCGAACCAGGTGCTCGCCCTGCTCCTGGAGTACGATGATCTCTTCAAGATGGTCCTGGATTACTTCGAGACCTTGAACAAAAAGATGGACGAGTACGATGAGAAGCTGGATGCGCTGCAGCTGGAGACAGACAAAGCAATGGAGATGCTGGAGACGGCCAAGCAGTTCCGTCCCCCCTCGAAGCCGCAGGAAGGGATGTATCACTGAGGAGCCTTGATCCCCTCAAGGAGACTGACCATCCGCCGCCTCACTGTCATGAGGTTCTTCGCGTTATCGAAACCTGCGGCTCTCCTCTTGTAGCGCGAGGGATCTTTCCTTGCCTCCTTCACATGCCCGGTGAGCAGCGGCAGGGCTCTGGTGAGCTCGTCCACTATCGTGATATGCGCTGCCATCGCAGTCCTTGACAAGGGGTTGAGATCGATCGCGATCACGCACTTCCCCATCTCCCTGAGGGCTATAGCCCTGTCGCCGTCCTCCAAGGGCACGAGGACCGCATCCGCGGCATAGATCCCATCCCTGGCACATCTTGCCCTCGGCTGGCTCAGACCAGGGATTCTTTTCTCGGCATTTCTTCCCAGCACACCCTCTGCACCCAGGGACTCGAGGTATTCGCATACCAGCGCGATCCTGGCTTCTGTCCTGTGGAATAGGTTGACCTCTATCCTTGCTGGTATCTGCCGGGCAAGGGCGATGACCTCCCTGCCTGCAAGCGCTGCGGTGTTGCCGTTCACCGAGATCACTGGATGCCTCGCTGTGATGAGGCGATGCGCTGCTGCCTTGGCTGCATGCACAGCCTCCGGGGGCGTGCGCTCGCCGAGGAGATAGTCGAACGCCTCCCCGCGCCCGTGGGCGATCAAGCCTGTGGGGGTGACGATCCCCTGCTCCATCATCTTCGCCAGCATCTCCCTGGTCCTCAACGACCTGTACCTGGGGTGAGCGCGCGGGATTTGCATATCAACTATCCTCTTTACTGCCCATTACTCCAGTCATCATTGTCCCATAGCCGCATGAGCCATAAACTTCGATGTTATCCATGGTATAATATCGAGGGCATATAATTGTTTATCTGGCATTTTAGTTTGTAGAACCCAGAAACCCCACATATTAGGTAGCACCGGGGTGATCTTTGTCATCGTTGATCACCTCACAGCCAGGTGAAGACCGAGGACTGCATGGACAGTATGTAGAGCCCCACAACCGCTATGATCATCGCAGCCCACACAGCCTTGCTCCAGAAGAGGACCTTGGAGCCGTCCAGCGGCGGGATGGGGAGGAGGTTGAAACCCCCAAGGAATATGTTGATCATGGCAACGAGCCGCAGGATCCAGCTCAGATATAGGGGTGTCATGAACGTGAGGGGGAGCAGTGCAGCACCGATGATGATGTTCACCATAGGACCCGCAGCAGCGACCCTTCCCATGCGCTCCCTCGTGGCATGGCCCGCTATGTACACCGCCCCCGGGGCTGCGAAGACGAGACCGAAAAGCGATGTGGCGAGGGCAAGGACGAGACCGAACAGCCAGTACCTGAACTCTGCCCACAGGCCGTAGCGCTGGGCGACCCACTTGTGCGCCAGTTCATGCAAGAGATAGCCTGTAAGCACGGCAACGAACGACATGGGAAGTATATATATCAGCCCTCCGGGGGCGCTGATGATCTCTTGGATGCCCTCCATGAACGCGATTGAGAAGGCAAGGGTGAGCACCAGGGTGGAGAGCGCGAGCTCCCGCACCTCCCGCCTGCTGAACCCCCCGGTCCTCGATCCATAGCTCACGGTGTATGAAGCTTCCATCGCCTCAGCCTGAAGAGCGTTCTATTATATGAGTGTTGAGCGCCCCAGCATGAGATACTCACCTGCGCAAATATGGGCATGGAGGAAGCGAGCCAGAAGCAATACCATAGGCGCGAAACCATTATTACACCCCTCATCCTTCAAGCAGCGAATGGCAAGGCGCAGGCGAGAGAAGGACGAGAGGGCTGAGGCAGAGTGCTACTACTGCGGTAGGGCGGTGCCTGAGAGCGCGATGCGCTGCCCGCACTGCAGGAAGCTCTATTCCACAGCGAAGAAGTTGATTGCCCTGCTGGTCGCAGTGCTCTTGCTGGGCGCCGGGCTGGGATACATAGTGATTGCCACGCAGGGAGGTGAGCATATGCCTTTCTTGGGGAGCATATTTGGAGGGGAGACGCCAGTTGAAACGCAGTCAAAGATCATCGTGATCGAGCTTTTCACGGGTGAAGCGCCGATCACAGCGAGGAATTTCATGAGCTTGGCGGAGCAGGGGAGGTACAACGGCGTTGCGTTTCACCGGGTGATCGACAACTTCATGATCCAGGGCGGCGATTTTACGAACGGGGATGGTACCGGCGGTCATGCGGCGGAGTATCACGAAGGGCTCGGGAACCCTGATGATCCAAACACGTGGGTGATCCCTGACGAGTTTCATCCCTCCCTGACCCATGACAGGGGGATGGTCTCCATGGCGAACCGAGGACCGGACACAGGAGGGAGCCAGTTCTTCATAGTTCAGAATCCCCAGGGTGCGCATCATCTCGACAACAAGCACGCTGTCTTCGGCAGGGTGGTATCTGGGATGGAGATCGTGGATGCGATCGCAAAGGTTCCCACGGATTCCAACGACAGACCGCTGAGCCCAGTGATCATGAAGAGTGTGACAATTAGTTATGAAGGAGGAAAGACCTATGCCAGCATCGAGGTCGAATTCTAGGGCTGGTGCTGATAGACCATCGGATCTCACCCCCTCCCTCAGGCACGACACCGGGCAGATCATAGTGCGCTTCATAAAGGACTACGTGGAAGAGGCAGGCGCGGAGGGTGCAGCAATCGGGCTCAGCGGCGGTCTGGATTCCGCAGTCGTGGCAGCGCTTGCTGTCCATGCTCTCGGAGACGAGCGTGTGCTGGGGGTGCATATGCCGCTCGAAGCCCTGGAAGATGCGGACTATAGGGACGCACGAGCGCTCGCAACCGCCCTTGGAATTGACCTCAGGGTGATGCCGATCGGTGAAGCAGTCAGGGCAATCGCCACCATAGCTGGTGGAGAAGACAAAGGTGGGATGGGCAACATCCAAGCCAGAACGAGGATGATCATCCTCTACCACATCGCCAGGGAGCAGCACAGGCTGGTGCTGGGCACCGGGAACAAGAGCGAGCTCCTGACAGGCTACTTCACGAAGTGGGGGGACGGAGGCACGGACCTGCTGCCTATCGGGGATCTGTACAAGACCCAGGTGAGGGCGCTGGCTAGAGTGCTGAAGATACCATCATCCATCGTCGAGAAGGTGCCGAGCGCAGGGCTCTGGCCGGGTCAGACGGACGAGGGCGAGCTCGGGATCTCGTACGAGATGCTGGACCGCATCCTGCTCGGGATCGAGCTGGGCCTGGACGACGCAGCGATCTCTGAGAGGGCTCGGGCATCCATCTCCGACGTGAAGAGGGTGCGGGGGATGGTGAGGCGGAGCGTGCACAAGCGCAGGATGCCCCTGGTACCGAAGATGGCTGTGAGGACCGTGGGCTCAGACTGGAGGGAGTAAATCCTTTCCCAGCATGCGGCTCAGCACCGAGACTAGACGCTCTGGTTTCATCACACTGAGCACGATCCTGTCCGCAGACTTCCACAGTGCGCCTGGGAACCTGCGCCGTTCCTTGAGCCCGATAGCCACGAGGTTCCTGGGCTCAGTGGTGATGTAGATCGTGCGCCCAGCGGGTGAGAAGTAAACCCCTGTTCTGAGGGGCGTCTCCTCGCTCGCATGTACGTATCCGATCTTATCCAGCGGGATGATCGAGCGGAAGACCAAGCCGTACCTGATGTGGAATGCTTGGGGGAGGAGGAGGTGCGCGGAAACGAGCGGCGAGCCCAGCAGCAGCGCTACAGCCAGGATCAGCATCAGGAAGGCAAGGAGGCTCCAGAACCCGACCCCTGCTACGAGCACCAGGAGACCAAGGATCCCGAAGCACATCGCAAGGGCTGCGAGGAACGAGGGCAGGAGCCTCCTCTTCGAATAAGGAAATTCGAGCCTCATGGACTGCCGGGCATAGATATCGAGATGAATATATAAAAAGATGGGAAAGGGTTTCGCCCGTGGTGCACCGCATCCTCAATCAGGTATCCTTGCACCGAAGGCGCCCGTGAAGCCCGAGATGCTCACCGTCACCTCGTACCCTGAGAGGTCTATGCCTGGTGCGGAGACTGTGAGCCTGTCCCCGCCAGCAATGGATGTGTCGTCGCTCACGATGTGCGTCCAGTTGCACCATGTCCCGTTCGTCACCTTCTGGCTGTACTCGTTCAGCAGGATCACGCTCACGTCCGCCACCCTTGCCCTGACAGGGGTCGAGAGCCCGAGCACAAAGAGCGCCCTCCCGTTGCTGGGCTCGGAGCCATCCTGGATGTAGGTCAGAGAGCCGACGAGGAACTCGGTTGGGGTTTGGGGCTTGATCACCATCGTGTACAGCACGGCTGCCAGCACCACGGTGATCGCCACCATCAGGATGGTCGCAATCACTGGCGATACACCTTCCTTCTGCTTCCATACGCGCTTCATGTTTTGTCCTCCTGCAGGTCTTGCCTGCGTGCTATCGGTTAGCACTGTGCAGTTTAAATGTTGCCCTCACATCTAACTCACATGTGACCCAAAAGTCCCAATAGTTTGGTAATAGGATAGAGGTGGAGAGGTAGAAAGTCGTTTCTGTGGCTTCCGAGTGTGAAATAGTAAGGTTTATATAGTTTGAACATATTACCGAGATTGGTAACATGACCGATCTACCTGATTGGGTGCTGAGGCACAAAGAGAGAGGGATGGCTGTAGAGAAGCGTGGCGATAGTTACTACCTTACGCGAGTGGCATCTGTATGGAACCGTGAGAAGAAACAGGCACGAAAGATCACACTCGAGTACCTGGGGCGAGTCACCCCCGAGGGCGTCATACCACCCAAGGGAAAACGAC
>JBFMEL010000051.1:0-13429 GCA_040753455.1 Thermoplasmatota archaeon | reverse complement strand
CATGGGGGCGATCCTGTGAAAGGTACTGAGAACAAGAAGATGAACGAAAACATGAAAGAAAAGCAAAAAAAAGGAATGATACGAGATTTAATTATCCTGGGAATAATTTTGATTGTTACGGTAATTCTTATATCACTTTTTCCAGATAAAAAAGAACCAGTAATCAGCACCTCATGGGATTTTTTCATTGAGATGATGTTGATACTTCCAGCAGTGATGGTAATATTAGGTCTTTTTGCAGTGTTTGTACCAAAAGAAACTGTTGTAAAATATTTTGGAAAAACATCGGGAATAAAGGGAATTATCCTCGCTATAATTCTTGGTGCATTGCCAACAGGTCCTCTTTATGTGGCTTTTCCAATGGCTGCCGCCTTACTTAAAAAAGGTGCAAAAAAATCCAATATCATTGTTTTTCTTTCAGCGTGGGCTTGCATAAAAATACCGCAGGAGATGGTGGAGCTTCAATTCCTTGGACCACAGTTCATGTTATTACGACTATCTTTGACTGTTGTTCTTGTTATCTTCATGGGGGTTTCTATCGAAAAAATAATTGAGTGGAGAGATAAAGAAAGAGGTGTAAAGAATGCGATTTAATCGAGTGTTGGCCTTTGCACAGATTCTAACCTTTACCATGACCGCCATAACATCTATCCCTTTGTTTGTCTCATACCTGAGAGACACGAAAACCATGAACCCTATCTTTGTCCATCTACATGTTTGGTTTGGACTTGCCTTCATAATTGTGGCGTTTATCAAAATTTCTGATAGGAGAAAATTAATCTTAAGTCAGTTAGGGGTTAAAACAAATAAGAAATAGGTAAGATTATTCTTAATCTGCCAAATGACCCCTACCGCCCCGTCATTGAGTTGTTCGTATATCATCATTTCCCTCCATCTTTTTGTTAGCCTCTGCGCCCCCCCTGCTCTCTCGGCCTGCGCCACCACAATTAGGCGAACATCGCGCCCGATTCCCTTTCCCCGGAGAGGTGATCGCCCAGCACCTTCTCGATCGCCCTCTCGAAGTCAGCGTCGGTCACCATGTCCCTGCCATCCCTGATCGTGAACATCCCCGCCTCGGTGCAGATCGCCTTGATGTCCGCGCCAGTGGCGCCGTCGCACTTTCCAGCCAGGCGCTCGACATCCACATCCCCCGCTGTGTTGATCCTCCGCGTGTGAATTCTGAGTATGGCTACTCTTGCATCGTAGTTCGGGCGCGGGATCTCTATGATCCTGTCGAACCTGCCGGGGCGCAGCAATGCCTCGTCCAGGATGTCGGGACGGTTCGTGGCGCCCACGATCTTCACGTCTCCCAGGGGGTTGAAGCCGTCCAGCTCTGCCAGGAGCTGCATCAGCGTCCGCTGCACCTCTCTGTCCCCAGAAGTGGCGATGTCCATGCGCTTCGCTCCCACTGCATCCAGCTCGTCTATGAACACGATGGACGGGGATTTCTCGCGTGCAAGGTCGAAGAGCTCCCTCACCAGCCTTGCCCCCTCTCCGATATACTTCTGGACGAGCTCCGAGCCCACGAACCTTATGAAGGTGGCGTGTGTCTGATGCGCGACAGCCTTAGCCAGCAGGGTCTTGCCGGTACCTGGAAGACCTACCAGCAGCACCCCCTTAGGGGGATCGATCCCCACCTTGCGGTAGAGATCGGGTCTTAGCAACGGATCCTCGACAGCCTCACGGATCTCCCTGATCTGCTCATCGAGCCCTCCGATGTCCTCGTAGGAGATCTCCGGCTTCTCGATGACCTCTCCACCGCTCACGATCGGGTCCACGGAAGGGGGGAGGATGCCCATCACTGCAAGGGACTGCTTGTTCAGCGCGACCCTGGCGCCGGCGAGCAGCGCGCCCTTGTCCAGGTATTCGGCGCAGTTCACGACGAAGTCTGGACCTGTGCTGCTTTTGACCACCACTCTCCCATCTGTCAGGATATCCTTCACTATCCCGATGATCAGCGGTGGGCTCTTGAGCCGCTCCATCTCGAACTTCAGGCGCTGCACCTCCTTCTGGAGACGTATGAGCTCGCTCTGTATGTAGCGCTTCTCTCCCTCACCGCGCCTGGCGTCTTCGAGGAGCTGCTCGTTCCTCCTTTCCACCTCCGCGATCCGCTCGATGAGGACAGCCTGGGAGATCTCGTCCTCTTTCACGGCTCTTTCTTCGCTCATGGTGCCACGTATCGTCAACTATATAATCCGCTCGTTGTATATATGGTTTGCTCTTGGAGGGCATTCACATGATATGCGAGCTCTGCGGTAAGGACGTGTCTCGCCTGCGCCCGGTGAGGATAGAAGGGAGCGTGCTCTCTGTCTGCACCGCATGCGTGAGGTTCGGTGAGGGCGTGAAGATCGAGGGAAGGAAAGAGTCTGCACCCAGCCCTGTAGCCACAAGGCTCGAGATGCGCGAGCGGAGGATGAGGGAGCGGGACATATACGAACATGAGGAATACGACCTGGTGCCTGACTTTCCCGCGCTGGTCCGAAAGAGGAGGGAGGGTCTCGGGCTGAGCCAAGAGGACCTGGGCAGGAAACTGAACGAGCGGAAGTCTGTGATACAGAAGCTGGAAGCTGGGGATATCCATCCGGATGACAAGCTGGTGGCAAAGCTGGAAAAAGTGCTCGGCATCTCCCTGAGGGAGAAGCGCGCCCTGGGAAGGGTGCAGAGCGCGCCCAGGGAGGACAGAGGACTCACGCTGGGGGACCTGATACGCTACGAAAGATAGTGGAGATTGCGCTCCTCATCCTTATCTGCTCCTGGCTCATGGGAGCCGCTGCTGGGGAGCCGAAGGTAAGCCACACCCCTCCAGCATACGCAGAGAGATGGAAGGAGATCCCCCTAGAAGTGCAAGTAGACCCAAACGGCACCACTGTTTCCAAGGTCCTCATCTATTATATACCTGTGGGGGAGAGCATCTACCGGGATGTCGAGATGACAAACACCGGTGGTGCCATATGGAGGGGCGCCATCCCTGCCCAGTCATCCTCGGGCACAGTAGAGTACTACATCCTCGTGTACTATGATGACAGCTCTCTTCAGGTCATAGATGAATCCGAACCGCCCACGCCGTACCGGATTTACGTGAGCGAAGGGCTGCCTTTCAATATAGGCTCGGGATGGGTGATCGGTCTAGCGCTCATCGTCCTGATGTCGGCATTCATCGGGATCGAATACATCAGGAGGTTGCCCAGGAAGAGGCGTGAGCCCGAGGAAGAGGAGGAGGTCACAGAGCCTCAGCAGCCGTCAGAATAGCATCCATCTCTGCCTCGTAGATCTCCTTGTTCCCTCTGGAGATGCGCTGCACCAGACCCCTGGAGACCAATGCGGAGAGCGTGTTCCGCGCTACAGGCTCGGTCATCCCCAGAGCATAGACGAGGTCGTTCGCCATGGTCTCCTCGCGCTCAAACACCATGATGAGCACCCGCCTCACCACCTCCTTCACATCCAGCGATGCGAGCACCTTGTCCAGGGCATACATCTCCATCGAGGAGCGCGCTCGCCTGCCTGTCACAGGCAAGGCACCGCCCCGAAAGTCCTTGAGCAGCTTGCTGTCCAGGAGGTCGATATCGTACCAGTGGCGGGTGGTGCGCGTGTAGCAGCAAACCCTGATCTCGAACGGGATCGCCGTACCACCCCTCACCTCCCCCCACATCTCTTCGATGGTCATCAGCCTTCCCTTGCGGCTCTGTGCCTCGCCCCCGTGCATGCGCTCGGTGTGCCTCTTGATGCTCTCCGGGATGAAGACAGTGTGTGAATAAGCACGCACCATCACCTCCTCTCCCTTTAGACCTTGATGAAGGTCCCACTTCTCCAGCGCGTAGGGATTATAGTCAAACCCCTCGAGAACTCCAAACCCACCTCTGATCACCTTGATCTGCCGCGCAGGTCTGTTGTAGTCCCAGTTCTCCTTTGCCACAGGGGAGAAAAAAACGAACTTCAGCCTGCCGCTCCATTCCCCTGCAGCCATGGCGCTCAGGAGGGATGTGTATCTCTGATCATCAACCTCGAACCCCACGTCCGCCAGCAGCTTCTTGGGGGTCTGCCTGTAACCCATCACCATATGCCTGAGCTGCTTGCGGGCATACTCGTCCACCTCCTCCCTCGGGAAATGGTCGAGGAGTCTGGTGCAGACCGCCAGTGGATCCTCCATATCCTCCCTTATCATCGCAATCGTATTTATCAGTTGCCCGCCATCTCTGCGCGCGTGTCCTAAAAAGGTTTAATATGACCTGGCAATTACAGATGCAAGAGGGCCCATGGTCTAGCGGTTTCAGCCTGTGGTATTGACCAGGCAGCTGCAAATGACGTCTGCTTGACACGCAGAAGTTCGCCGGTTCGAATCCGGCTGGGCCCACTTCCTTTCCTACTGGCTACTTTCTAGTACAGGGGGTATTAGATTCCGGGCGCCCGGCTTCGAAAGCGCCCGTTCTATCTCCGCGATTGCGGGTTCGTCCCTCATTCGTCCGTAGTAGGACTCGGTTGTCTTGGTCGTCTTGTGCCCCATGACCTTGATGGCAGTGTCGAGGGAGTGCATCCGGGAAAGGTATGGACGAAGTGGGATATATATGTGAGTGAATTGGAGCGAAGCTATCGAGGGATTGCCGCGTCGATTAGCGAGACATCCACTCCGATCAATCTAGCCGCTTCCGCCCTGTCTTCGGGCGTGATCGCGCGTTTGAACTTTCGAAGGTTTTCCTCCGAGGCAAGGCCGAGTCCCACGAGATCGCCGAGCCTCGCGCCGCCGAACAGCACGAGCGCGGCCACGTCAGCGACGTCCTTCAGCTTCTTGTGTCCGAGCTGCCGCCCGGGCAGGGACCTCACCTTCATCGCCAGCAGGATATCCGGTCGGGGGACCCACACGGTGCGCCCGAACGCCTGGCGCTCGACGCGCTTCGTCGGATCAGAGAAGACTGTGCCAAGCAGCGGCTCGTCGATCGGCGCGAAACCGAACGCCTTCCTGAATCCCTTGGGTATCGTATCGACGACGAGATCGACGTTCATCTGGAATATCTCGTAGGAAGCCAGCGCCTTCGCCCTCTCCCCGGGCAATGTCTCCCCGGTCGCCAGGTTCACCTGCTTCTGGAGCCTGAAGCCGACCATGGCGAACCCCATCCCCTCGAGCTTTCGCAGCACCCTGGCAAGCGTCGTCTTCTCAAGGGCGCCATCGCCCATCGCGAAGCCGAGGTCTATGTCCATCGAGCCGATGTGGTCCCGGCCCGTGCTCTCCCTGTAGCGCTCGTTGACGAGGAACTGCACTGCCCAGCCTCCGATGATAACTATCGGGTCGTCGATGGACCTGACGACCTCCTCGAGGTGCCTCCTGGCGATGTCAGTTTCGCTTCTTTCGTACATCCTTCGCCACCATCATGTCGTAGGCTTCCCGGCAGACGCCGCCCTCGCGCCTGAGGTCGAGCAGGAGCTGGGGCCTGGACACGAGCCACATCCCATTAACCTTCTGCCTCTCGTAGAAAACGTGCTCGTCCGCTATCAGCAGGCGCAGGTTGCCCTTCCCCGCCAGACCATTCCTGGCTATGAGCGGCTTCCATTTCGGAAGGTCGTCGGCCCGCACGTATGCGTCGACGCGGGAAACGAAGAGGTAGTGGTTGAGAAGGTTCTCTGCCTGGTAGGTCGTGACTGCGTAGTCGAGTCCCGCGCCTGTGAGGAAATCTCTCGGGGACTGGACGAAGAAGTCGAAGTGCTGCGGCTTCAGGGCCACTTTCTCCCAGAGGTTGAAGGCCTTTCCAGTATCGAGGACCTTCGTACCCTTGATTATCTTCTTCCGTTCGAGAGCCTGCAGGTACTCGATGGTCCAGCCTATCGAGCTCCCCGACAGCTTCGCGACCATGTACTTGGTGAGCGTGCCGTCTGGCTTGTTGAGAATGACCCGGAGGATCCTCTCGCGCTTGGCGCCGCGCATGACATATCGGAAGGCGAGGGACTTTATAAACCTTGCCGATATATCGGTAACTGCGGTTGCTTAAATACGTTGCCGATATGTGACTGACCGATTTTGAAAATAAAAAGAGGGAAAGGTCGGAACTTACCCCTCTCGCGGAAATTCTAATTCACCGCATACTATATATCTCATCCTCCTCCTGCGTATCGAACGCTCCTAGCGTGATGGTTTTCTTGGCATCGAAGTACGAGGAGACCGAGGACTCGAACAGCGCCACCCTGCCCTTGGTGTAGGGTGAGACCGCGTATCTCTCTACTATGTCCTTGCTCATGCCCAGGTATTTCACAACGCCCCCCTTGGTCACTGTCAGGATGAGCTCTCGTCCGCAGGTGCATCTACCGCTGAGGGGGAGGCGCCTGTATTTCGTGTTGCAGGAGCTGCACCTGAACTGCTGTGTGCCGAACTTGCCCATGTTGCCTATCATGTCGGGCAGGAAATGCTGGCGCACGAGCCTCTCCGCCACGTCATTCTCATCCACGGCGCGGATGCGGCGCGCCAGTTGGAGCTGGAGATCGGTCATCCACGCCATCCCCTTCGCTCTCTTGTATGTGGATTCGCTCACCCCGCCGGAGATGTCGTGAGTGTCATGGGTGTAGCCGAACCCTTCGTACTGGAGCAGGCTGCCCAGGCGCTTCCCCACGTTATCCAGCGCCTTCTCGATCGCCTTTGGGTGCTCCCCTCTGTCTGCAGCCTCGTAGATCTCCACTGGGACTGTGCTTCCGGTGTCGAGGTTCAACGCCTCCTTATCTATCTCCTCCGGATCTATCCTCGGAACGAGGATCAGCGGGGCGTCCATGCGTCCCCCGCGTCCCTCTGGGAGGTAGGAGACAGAGAAGTTCAGGAGTGCATCCATGAGCAGCATCACGCAGTCTTCATCCCCATCGCAGTTCCTGCGCTTGGCTGCATGGAAGTACGGGTGCGCATAGCACACGGATGCCTCCACGAACCCTATGAGGCGGCACAGCACCCCGCCGGAGGTATGGGGGGAAAGCCCCAGCATGAGCGCACCTATCAGGTCTGAGGGCTCTGAGACCTTGTAATATGGTTGAGCATCGTAGCATTTCACCAGCAGATCGTCAATGAAGCGCGCCACCTTCACGAGGTATTCCCCCCCTTTCTTGCTGATGATGATGTCCTGGGGCTTGAGCTCGAGGACCTGTCCATCAGAGGTCAGCGGTGCACCAGCGATATCTTTCGTATATCCCAGCTCCCTCGCCTTTGCCATACTCAGCCCGATCTCCCTTGGTCTCACGTGGGTCAGCGGTGCGTCCGTGAGATCGAAGCGCGCTGTGCCGTCCTTGAAGACATAGACTCCATGCTTAGCTCTGAGGATCCCCTTTTCCAGTGGCTCCACACTCTTGTATCTGGAGACGAGACCCTTTACCCCTTTCACCCTCAGGGAGGGGGGAGCGCCGAGGCGCCTGCATGCTGCATCGAAGATCCTGTCCAGAGACATGGATGCCTTCGAACTCCTTCTGAGGGAGAGGGTGTGCGTGCCGCAGGTGCAGCGGTAGGCGCGCGTGAGCAGGCGGCACTTCGGACATGCGCGCTCCTCGATCTCCACGAGGATCGGGCGCTTGGACCCTGCGGCGTTTCCGATCAGGCGCTGGGTGCCTCCCGCTCCCCCCAACGGATAGAGCACGTGCACAGGGGGCTTCATCTCCCGCTCCTTTGCCTTCTCGGGTCGCGCCATGCGCGCCCCTATCCGCGTCGGGGCACGGGGCATTATTCTGAGCCCTGAGAGGATCCTCAGCGCCTCGAACGGCTCCTTCATCTCCTCGGGGAAGGGGACGCAGCGGGATATCTTCTCCCCGCATCTCTCCAGACCGAGGCAGAGCAGCAATGGATCGCTGTAGCGCTCGATGCGTATCCTCCCCTCTACCATCCTGTGCAGCGCCCCCAGGGAGACGAGGATCGATTTGATCTGTGGATCGTGAGGCAGCAGGAGGCCTGCATTGGAGTATATGCCATGGTGCTCAACAAACTCAGAGAGCGCCTTGATCTCCTCCAAGGTGAGGTCTTCCCAGAACAGGTTGAACTCGGGATGGAGCGGCAAGCCGTGCTTGCGGGAGGATGCCAGCGCCTCCTCGAACGTGAATTCGTGCACCGGGCGCTCGGGTGTGCATCCCGCCCTCGCGAGCTCCGCGGCGTAGCGCTCGATGGAGTATGCGCCTGGGAGCAGGGGGTGGTTGTTCTCCAAGAACTCCCCGAACGATATCAGGATCTCCCCAAGATCGATGATCTGCGCCCTGTGGAGGTCTGTGCAATCCCTTGCCTCGATGAGATCCCCCTCCGGCGTGAGGACTATCGGGGGTTCGATGGTGTCGCAGGGCGTGATGATCCCTGCCTTGCCAGGGCGCTCGGTCTTTATCTGCGTCCCGATGGCTACGGTGCCTTCCAAGAGATGCATGACAGATGGATGGACCGCCTGTGCTGCCAGACCAGTGGTTCTAGCCCTGCCGTATCTCAGCCTGAAACCGCCCTTCGCGCCCGGATGCGAGAGCACGGGTCTGCCTGCGATCAGGTCATTGAGATACTTGTCGTTATGGGCGTGGCTACCATCCTCCTGTGCATCCTTAGCCCGCTCCTTCAGCAGCAGGTTGATGAACTCCCAGCCGTCGATCCCCAGCCTCCTGATGTGCTTCTGCAGCTTTGCGGCTTTTTGACATAAGCCCTCAGCTATAATGAGGCATCCTCCCCCCCTTACCCTGTTCTCCGCGATCCTGGGCAGGTCCCGATGCCCTGAGACCTCCATCTCCTCTGTGCCCTCACCATCGATGCACACCGGGCAGGAGCTCACGATCATCTCTATCTCCGCGGGCGAGGGAAGGTACTGGAGGTGCTGGCACTGCTTGTATAACGGGATCTCCTCCTTCCAGCGCTCGACCTCTTCCTTGGTAGAGAGATATCTGCCGAGCCCCAGTTCCCTGCGCACGATATCAGCCAGCAGCACGCTCATCGCTTCCCCTGTGCCCCCGGCAGACCTGATCGGTCCTGCGAAGAAGATCGAGGCATATGTGGATCCATCGTTGTTCCGCCCTATCTCTGCCTTGGCTATCCCTTCAATGGGAGCGACGAGGATCCCTTCGGTGAGGATCGCCAACCCTGTGCGCACCGCGGTCTCCAGAGCTATGTTGGGATTGCTGCGAAGACGCCGCGCAGTCCTCTTCGCGATCTCGATCGACAGCTCCTCCCTGTCGATATCCGGGGCAAGGTCCCTGATGTCCTCGGCTATGCCATCCACGCCCAACAGGCGCTCGACCCTCTCCGCCATGTCCCTCGTCCACTGCACCTCTACGTGCGTCTCGGGGTCCAAGCCCTTCGAGCGTGCTGCCGAGGCGATCGCATACTCCCTGTCCAGAGCCTTCTCTAGAGCACGAAAGTAGGCGAGCATAGAGCTGGTGGCATCATCCGTACCCATGTCATCCCCTGGGGGCGAGTGCAGTCCCGCACCCCCATCAAGGATCAGGCTTTAAGCCTTGCGGAGCACTGAGTCTGTCAAGAAATGAGGAGAAAATCACCTCTCGCCAACTGCGCCGTGAGTTTGCTGGCAGCAGAAGCATCAATTCGCTGTGAGCATGGTGATCCCCTGAAGATTTGACAGACTCGTTTTATTGCTGGCTGACTTCATTTTCCCTTAAAACTTGACAAACTCCTCTCGCAACAAATTTTATATACAATTATACATTCCCCATAGCAGTTCTCCAAACAAGGGGGGCAAAATCATGAAAAAGAGCGAGAGAAGTTATGGTGGAGATGGACGGAAAACGATCGCAGTGCTGGTATTCCTGGCCTTTATGGTCACGAGCCTGCCGATGACAGCCGTCCAGGCGGAGCTAGAAGACGGCGTGATCTTTGATGTAACGGAAGCGTCGGAGATTCCCGCCGTCGAGCAAGGCACCAAGGTGTCAGAGGTTCAGGAGGGGGTCCAACATCCATCTGATCTAGACCTAAAGCGAGAGAGGAAGGAAACCTCTGACTATCGACCCGAAATATTGGAGGAGGCGCCCGACGACCTTCCTGGGGTGCGCGAGAAAGAGCCTTCAGATGTTTCCACAGCAAAAGCGCGGCACTTCACTTCCTCCACGCCGGACAAGCACATCGCCCTGAGCGGTAAAGATTTGTCCAGCAAGGTGCAACTTCAATCCCTTGACCGGTCTGATTTGGACATCAGGACCTTATCTTTATCAGGCTTAGTGAAGGTTCAGGGAGGTGATCTGGTGACGAACCTGATCGAGGCTAATGATCCACCGGTGGTGGCTAGCATACCGAGCCCGCCAGCAATAACTGGCACGCCCATATCCGGGTCCATAACCACCACGACATGGAATGTTGCTGGCAGCCCGTATTGGATCGAAGGTGATGCATGGATTCCCTTCGGGCAAACATTGACGATCGATCCAGGGGTGGATGTGCTTTTCAACGGCTCGTTCAGCATTTATGTGGATGGGACGTTGAATGCCAACGGCGCGATAGGCAACATGGTGGACTTCACATCGAACCCGGCGCCGATAACCCTGTTATGGGACGACGGCGGGTTCGAGAGTAATGAACGGGCCGGTGCTGTAGCCGGCGACATTCTCGCCCAGGAATTTTTTGCGCCCGGACCTTGCACCATCGTTGCGGCTCAGATTTATATTGACGCCTCAGCAGCAGCCTTCAACCTCGTGGTTTACGACACATCGGTAGGACCGCCCTTCGTCCCACTTTCATCGACACCGGTTCTAGCCCCAGTGCTCGGCTGGAACAACATCACATTCTCTCCAGGCGTTAGCGTTCCGAGTGGGCAGTTCTTGGTCGGTGTTGAATATACGGTTGCGGGGCAACCGCTCATCGGAGAGGACCAGACCGCACCAGATGGCTGGGGCTGGTTTTACTGGAGTGCTTTTGCTGGTTGGAATAGCCCGGGATTCTTGGACGATCTTGGCATAAGGGCCAACATCACGTATGCCCAGCCAGGCGACTGGGGCACGATCCAGTTCAATGCCACGGGGAACGGACAGATATCTTACTCGAACATCACCTACGCCACCGACGGCATCACTGTGAATGGTGCGACCACCGGCGTGAGAGTGAACAACAGTATCATAGATCTTCCCAGCAACTACGGCATATATGTGCTTAACGGAGCGAGGAACACGGTCATAGATTCGAACACCGTGAACGCGATAGGATCCCATGGCATATTCTTGGAGAACTCCATCTTCAACCCGACGATCACAGGGAATTCTGTAACTGCCCAAAACGGGGATGGAATACGCCTCACCCATCTCACGAACCAGCCAGGCACCGGGACTGTAACAATCACCGGAAACACGGTCGATACACCGAACACTGGCATCTACCTGAACATCTATGTGGACGCGAATACCGCTCCCGTGACTTTTGACCTGGCGACCACGATAAACAACAACACCATTTCCAACTGCGGGGATGGAATTTCTATGTTCATCTACCCAGGTTCATATGGCTTCCCGCTGTACTTCGACCACACTGGCACTATAAATAACAACAGCATCACCTCACCTAACATGGGTACTGGAATATATGTGAGCTTAGAGCCGTATGGTGGTTGGGACGGAATAAACTCCCAACCTTGCGTTCTCAACGATACTGTCGCTATCTCATTCAATGACATATCCGCACCTGGCGGTCAGATAAACAACGCCGGGATATATCTCCGCGAGTACGCACAAGGTGATTTCAGCGCCGTGACGCTTGACAACACAGCCAACATCAGTTATAACAACCTCAGCGCACTCGACACGTGGTTCGGGATCATGGTCGAGATGTTCCCCGAGGCGGACAACAACAACGATAGTGTGAATGCCCCAGTGTATCTCTACGACGACACCACGATCACGAACAACGACCTGTTATTTGACACGATGTATGTCGGTGTTTACATCCTGAGCGATTCGGCATACGCAGGATATTCGGCCTGTTCGTTGGACAGCGTGAAGAATGTGACCGACAACAATCTCACAGCCCAATCCATGTTGCTTGGCGTGTATCATTTCACCGCTTCGAATGCTGATTTCGCACCTTTTTATGTCAACGATACGGCGGTCATATCC
The DNA here is from genome assembly GCA_040753455.1 of Thermoplasmatota archaeon. Taxonomy (GTDB): domain Archaea; phylum Thermoplasmatota; class Thermoplasmata; order SG8-5; family JACRNV01; genus JBFMEL01. Next base: position 1,399 of record JBFMEL010000051.1, on the reverse strand, counting down.
AACAACACGATGACGTTTAACGGGGGCATAGGATGGGGCCAGTTCTTCACTGTTTTTGTGGATGTGGAACCCACTACAAACACTGGGACCACGAATCTCAACAGCGACATCAAGATAAACGACAACGACATCACCATGTGGAATCCCGGTCCTGAGGACGCCTACGGGATACTCGTTCTGAGGGCACCGTCCGCGGGGGGCGCCGCGAGCCGCATGACCGCGACCACGGAGATCTCACGCAACACGATCACCTCCTATGATTTGCTGTTAGAGGGCATCTACAGCGGTGCCTGGCCCTCCGCGAACGCCGCAACCTCTGTACTGGACAGCATCCAGACGATCACCTGGAACACGATAATCGCCAACGATCAGCTCACGTACGGGATGGACGTGACCCAGGGTCCGTCAACCCAGGCGGGCACCAACTACCACAACGATACCACGGAGCTCTCCAACAACACGGTGATGACGATGCCTGGAGGATTCGTGGACACGGCGATCTCCCTCTGGGAGTACCCGACCGCAAACAACGCGCCTTGCTATCTGAATGCCGTGGAAACCTTTGTTTATAACACTGTGAGCATCGAATCTGGCAACATGGGCATATATGTTTACATTTCCACAACCGCTAATCTTGCACCGGTTTATCACACCAATATCATGGAGATCTCTCAAAACACCATCACATTCCAAAACGATGCACTCGCTGGTATATTTATCGATCCTATGGGTCCCCCTTCTTTGGACAACAGCTTTGCCAACCTGACATACAACGAGACCTTCACCTGCATAAACAACACCATAACAGCCATGAACCGTGTGGACTACGGCATCTATTCATACATGTACCTCGACGGTCCAGATGACACCATCTATTGGACAGATATAAACTTGGACAGGATAGTCGATGACAACATCATCGCCATCAACGATGATGCAGGCATAGGCGCCGACTTTGGTGTTTACATCCTTGATGATTTGAACGCGTCCTACGGTCCCCTCTACTATGATGCATCGACCAGCGTATCGAACAACAGCATATCGTGGCAGGCTTTCAGCGCCAATAACACTGGCGTATTTCTCGGTATGAATGGATATGCTGACGTGGGACTGGGCGGTGTTGTGCCGCCGTATCCCGCGAATTGGGTGGTGACAACCAACTATCGCATTAACGACAACAGCATCTACATGAACGGCGACCCTGGAGATTGGAATTTTAATGGCATCTCCGTCTTCACCTCTTGGCGAACTGACTATGCCAACATCACTCTCAATATCCAGTCAAGCGTTTCGAGAAATGTGATCACGTCCGTGAACAGGCTCATTTTTGGTATTAGGCAGAACACCTCACTGCTGGATCTTCTCGAGACATGGCTGTGGGCAGATGTCGCCACGACGA
>JBFMEL010000050.1:0-13447 GCA_040753455.1 Thermoplasmatota archaeon | reverse complement strand
TGTCATCTTCACCCCTCCTGCTCTCCCATCATCCTTCTGTTCAATCTCCACGCCGTCCGCGCCGGATTCGGATACATTCTAGAGGGGGAAAATCTCTTCTCTTATTTTTTTTTTGGTACAAGCATCGAACAGGGGGGAAGGTGTCCTATGCTTTTTCATTATCCTAAACTCACCAAATGCCGTAGCCCTGCGCATCATCCCTTTCTGGTGTAAGCGCTCAAGAAGCCCTTCCGGAATCTCCTAAGGCGTCCCTCAAGACTGCTCCATTCCATGGTGCTCACCGCGCCCTTGATGGGGAGGTTATATATTCTTCCGTTGAGGTTCTCGACCTGCGATAACGATATATTCCATGGGCGGTATTCTCCCTCCATACTGACAAGGCAGGGGATGGTTGCATGGATCTCCCTGATATTCGTCTTCATGAGCCGAGAAGGATCGAAGAGGCGTGTGCGCTGCTGAGGAAACCCCGCAGCAGGCTCCTTGCCGGGGGCACAGACCTCCTGGTGGACCTGAAGCAGGGGCGCGTGACAGGGATCGAGCATCTAATCTCGATCCGCAGGATCCCTGGGCTGGAGATCATCGAGGAGACTGAGGATGGGATGCGCATCGGCGCCCTCGTCACCCCCGCCCGAGCAGCTTCTGACCCCCGTGTGCGGCGTCTCTACCCTGCGCTGGTGGACGCAATAGATTCGATGGCTGCCGCTCAGGTTCGGAACATGGCAACGATCTGCGGCAATATCGCCAGCGCTGTGCCATCGTCAGACCTGGCACCCCCGCTCATTGCTATGAACGCCACCGCGCGCTTGTACGACGGGGAGGCAGAGAGATCTGTAAAACTGGTAGATTATTTTCAAGGTCCAAGGAAGACTGTCTGCGGAGCATCCGAGATCCTCACCCACCTCATCATTCCATATCCCAGACCGAGGAGCGGCGCATCGTACCAGAAGTTTGCCCTCAGGGGCGCTAACGCGCTGGCGGTCGCTGGTGTAGCTGCTGCTCTCATGCTGGGCACTGATGGGGTCATCGAGGATGCATCCATAGTACTGGGGGCGGTGGCGCCCGTGCCTGCGGTGGCGAGGAAGACATGCGCCCATCTCATTGGGAAGACTGCCTCCAAGGCGCTCTTTGCAGAGGCAGCCAAGATCGCCAGAGAGGAGGCGAAGCCGATCACGGACATCAGAGGCACCATCGAGTACAGAAGGGAGCTCGTGGAGGTGCTCACCAAAAGGGCGCTGGGGCAAGCGCTGGAAAGGGCAGGGGGTGGATGAGACGTCCTCTTATAGAGCTATCAGCCTGAGGGTCAATGGTCAGACACACCATCTCTCCGTCAAGGACAACGCCACCCTCCTGGATGTGCTGAGGGATCATCTTCACCTTACAGGCACGAAGAAGGGCTGTGAGCTGGGGGTCTGCGGCGCCTGCACCGTGCTGCTCGATGGGCAGCCAGTGAACAGCTGCCTGGTCCTAGCATGCACCGTGGAGGGGCATGAGATCACCACGATCGAAGGGCTGGAGAGGGATGGGGTCATGCATCCTATCCAGAGGGCGTTCGTGGAGGAGGGGGCGGTGCAGTGCGGCTACTGCACCCCTGGGATGATCATGAGCGCCAAGGCGTTGATAGACAGGAGCCCTGACCCCACGGAGGAGGAGATCAAGAACGCCCTTGGTGGCAACCTGTGCCGCTGCACCGGGTACAGTGCGATCATCAGGGCTGTGAAGCACTGGAAGCGATATCAAGATGGGGATGGGAAGCCTGGGAAGAAGAGGGACGATCTTGACAGATACAGGGTGGTCGGGAGAAGCGTGCCGAGGGTGGATGCACACGACAAGGTCACGGGGCGTGCCAAGTACACTGGCGATCTGTATTTCCCGAACATGCTCTACGGGCGCATCTTAGGGAGCAGGGTAGCACATGGCAGGATCAAGCGCATAGACACATCGAAGGCAGAGGTGCTGCCCGGCGTGGTGGCTGTGATCACTGGCAGGGATGTGCCTGACATAAAATACGGCGTGTCGCCTGCAAGGTACGATGAATATGTCCTTGCCAAGGACAAGGTCAGGTATGTGGGGGATGAGGTGGCTGCCGTCGCTGCTGTGGATGATGAGACTGCCCAGAGGGCTGTGCGCCTCATCGATGTGGAGTACGAGGAGCTCCCTGCAGTCTTCTCACCCGAGGAGGCTATGAGGGACGGCGCGCCTCAGCTTCATGAGGGCCCGAGGTTCGCGCACAACATCAACACAAAGGTCGAGCATCATTTCGGGGATGTGGCAGAAGGGTTCGCACAAGCCGACTATATCAGGGAGGAGAGGTTCGTGGGGAATCACACATACCAGAGTCCGATGGAGCCCCATGCTGCCATCGCCTATTGGGACCATGAGGACACACTCGTGCTCTACACCTCTACCCAGGTGCCGCACTACGTGCATTACATGATGGCGCATGTTCTCAATCTCCCCCTCGGAAGGATCAGGATCCTGCGCCCGGCTGTGGGAGGAGGGTTCGGGGGAAAGGCGGAGACCACACCGCTGGACCTCTGCGCTGCCATTCTGTCGAAAAAAACAGGCAGACCTGTGAAGATGGTCTATGACAGAAAGGATATGTTCTACCATGGGCGGGGAAGGCACAAGCAGCACATGCACTTCAAGCTCGGTGTGAAAAAGGACGGGAGGATCACAGCCTTCGAGAGCACGATCTACCTGGACGGTGGGGCGTACACCTCCTTTGGGGTGGTGACAGCCTATTACGCTGGCAGCATGATCCCCACGCTCTATCACATCCCGAACTACAAGTACACGGGATATAGGCTGTACACGAACAAGCCTGCCTGCGGTGCGATGAGGGGGCATGGAGTCCCGCAGCCAAGGTTCGCGTTCGAGTGCCTGCTCAACATGGTGGCAGAGGAGATGGGGATAGATCCGATCGAGATCAGGATGATCAACGCGATGGACAGAAACACCAGGACATGCAACGACCTGGACATCCGAAGCTGCGAGTTCAAAGCCACCTTGGAAGCCGTAAGAGGGAGATCGGGCTGGAGGGAGAAGTATCAGATGCTTCCCCCAGGGAAGGGGATCGGGATCGGCTGCGGCGGCTTCGTCTCAGGGGCAGGGTATGCTATCTACCGCGGAGAGGTGAGGCTCTCCCATGAAAAGACGCCGAAGAGCTTCGTGAAGAAGGCGGTATTCCCACATGCGAACGCGACCGTGAGGATACTGGAGGACGGCATGGCTGCAGTCCTCTGCATAGGTGCGGCAGAGATCGGGCAAGGAGCGGAGACTGTGCTCAGCCAGATATGCGCTGAAGCATTGGGCATACCCTTGGACAGGGTGCGGATAAGGGCGGAGGACTCGGACATCAGCCCCCTGGACCTGGGTGCATACTCATCGAGGGTCACGCTGATGGGCGGCAACGCTGTGGTGATGGCAGCGAAGGATGTGCTGGGCAAGATACTCCCGATCGCCGCCGAGGAGCTCAGCAGCGACCCTTCCAGGATCGTTGCCAGGGACGGTGTGCTCTTCGTAGAGACAGAGCCTGATAGAAGAATGGATTGGGCTGAGGCAGCCAGGAGGTATTTCAACGAGCACGGACCCCTGGTGGGCACAGGATATTACAAGCCGCCCGAGGGTCTGGGTGGAGATTACAAAGGGGCGGCTGTGGGCACCAGCCCTGCATACTCCTTCGGCAGCTCTGTCTGCGAGCTCTCTGTGGACCTGGAGACAGGGAGGGTGAGGATAGACAGGTTCACGGACTACCATGACTGCGGCACGCCCATCAACCCGATGGCTGTGCACGGGCAGGTAGAGGGCGCGATCGTCATGGGCGCTGGGGAAACGGTCATGGAGGATGTGGTCTTCGACAGCAGAGGGAATATCGTGAACTCCAACCTGCATGAATATCTACTCATGACTATAAAGGATGCTCCGGAGATCTTCAGCGGCATCGTGGACTCATACGAGCCTGAGGGACCCTTCGGCGCCAAGGAGATTGGTGAGGGTGCGACCCTCCCTGTCCTAGGTGCGGTGGCTCATGCCATTGCGAACGCCACTGGTGTGTGGATAACTGAACTGCCCATCACGCCCGAGAAGATACTCTGGGCGCTCAAGGAGAGGGCTGGGAAGCCCAAGGAAAAACCGAAGGGGAGATGGCAGGAGGGAAAGCCCTTCCCACCCTATGTGCCGAGACAGATATCTGGCAAGAGGGCGACTGGACCGAAGACGTGATTGAATGTGGTAAAGAATAGAACGTCGAGGCGCGAACGCATCTTGTCATATGAAATCCAAGTAGAGATGCGGTCAGTGCCGAGGGTGAGGAAACAACCTCACAACAATAACTCACCAAGGTAAAGTCGCATCTGCCACACCGCATCAAGGATCCTGGCGCAAACTGAACGATGGTCGGCAACGACGAGATCGCACAATCAGCAGGCTACGTGCTCCGGGTGAGGGGGAAATGCAAGCCTCAAAAACGTTATATCAACCGATGGGGTTGCTCTGGTGGTGAGAACCTTGAAGATCGGGATCATCGGCGGTTCCGGGCTTGAATCCGGGCTCTTCGAGCCCTCGGAGACCTTGAAGATCTCCACGCCATACGGTGCAATCTCAGCCCCTGTGGAAGTGGGGACGATGGACGGGGTGGAGATCGCCTTCATACCGAGACATGGCAGGGGTCATGTATATCCACCGCACGCAGTCAACTACCGAGCCAACGTCTGGGCGATGAAGGAGCTGGGGGTCGAGCGCCTGATCTCCCCGTGCGCCGTGGGCTCTCTCAAGGAGGCTCTGAAGCCAGGCGATTTCTGCATCCCAGACCAGTTCATCGATTTCACCAAGAGCAGGAACTACACGTTCTTCGATGGGGGCAAGACCTACCACGTGCCTGCCGCAGACCCCTTCTGCCCAGAGCTCTCTGAGCACTTCCTGCGCGTGGGAGAAAGGGAGGGGCTGCGCATGCACCCTGGTGGGACATATATCTGCATAGAGGGACCCAGGTTCTCCACCCGTGCCGAGAGCAGGATGTTTCGGGAGTTCGGAGAGATCATCGGGATGACACTCGTGCCTGAGATCAACCTCGCGATCGAGGCTGGGCTCTGCTACCTCTCCCTTGCCATGATCACAGACTACGATGTCTGGGCTGAGAAGCCCGTGGATGCGCAGGCAGTGATAGCAACGATGCGCGCCAATACAGAGAACGTGCGCAGGTTGCTCAAAGCGGCAGTACCTACGATCCCAAAGCGCAGATGTGGGTGCGCAGAGGCGATCAAGAGTGCAGGTGTCTAGTGGCGATGCTCGATCTGCTGAGCCTGCTCGTCCTCTGCCTCAATACGGATAGAGCGAGCGTTGGATGGGAGGGTCGGGACTGCCCAGTACACATAATCTGCCTCAATACGGGCTCAGGGCTTCGTCTATGATCTCCTTGGTGCCGTTGATGAGAAAGGACGTGCCCTGGGTTTCCGGTCCCACATGTATATCAGAACCGCCCGTGGGTCGAGGAGCGACCTTCACGATCACAGAGGTCTCCGGGAACCACACAGCGAAGGCATAGGAGTATGGGGGGAAGCTGAACACCTGCTCGATCCCCAGCCTGGTGGAGTGGGAGATGCTGCGCTCTTTGAGCGCGCATTCTATCGCTTGCCCCGCATCCTTAGGTGGTATTTGTGAACCCCTGCACCAGACATACCTGCTGGGCAGGTTCATCACATTCTCACCCTCCATTCGTGTCATGGAGTAGAAGAACAGGACGACGAGCAGGAACGCCAGGACGCAGCAGCAGCCGTTCATGAGCAGGTGGTCCAGGAACAGCCATCCCACGGGGATTCCCAGTGTGAGCAGCGCGAACGTCCCTGCCGCGACGAGGAGGATGAGCAGCAAACCTGCAGAGCTCAGGGTTCTTTGAAGTCTCCAATGCGGGTGCACGTCCTTGCATAGCGGTGGAAGATGATAGAAGTTTTGGCTCATAACTTCGTAGAGAGGGGAGGTGCGCCCATCAGTAAACGATGAGAGGGAGCGGCATCTTCATGAGATATGCTGCAGATGAAATACCCGCACTTCCTGCCGGGCGCGGTGCGAACTGTTATCTACAGGGATGAATTGCAGGTTTCATGATGCTGAACAGGGGCGCGGTAGCGCTCGCGCTTGTTGGCGGCATATGCCTGCTCCTCGCAGGGGTGACAGGGCTTGCCGCTTGGGGTGCAATAGCGCAGGTCGTAGAGGAGCACATCACCACAGATCCTACACTCATGCTGGTGCTGGGCACGCTCGTGGCGATCGCATCGCTCGGCGGGCTCGCGGTGATAGCCGGCGGGCTCCTTATCGGCAGGGGGAGTGTGGGTTCTGGAAAGGCGCTGATCGCCCTCGGCGCAGGTGTGGGGCTCATAGGGTTCGTGCTCTCCCTCGTATTATGGCTCTTCGGCAGGGGGATGATGATCGGCGGCGGGTCTCTCCTCGGGCTGCTCGGCATCGTGCTCAGCATAGCAGCCAGAAAGATTGCGTGAGGAGCAGATCATCCCTTCCGTATCTCCTCGATGGAGGAGAGGATGGCGGCAGCGCATATCAGGGCTGCACCCATGGAGGAGACGAACGATAGGCGATCGCTGAGAATCAGCGCACCCAGCAGCGCTGCGAAGAGCAGTTCCAGGAGCACGATCACAGAGGTGGCGGTGGCGGACATCGTCTTGAGCCCCTTGAGCCACAGCAGGAACGCAACGATCGTGCAGAAGAGCGCCAGATAACCTGCGAGCCCGATGACAAGCGGGTCTGTGGCACCGCTCCATGGATAGAAGAACGATACTGCCAAGATTGGGGGGAGGGTGGCGATCGTCACCCCGCCTGCGAGCGCCTCTGGCGAGAGCGGGGAGCGCTTGGACACCAGCACCCTCTTGGTGATCACTATGTACACAGCCCAGGTAACGCCCGCACCCATGGACAGCAGGTCGCCGAGGAGCGTGCTGCTTCTCAATATCGCACCCATCCTTCCATGCAAGAGATCCTCCCCACCGGTGACGAGGATGACGCCGACAGAGCCGAGTCCCACTGCCGAGAGCAACCTCAGGCTCAAGCGCTCCCTCAGCACGAGCACAGAGAGCAGGGCGACGACCACAACGTTGAGGGTGACCAGGAGCGCAGCATTGGTGGATGTGGTGTGCTGCAGTCCCCAGTACTGCATTGCAAAGGCAAGGGCATTGAGCGCCCCCAGTCCCCATACCCTTCGATCTGCAAGGGTATGTGCCGCACTCTGATGAACAGAGAGGATTAGCAAGCCGCCCAGCGGCGCAGCGATGGCGAGCCTGAGCGCGAGATAGGGCAGGGGTGAGATCGCCTCCAACCCTATCTTTGCAGCAACGAAGGATGAGCCCCAGAAGAAGCTCGAGAGGAGCACCATCCCCACCGAGAGGCGCTTGCTCGTCATTCGCCAACACTGATGGGACAGTGGTGCATCTACATTGCGGTCAACCGAGTAACTCTGCAAGTGTCCAGGGGTGTCCAGGGGAAAGTATATAGGACTGGGTTATATAGAGGGTAACGATGGCGGATTCGCCCCTTCGCCTAACACAGCACAAAAGGCTCGCGCCTTACGGCACTTGCCCAAATCCTGCCTCGGATATGAGTGATGGAAATGGCTGATGAAGCTCGAAATTTGAATGTAAAAGTACTACCCTACGACAGCGAAGCACCTGAGATATTCGAGGAGATTAAACAATTTATTTACAATGTAGTGCCATTTCAGATCGAGGTTGAACACGTGGGTAGTACAGCGGTTGTAGGTTTAGGTGGAAGTGGAATCATCGATCTCTTGGTAATAACCAAGGAGCAGCATCAATTACCTGAGATTGCAGAGATATTAAGAAATAAAGGGTTTACCCACAATCCCGAGCCAAAACATGCAGAGGATAGATTTTTTGTTTCTGGCCCCTACAAATATAACGAAAGGGAATTGCACATACACATCCATGTCACATATGAAGGAAGCAGAGAGCATAGAGATAAATTGCTGTTTCGAGACCATCTTAGACGAGATCCAGAAGAAGCTAAAACCTATTTTGAGTTCAAAAAACGATGGAGTGGGAAAGCTGGGTCAGATGGTGCTGGGTATGCAGAACTTAAAACGCCGTATATTCACAAAGTATTAGAGAAGGCGAAAAGAGATACAGGAGATTAGATGCAAGGTGCATGTCAGATTTCGAATTTCCCTCCCTTGCGGTTGAAGGGTCTGGGCATGCCCAAAGATGGGCCCAATCACTATCTCCCATCGATACATAACAGACTCAGATTAAAGGAGGGCTGAAGTGAAACCCCAGGTGCGCGTGTTGGCATTCGACGACGGCCCGGCGGGCTACCTGAGCGAGCTGGGCAGGAAGCTCAACAACGGGGGGGACGAGAAATGAGCAGAGCTCTGAGCGCGGCGGGTTACGAATCTCTTGTCAGGGAAATCAAGTCACGCATACGCTCTGCCCAGACCAAAGCCGCAGTTTCGGTGAACCGCGAGCTTATCTCGCTCTACTGGGACATCGGGCGGGCGATCGTCGAGCGCCAGCGCGAGGAAGGCTGGGGGAAGGGCGTCGTGGAGCGGCTGGCTGCTGACCTGCAGTCGGAATTCTCCGGCGTGTCTGGATTCTCCTCCCTCAACATCTGGAGGATGCGCGCGTTCTACCTCGCATGGACAGAAGAACTGTCACGGGCTGTGACAGAATTCGATGCCAAGGAAGTGTCACGACTCGTGACAGAAATACCATGGGGCCACAACATCGACCTTATCCAGAAGGTAAAGGACCCGCTCCGGCGCCTCTGGTACGCCCAGCAGACCGTCGCCAACGGGTGGTCCCGCGCCGTCATGGTCCACCAGATCGAAAGCAACCTTTTCAAGCGGCAGGGCGGTGCGGTGACGAACTTCGGGAGGACGTTACCCCCCACGAAATCAGACCTCGCGCGCCAACTGCTCAAGGACCCTTACAACTTCGACTTCCTCACGCTCCGTGAGGACGCGCAGGAGAAGGAGCTGGAGGCTGGGCTCATGGCGCGCGTGCGCGACTTCCTCGTCGAGCTGGGCTCCGGCTTCGCCTTCGTCGGCCAGCAGGTGCCGCTCCAGGTGGACTGCGAGGACTTCTACATAGACCTCCTGTTCTACCACCTGCGCCTGCGGTGCTACGTCGTCATAGACCTGAAGGTCGGGGCGTTCAAGCCCGAGTACGCTGGGAAGATGAACTTCTACCTCTCGGCCGTGGACGACAGCCTCCGGCACCCGGACGACGGCGCGAGCGTGGGGCTGATACTCTGCAAGGCGCGCAGCAAGGTCATAGCTGAATACGCGCTCCGAGACCTCGCCAAGCCGGTCGGTGTGGCGCGCTACAAGCTCGGTGCAGCGCTGCCGGGCAAGTACCGCGGTCTCCTGCCGACAAAGAGGGAGCTGGAGGAAGGGCTCGGGGGAGAGCTGGTCAGAAAGCTAAACAACGGAGAGAACAGGAAATGACCCGGAGGAGATTCAAATCATGGTAAAAAGAATATTCATATCGTCTGAGATGGAATCTTCTGAAGACCAAAAACGAAGGACAGCCGCAGTTAGTGAAATTCAGGAGTTGGGGCATATCAGATTAAAGGAGGGCTGAAGTGAAACCCCAGGTGCGCGTGTTGGCATTCGACGACGGCCCATTCAGTTTCAAGGATGCAAAGGCCAAGATCGCAGGGGTGGTGGCGCGCCTGCCTGCATACATCGAGGCTGTGCTCGTGGGGGAGGTGGAGGTCGATGGCCGTGATGCAACGACGGTGCTGTGCGAGATGATCCGCAACTCCAGGTACAGGGAGCAGGTCAGGCTCATCATCCTGGACGGGGCGGCGCTCGGTGGGTTCAACGTGGTGGACCTCAGCCTCCTGCATCGTTGCACAGGGATACCTGTTGCCACCGTCACCCGTGAAAAGCCAGACATGAACGCGGTGAGGGACGCGCTGCAGGCGCACTTCGAGGATTGGGAGGAGCGGTGGCACCTGCTTGCCCAGAGCACGCCAGTGAGGGTGAGCACAGGTCACAAGCCCATATATGTGGACTGCATCGGGCTCGAGATCAAGGAAGCGGTGCAGGTGATCAGACAGTCGATAGTGCGGGGCGCGCTGCCCGAGCCCCTGAGGATTGCGCACCTCATCGCCACCGCTGTATCCACGGGGGAATCGAGAGGAAGGGCGTGAGAACGGTTGACATTCCCATCAATGCACCCGTGCATGTCCCTTTTCCATCGCTGACGTCACCAGTCAATCACCCAACTACTATCTGAGGGTACGTAGACCCAATATCCTTCGCACTTCCTCAGGACGTAGGTATCTGGAAGCACCGAGGTCTGGTAGAGCGCGGATGCGTTAAAACCCTCCGTGTACGGGGCGCCCGTTGCCGCCTTTAGATCTCCAACTGTGTAGAGGCTGTCGTTCTTAGCAGGGTACCCCACTAGATTCCAGCCTGCGTAAAGGTTTATCATTGTGGTAGCAGGTGTTATGCCGCTCACATTAATATAACCGTCACCGAGCGCTGTGGCATTGGGGATGTAAATCCACACAGCCATCCTGTGATCCACGTTCCTGAGATCATTGAGCTCGGTCGCCCAATAGGTGCAGTACTGCTTCCACTTCGATCCCCCTGGTGCAGTGGCGTCGTACCACAGCATCCTGTCCCATGTGGTGTCGCCATCCAAATCGATGAACACATCAGGGACTCTGGTGTCGTCAGGTATCAAAGGTGTCGAGATCAGGTTCCAGCCCAGTTGCACCGGTATTTGGGCGTACTTCCTTTCACCAACAGTTAAATTGACCCAAACTATTATCACATCTTCGTCCGGATCATTGCTCGAAATGATCAGGCGTTCCTGATAGAAGCCTGGGCTCAGGGTTGTGGCATTTACAGTGATAGTAATGTTTCTCCTACCTGAAGGGTCAATCGAACCATTGATAGGACTAAACGACAGCCAATGGCTTGAGCCGTTTAAAAGATAATATATCTCGTTCTCATATAGTTCCACCATGTCTGCTTTAGTATCCAAATCGCTGTCATTCTGGAAGTTGACAGGCTGGAATGCATTGAAGATCGATGATGTTCCGTTCACAACTATCGCACCTTCATTTATTGTGGGGGAGATTGTATAGCCAGCAATTGCCTTAGTGGGTAATATACCATCACCTTTTTGCCCGTCTATTAGAAGCTGATTATGGGACCAAGTCAAGTTCGGAACAGAATTCGGGCGATTGAAGATCTGATGTGTTGTATTCCAGATGTACAGATCGAGGGGTATCGTGTAGTTTGAAGCATACGAGAATCTCATAGTATTTGTCAAAGGATTGGAACCATTCACCGAATGGTCATTGTAGATTAACTTGCCCCCTCCAATCAAGTAGTCGTTTAAGGCGTCTATAACCCATGTCGGTGTATCTGGAGGTGCATAGGAATTGAAAATCACGAGATCCCAATCTGTACCGCCTGTTAATAAACCGAAAAAGTCGGTCGGCCCAGAAAGATTGGTTGTGTTGAGATATCGCAGCCCAAGGTTTCTTAGGGCATCTATCGAATAAAACGGGGCATAGTCGAAGTAGACGAGGTTTTGTGCAGACTTCCAACCTGGTATTATTGTGAAATCAAGGTCCCTCCGACCATTATTTTCAATGGTTAGGTTGGCAGAATCTGTTTGGCCCGGTTCCAAGGCAAACTCAAAGGCATTATCATTTATATCCTCCTCGGGCTCCATCTCTACACGAAATGTGCCATTCTTTTCATTGTTAATTACGACCGTCTCAAGAGGCACAGGGACTGCATACATCCCCACTGTGTACTCCCCTGGGGCCAGGGGTGCCCAGGAGAAGGACACGGGCATATACTCACCAACACCAAGGAGACTTATCATCGTGCTGTTCTCCACAGTGCCATTAATCTTCAACTGAACTTCTATGTTAGACTCAGGGCTCGTACCTACGTTCAAAACGTTGGCTTTTACATCCACAGGTGCGCCCACGCTACCTGTAATAGGAACGGAAAAATCGTCAACCTCAATATCATGAGCGCCTCCGGGTACGATGATCTTGCCGGTATACGATCTGGAACCGTGTTCTGTGACAGTGACAGTCATAGATCTCCCACCCTCGGCGGGAGAGATGGTGACGGTTGCAACACCACCTGAGGAATACGCCAACCCCTGAAGGTCGCCCCCCATCACAATAGTGACTAAAGCGCCATCTATGTCCACGTTCACATCTACTGAGGTGGTTCCCACGGTAATCGTGGACGAATGGGACACATTGCGCTCCACAGGGGCGGAGGTCCATAACTCCATTGTGGGGTCGCCGAAGTAATGAAACATTTCAAACTGCCTTCTCTCCCAACCCCAGCCATCGCCCCAGGTGTTCGCCATGTAGGTCTTTCCGTAATTGAGGACTTCGCCCATCCTGTACATTGGTGTGGAGTTCCCTTGGGTTGTGTCAAAATTGGGCCAGATGGCGTCATAAAACCCTCTCATCATGTAATCGTTATATCCACTCGCGCTGACCCTTGTCGCTCCGAATAAGCCTATTGCCCCTTCATCATCGATTAAAAAATCCTCGCAAAAGGACTCGTAGGGCCAATTGATATTGTCCATGTCATCGGTCTCGTGGTCGAACCATCCATTCATACATGCCATAGAAAATACAAGGGGCTGCAGATCCCCGTTGCCCAAACTTGGAATGTTATAACAGGAGAAAGCAGGGTCCGACCACCCATCCCTAGCCCCATGATCCCGATAATTCAAGATCAGGCTCCCACTCTGCACACGATTTATAATGTCGTTGGCGTCTCCATCCCAGGCGAAACCGTTGGACCGCAGAAGTTCAGCCGGGATCGGATCGCCAGACGTTGGCACGCCATAATAGCCATCGTTGTAATTGGTGGGAGTTCTGTTTGACCATGCAGTGTAAATCCGCTCAACATCATAGCCTATCGAAAGGAGGTAGTCCCTTATCTCCTCAGAAGTTCTTACAAAGCGCCTATCCTCATATCCATCATCATTCTTATCCTGAAAGTACGCTGCCACCGTAATATTGTTGTAAAAATAAGTAAAGGTCGGCGGATTTTGCTCATAGTTGATGATCTTCGTGATAACGGCATATGCATCGGGCTCATTGTCTACAGGAATTCGACCGTAGTACAAGTCAGGATAATAATCCGTACCATTCACGGTCATATACCATAGATCAGAGCCAGTTAAGCAGTCATGATCTGGGTGTTCATAAAAATAGTTGGTCGGGATGAACTCAGCATCACCTAGGAAAAGTATGTACGAGGGGGCAGGTGTCCAAGTGTTATAGGCATTCTCGATGTATGCCCTTATAGAACTGTTGGTGCTGCCAGTCACGGTGGTATTGACCACCTCAGTATCTATACCCTTCCTGATCTTCCACGCTCTCAAGAGCTCTGCAGCAGCTTGGAAATCAGGATGGGTTATAATGA
>JBFMEL010000049.1:0-13943 GCA_040753455.1 Thermoplasmatota archaeon | reverse complement strand
GGCGGGGTGGAATCACTGATCACCCATCCAGTATCCATGACGCACGCGGCTGTGCCTGAGGAGAAGCGACGAAAGCTCGGCATCAGTGAGGGGCTGCTGCGCCTGTCTGTAGGCATAGAGGACCCCGATGACCTCATCGAGGATCTGCAGAATGCCTTAGGCTAAGGGTTAAAAATTTCTTAATGCCATCTCAACTGCTTTCTGGGCATGTATCCTGGTGGTGTCGAATAATGGTACTGTGGAATCTTGGGATCTTACGAGCAGGGGGAGTTCTGTGCAGCCCAAGACTATCCCCTCAGCCCCCTCCTTGACTAACTCCTCTATGATCCTCCGGAGCTCTGTTCTCGAGCTTTCCCTTATCTCACCGAGGCACAGTTCATTGTAAATCAATTCGTGCACTCGCTTTCTATCCGAGGGATTGGGGGTCAGCACCTCCAGTCCATATCTCGCAGTCAGCCTATCCTTGTAAAACTCCTGCTCCATCGTGTAGATCGTGCCCAACAGACCGACCTTCTTTATTCCCCTTGCCAGGACCTCTTCCCCGGTGGCGTCCGCGATATGCAACAAGGGAAGGGCAACGGCTCTGCTCACCTCATCAGCCACCTTGTGCATGGTATTTGTGCATAAGAGGATGAAATCCGCACCCGCCCTTTCCACGCACTTAGATGCCTCGATCATGCACCCTGCTGCCTCTGTCCATCTTTCCTCGCGCTGGAGCACATCGATCTCCGCAAAGTCCAAGCTGTAGATCACAATCTTTGCAGAGTGGAGACCGCCCAGCCTCTCTTTTACAGTCTCGTTTATTATTCGATAATACTCTGCGGTGGACTCCCAGCTCATGCCTCCAACGAGACCTATCGTGCGCATTCAGATTCAGCCCCAGGATCTTGTCGTGTCTCGGGTTTACAGGGATGACCTCGTAACCTTCTTTGATTAGATATCTCGCAACCATGTTGCTGTCCCTATCTGGTTTTGGCGATATGCCGACAATGGCGATGACCTTTGCAGAAGAGAGGATATCCGCGATCTCCCTGCTTGTCGCCACGAACCTCGGAATTTCACATGCAGGAGGAGTTTCGGACGCGCTCATCCCTCCCCCGATAGGTACTTTGTGATCATAGGCTCCAGCATCCTCCTCGGCATCGCCCCCACATGCTGACCTGCTAGTGCCCCATTCTTAAAAACCAGCAGGGTCGGAATGCTCATTATGCCATAGGAAGCGGGAGTGGCTTGATGCTCATCAACGTTCAGCTTCCCGAACACCACCCTGCCCTGATAGTCCCTTGCCAGTGCCTCGATCACAGGCGCGACCATATGACATGGAGCACACCACGGCGCCCAGCAGTCCACTATTACGACGGGATACTTTTTCACAATTTCGTTGAGATTCCGGTCGCTTATCTCTATCGGATGTTGTGGCCAGGACAAGCCTTTTTGTGCTTCTGTCTCCTTCTTTTCCAACAACGATCTCATCCTTCTCTGTCTGATCTCTTCCAGCTCCGCGTCGAATTCATTTTTTTCCTCGCTCATAACACTCCTCCGTCCTATGCTCGTCTCACCTCTACATGAATGGTATGTCCGGCCTCACAAGGCATAACCTTTTCCGGGAATCTCTTCCGAATAGCCTCTTTCTGAGCCGTACAATGACAGGGAGCAATCAGAGAAAGACTGTCCAGTTGGGCGAGTCTGTCAAAACTGTGAAATCCTCCAATCGCCCCGCTCACCTCTCCAAATTTTCTTACAGCCTCCAAGACGATGTCCAGACCAGGATGGGCACAACCGGTGATTACTATGAGCCCTTCTTCACCCTCCAACACGAGTGCCTGCTCCCTTATACTATCCCCTAATTCGCCAGTCGTGTAAACGCCTCTGATTATTTCATCTGCTTGTTCCACCTCGTGCAATCTTGCCCTGTGTGATATCTCGTGCTTCAGGCGCTTTGAAAAAGACTTGGGGAGGTACACGTCCACATTTGAATGGAGCACCAGAGGCAGACCGCCTATGTGGTCCCAGTGGTGGTGGGAGAGGACGATTGCCTCTATCTCTT
This sequence comes from Thermoplasmatota archaeon, assembly GCA_040753455.1. Taxonomy (GTDB): domain Archaea; phylum Thermoplasmatota; class Thermoplasmata; order SG8-5; family JACRNV01; genus JBFMEL01. The sequence continues at coordinate 11,896 of JBFMEL010000049.1, read as the reverse complement.
CCTTCGCGATGCCTGATTTTTCCATGTTGTGCAGAAGCACATCGCCATCCCAGCCGGTGTCGAACAGAATTTTTTTGTCGTTATATTCAACAAGGCAGGAAAACCCCCAGCCGCTCCTGAACCCCTCTTTCGCCTCGTTGTCATATAATATGGTGAGTCTCATGTCCCTCATCTCCTTCCTCAGCAGGGCTGCCTCGTTTCTTAGAGCGGGGCAGGCCCCTCCACCCTGACCTCTTTTACCGTTCTCCTCGTGTAAACAAGATGACGATTCTCCTCCTGCGCAATTTTTGTTTCAAATCCGTTTCTCTTGTATCCATCCTCTGCGTTTCTCGCTTCCACCTCGCTGGCGTATGTGCATCCGTTCCACATGAACTTCTTGCCCTCGAACACTTTGGATTTTTCGACCATTCGCGACGCCTCCTTCAACCTCTATACGGGTTCGGTCCCAGTTTTCGGATGGTTTCAACCATCTCTCTCGCAATCTTGGCAAACTTCGGCCCCTCGGATGCTGACACCCACTCAAGTCTGAAGCGCTCTTCCTCAAGGCCTAAATCCTGCAGCATGAGCACGATGGCATCCGCCCTCGCCTTGGCCTTCTCATTGCCCGTTTGATAGTGACAGTCCCCTGGGTGACAGCCACAGACCAGAACCCCATCTGCAATCCCCTGGGTCAAGGGGTCTATCACCATATTGGGATGCACCATCCCCGAGCACATGCACCGGACGATGTAAATGTTGTGCGGATACTGGATCCTGGCGGTGCCCGCAGAATCCGCGGCCGCGTAAGAGCACCAGTTGCAACAGAAGGTTAGAATCTTCGGCTCGAACTCATTTTCCATTTATACCGCCTCCCCGATGGAACCGACCATCGCTGCGAACTGCTCTGGTTTGAAGTGTCTGACGTAAATCCCTTTCTTGGGGCATGTGGACATGCAGATTCCACACCCTCTGCATACGGCTTCGTTTACCTCCACGGTCTTCTTGATGACCTCGCCGTACGCGTACTCGATGAGCGTGATGGCTTTGGCTGGGCACGGTTCTACGCAGTAAGCGCATCCGTCGCAGTTCTCGTCGACTACAAACGCTATCCTCGGTGATTTCACCATCCGCTCCTTGGAGATGATGCCAGCGGCACGCGATGCGGCAGCTTCGCCGTCCGTGATGGAATCGCGCGCGTCGAGCGCAGCCCGTGCCGGACCGCATATGAACACCCCTTCGGTGTTGGAGTCCAACCTGCTCAGAATGCCCAGCGCACTTGTGAAATGCCCCCTTTCGTCCCTCGTGAGCGCGAGGCCCGCCTCGTAATCTATGCCATTTACTACTTCTCCCATCTTCCTTTCTGTCGCAATCACGATGGAGCCGATCTCTATGTTCTCTCGGTTGTCTGTTTTCACTATCTCCGCCTTGTAGTTACCAATGAAACCCTCAACAGACCCTATTTTTGCCCCTGTATATATCTTCGCCTTGGCACATCCTCCCAGTTCTTCAAGCAGTGGTCTCACAAGCGGGTCATCGTTCCCTTTTATTTTGCCCGGGTCTCCCTCGCTCTCCACAACATATGCCTGTAAACCCATTTTGGCAACTGCGAGCGCGCACGCGATGCCTGAGGGGGTACAACCCACTACGAGGCAGCTTGGAGTGATGGCGATGTTTATGTCTCTCAAGGGCTCAAGCAGCGCAGCACGGGCAATGCCCATTCTCATGAGCGTCTTCGCCTTGTTTGTAGCTTCTGCTTTATCTTTGGAATGCACCCATGTGCAATGGTTGCGGAGGTTGACGATTTCCAACAGATGGCGATTCAATCCCCCCAGCTCTGTGTGGAGTTCGAAAAGTGCCTCATGGGTCTTCGGCGAGCAGGCTCCCATTACAATCCTGTTGAGTTCCTTGGTTGTTAGGAGCTGCTTGAGCGCCACACCGTCGCAGCCGACGGGGGTCACCTCTACCTTTTTCACATGGGGCAGAGACGCTGTATACCCAGCGAGTTCGTCCAAGTTCAAAAGCCCTGCGATGTTCATCCCGCAGCGGCAGATGACCACTCCAATTGCCGGCTCGTCCTCTGGCTTCACGGGCAGGAGGTCCTTCTTCGGAGGGGGCGCGAGCTCCATGCCTCTCGCCGGGGCGAGAAGCGCCGCTGCGTTCGATGCTGCAGAACAGGCTTGAATGATCGCATCATCCGTTCCCATCGCACCTTTAGCGCCTCCGCATACGTAAATTCCCTCTCGGGAGGTAGTGATGGAATGGGGGTCATCAGCGGCAGTCTCGAAGAATCCTTGCTTGTTTACCTCGATGCCGATCCGTTCTGCGAGGGCAAGGGTGGTGGGTGAAGCGACGAGAGGTGGCACTAGGATGAGCATCTCGACTTTCAATGCCCCGCTTTCTTTACTTGCATAGGAGATGTTAATTTCTGGTCCGTCGCCAACCACGCTCACGGAATCCGCCTGAGTGAACCGCACAGCGCTTTCCCTGGCTTTCGAATAGTAATCGTTGTAAGGGTCCCTCAGAAATGGAATTTCTCTGTAGAAGATGGATGCAGACGCATTTGGATTCTTCTCGATGCTTCCCAAAGCCTCCGTTGCCGCCGTCATGAAGGAAATGGGTGAGGAACTATCGAGCACGAGCCATGCCAGAGATTGCGGCTCCTTTCCATCGTTGCGCTTTACAACACCTCCTGTGGGGCCGAGGCCAGAGAGGAGGCGCTCATATTCAAGTGCTGTAAGCACGTTTGGGATCTTTTGATGGCAGTACTTGCCCAAATCGTCTCTTGCCTCGTCCAGACCGGTGGCCAAGATGACGGCTCCCACGTTGACTTCGGTCTCCTGCGGCTTCTGAGAGAAGTTGATTGCCTCGGGCTTGCATGCCTCAGCGCATTGGGGGTGGTCTTTATCTCCGCACTTTCCCTTCAAGATGTATTCGCACTTCTCAGGGTTAATCAGCGCCTTTCTCGGCGGGAACGGCGAATAGAATGAGATGGCTTTGGAAGCTCCTCTTCCGAGGTTGAAGTCCATCGGAACTCCCCCGACAGGACAAACAGCGAAGCAATCCGTGCACGCTGTGCATTTCGCAGGGTCAACGTATCTCGGCTTTTTTAAGACCTTGACCTTGAAATCACCAGCGGAGCCATCGATGGAAACGACTTCTGAGAATGCGAGGATTACCATATTCGGATTGCTCGTGAGCTCCAGCATGCGCGGCAATGCAGTGCACGTGGCGCACTCGTTCGTAGGAAACATCTTGTCGATCTGCGCCATCCTGCCGCCGATGGTCGGTTTTTCTTCGACCAGGTAGACTTTAAAGCCCTGCTGCAGAAGCTCTGAGCTCGCTCGCATTCCAGCCGGACCAGCACCGACTACAAGTACGGACCCCTTCATGTTTTTCACCTGCCTTTCTTGCATTCGTCGAGCGCCACGCGAAGCGTTGCAATTGCCAACTTGGAACAATGGAGATTTTCCTCCGGAAGACCGCCCAAGGCATTGAGAAGATCCTCTTCTGTAGTTCCGTACGCATCATCAACAGACCTTCCCTTTACCATTTTGGTCAACGCGCTTCCGCAGGCGATTGTGGCGCCGCAGCCATCTGTCATGAATGTGATCTCTTTTATCTGCCCGTTTGTAACCTTGAGATAAAATTCCATCGTGTCGCCGCAGGGGCCGGTGATTACCCCAACGCTATCTGGCTTCGCCATCCTTCCCACATTCTGCGGGTTGTATGCCTCTTGAATGACCTTCTCGGAGTACAAAACCCTCTCCTCCCTTTCGATCGCGGCTCGTATCCCATCCACCACCTTTTCAAGCTCAGCGTCCTTCTCAGCACTCAAGTCAAACCCCCTCCAGCCGTTTCTGGTAGTACCCTGAGTAAATGGCACCCAGAGGATTGTGTGCCAGCACCCTGTCCTTGACAACGAGGGTCGTGACCGGCGCCTCAGAATGCTTCGTGAAGAGCGAATCGTGCCCTATGCACAGTCCGACGATGACGTTCATCTTAGTACCAGCCCTGTTGAGCACCATTGCCTGCCCTATGGGATTGCACATAGCCTCCACACCCTCGTAGTCGTGAAGTCTTTTCAGACCAAACAGCTTCTTATCAATGCCGCAGACCTTGCAGCATACGGAATGGACGACGAACTCCTTTTCAAGGAGCTTGTGTATGATCCTTGCCTCCTTTTCCAATCCAATGCAAAAGGCAACGCCTATCTTATCGTATTTCATCTCTCTCGCATAGAGTATCAGTTCCTCCAGGCGGGTCTTTTGCATGTAGTACCTTGCTTCTATCTCTGTGGAGACCTTCATAGACTCCAGATCATGGCCAACATAGCGCTTTTTAGCTTCATCCCTCAACCCGACGCAGTCCTTTCCCTTGTAACAATCCTTACTGTCGCACAGCGCGCATTTCAACCCATCTTTAATCTTCCCTGGGCTCAAGCCAGCACCTCCTCTATCCTTTTCCAGATCTCCTTGATTCCCTGTGCCAAGCAGCCATCGGAGTATTCGATTACCGTCTTTTCGGCCATCATTGCCTTTGTTGCGGTTTCATCATATGCGAGCTTTCCAACTACCCCGATATTCTCCTCTTTGCAAAATCGCATAATTTGTTCGGTATTTTCCTCGTTGATGTCATATTTGTTAATGCATGCGAGCACCGGGATCCCGAAATGCCTTGCCACCTCGATGATCCTCTTGGCGTCGTGAATGCCGGACAGCGTCGGCTCGAAGACCACCAGCACGATATCCACGCCTGTCAGTGAGGCGATCACCGTGCAGCCGGTACCCGGGGGACCGTCTATGATTATGAGCTCTTTGCCAGTCTCTTCGGCGACCTCCTTCGCTCTCTGCCTTACGAGCGCGACCAGCTTCCCCGACGCCTCTTCGCCTGCGTGAAGTTTTGCATGGACAAGCGGCCCAAACCTCGTGTCAGAAACATATGCTTCCCCGGCATTCCTTTCGATCATCTGGATGGCATCAGCTGGACAGACGATGGCACAGACCGCGCACCCCTCGCATTTCTCAGGATGCAGTGTGAAATCAGCATCAAATGCCCCGTACCTGCAGTGTTCGAAGCACTTTCCGCAGCCGATGCATTTGTCATCATCCTTCTGAGCGATATCAAGCCCGGTGAAGACCTCCTTGTGTTTGATTTTAGGTTGGAGGAGGATGTGCATGTCGGCAGCATCCACATCAGCGTCGGCAATGACAGGGCCTTTTGCAAGGGCTGCGAACGATGCAGCAATGGTGGTCTTGCCGCTGCCGCCCTTTCCGCTGATGACTGTAAGCTCCTTGACCATCAGACCATCTCCCTGATCTTTTCGTATATGCCAGCAAAGGTGGCTTTGAACTCTGGCATCCCCTCGAGGATCGGCACCCCGCGCGAGTACAACCTAGCGATTTGGAGGTCGTTTGGTATCTTTGCCAGCAGCGGAATGTTTTCCCCACTGCAGTACCGTTCTATCCGGTCATCCCCTATGCCATCCCTGTTCACCACCACTCCAAAGGGCGTGCGGAGCTCTCTTATGATATCAACAGTCAGTTTTAAGTCGTGCAGACCGAACGGGGTGGGCTCTGTCACGAGTATGCAAAAATCTGAACCACTCATCGTTTCGACTGCCGGGCATGCTGTCCCTGGCGGAGCATCAAGGATCGTTGTTTTTGATGGTTCAGCAAACTTTTTCAGTTCCCTGATGATCGGAACGCCGAAAGGCTCGCCGATATTGAGGATGCCGTGATACAAGGGCAGGTTTTTCATACCGCCTTTTTCGATGACCCCTATCTGATGATCCACTTCTGTTATAGCATCCTCTGGGCAGACGATCCTGCAGCCGCCGCAGCCGTGGCAGAGCTCGTCGAAGAACAACAACTTCTCGCCGGCGATGGCTATCGCGTTGTACTGGCAGAACTCCGCGCACTTGCCGCAGAGGGTGCATTTGTCAAGATCAAAGTTAGGGACAGGGATGTTAACATCCCTGAGCTTCACCATCTCTCCATCGAAAAAGATGTGGCAGTTCGGCTCCTCGACATCGCAGTCAATCAACATGGCATCCGGAAGACTCAGCGCCATATTCACTGCTATGGTGGTCTTCCCGGTCCCGCCTTTACCGCTCGCTATAGATATCCTCATCCATCATCCCCAGATGCGAACCTCCTATCTGCCATCATCTTCGGAAGTTTCTGCACCTTTTCCTCCAGCCAACCCAATCTTTCAACTGCTCTGTGATCCATATCAGGCACATACGGTTTTATGTCCAAGAGAGGTGTGCCGTTTAATATGTCCACATCCTGAACATGTAGGATTGGGAGAGCCACCTTTATAAGGCGCACGACCGAGAGCCCAATGGGGTTGGGTCTGCTGGGAGCGCGCGTAGAAAAGACACCGCGCGGTTTATCGTCCATATAGGGCACGACCTTTGCCCGCCAGGGCTTCGAGAGATGGCAGTGGTACAGGAGGATGATGTGGGAGAACCCCTCTATGTCTGCCAGGCCTTCCACAAACCCATCATACACCTCCACTGTCCCTTTCGCGCCGCGAGCTGCAAAAGGCTGTATCGGCGTCCCTTTTTGCTCGTTGAAGGGTGTGTGGATCACACCGATGGGCGTGTATCTTATTTCGTTCATCTCCTTTCACTCTGCATGGGTATTCTGCGTCCCCTAGTGCCCATGGTCATGGAAGGTGTGCTGCTTGCAGGCGTTCTCATCCGTGGCTGGTTGTAATTGCCCGTTCTGCCACATCTGGATCGCTTCTTTCACTGTTCCGTAGGCACCGACATAGACCATGATCCCCATCTCCTCGAACATCGCGATCGCCCTCCTGCCCAGACCCGCGCAGAGCATGACCCTCGCCCCAGCATTAGCTATGATCTCCGGAGGATACCCCGTGCCGCCCATGTGCATGCTCGTGTTCTGGATGACAGTTACTTCCTTGGATTCCGTGTCAAATATCGTGTAAGTGGGCACGCGCCCGAAATGCTCGCCCACCTGGTCATCTAAGCCCCTATCACCCATCGTTGGAACGCATATCTTCATCGTTGTTCCCTCACCTGTTTCTGCTGCCTATACCAGCATGTGAACTCACAGTCGGTGCGTCTGTTTCTGTAAGTTCGCCGTTCATGTATCTCGCCACCATCTCCCTTACCGTGCCGCTGGCGCCTGTCAGTACGGTGATTCCAGCCGCCTTCAATACCTGGAAAGCGTTCGGTCCCACATTGCCTGTGATCACCACCCTCGCTCCCTTATTAAAGATCGCCTGCGCTGCCTGCGGTCCCGCACCACCCATACCCATCGCGCTCTCGTTCTCTATCGCCTCAAACCCCATTGTTTCCGTGTCGATGATGATGAAATACCGGCACCTGCCGAACCTGGGGTCCACTGCAGAATCTAGCGTCTCTCCAACCGCTGTGATTGCTACCTTCATCTCTCATACCACCCCATGTGCTGGAGCGCGTTCTCCGCCGCGTTGACCAGTTGATATGCGATCGGCGATGCTGTGACAGCGGGATGAGTGCCGAGTTGGAACGTGGCGATATCGTCTGCGGTCATCTTCTTCTGGATGCACGCGCTAATCGTGTTTATCAGTTCTCCCGCACTGGCTCCGCCCCTGACCTGGCCGCCTATGAGTTCTCCTGTCTTCTTGTTGAATACCAGCTTCACCTTCATGTTTGCCATCCCCGGCATGCCTCCGGGGTGTCTGTTCGGTGCCTCGGCCTGTCCCGTAACGACCTCGTAACCGCTCTCCAGGGCGTTCTTTTCGCTAAGGCCGGCCATTCCGAAGGTCATGTTCCCGATGGCGGTTGAGAACACGCCGAGCGTCCCCGGATTCTCACGTCTTATGCCGAACAGGTTCGCTCCCGCGATGCGTGCCTCCATCGTGGCTATCGACGCCAGCTTGAGGCCGGACGGCTGTCCGGTGAAGAAGGATCTCTTGCTTGTGCAGTCACCACAGGCGAAGATGTTCTCGTCCGAGGTCCTCATGGCAGAATCCACTATGATTCCACCCCGATCCGTTTCAAGGCCAGCCCTCTCCGCCAGCTCGACGTTGGGTCTTACGCCGACACCGACGATGAGCAGATCCGCCTTGATGGTGCTATCGTCCGAAAGACGCACGCCTGTGATTTTTTCATCGCCCAGCACCTCCGTCACCTTCGTACCTGTCAAAAGCCGAATGCCCCTCTTAGCCAGTGCCTCCTCGGCCTCGAGGCAGAGGTCCTCCTCGAATGCCAGCATCAGACAGTGAGGAAGTAACTCCACTATCGTAACGTTCACATCCCTGTTCTTCTTGCACTCATCGGCGAACTCGATCCCTATGAAACCGCCGCCCAGTACCACGATGTCCTTTGCGTTATTGACGGCGTCCAACAGTTTCCGAAGGTGGGCGACATCCTTCCTTATCGTGAACACATTTTCTTTGTCCAATCCTGGAATCGGGAGTTCCAACGGCACAGAGCCAGTAGCCAAAATGAGCTTGTCATAGGCTATGGTCTCACCCTTCGTTGTCGAGATCCTCTTGTTCTGTCTGTCGATCGCCGTTGCTTCGTCAACGAGGATTTCTATTCCGTTGTTCGTCAATACACTGTCTGGTATCAGGTTGTTCTCCGGCGAGTTCACTGTGCCGTATATGTACGGTATGCCGCACGGTATCTGCACCTGTTCCTCCTTCCTGACGAGAAGCACACTCTTCTCGGGATAATGCCTGCGGCAGGTTATTGCCGCGGGGATCCCTGCCGCACTGCCACCTATCACTACCACGTCTGCTCGCTTCATGTGACGCCTCCTTAACGGCGTTAACGCGGGTGGATGCCCTTCTTCAATAAAAAACATTGCGCCCTCATAGTCTCCGCGAGGTTGTATATATTGGGGCGAGGGGATGCCCCTTTTCACTCAGAAGATGTGCTCCCATTGACCTCCTGCATGCCCAGATTGGAGCATATGAAACACGACTTCGCAGAGACTGCCTCACAAGGTTTGATATCGGCTTATTCATCCTATGTGGTGGGTATGGACAGCGGGTGTGGGGTCTGCTATCCACACCTCACGCCATCCCTCTTTCCTGCTCGCCTCTCCTCAGTGGCACGCCGCACTTCGGGCACTTCAAGTTATAGCAGGGGACGCCGATCCTGTGCGGCTCCTTGTAGCCGCAGTTGGAACAAACGCACTCCCCACCGGGTCCAAAGCCGTAGCCCCCGCGACCTCTCCCTCTTCCGCCGCGGCCTGCACCTTGCTCCCACTCTGGGTATTGCATCTCTCATCACCTCCTTGTGTTCTCTATCCGCGTTACGATCTCCAAAAACGCCCTTGCAGCATCAGAACGTTCATCGTTCAACGTTAGGGGTTTGCCAGCATCACCCATGAGGACGATGTTTTGGTCTATTGGCAACCTGCCCAGAAACGGCACGCCCAACTCCTTGGCTGCCCTCTCCCCCCCGCCTGTCTTGAACAGATCGATCTCCTTGCCACAATGGGGGCACTTCATCCCGCTCATGTTCTCGATGATCCCGAGCACAGGCATGTGGAGGGCTCTGGCAAAGTTCACAGCTTTCCTCGAATCCAGGAGGGCGACATCCTGCGGTGTCGTGACAATGATTGCCTCGGCTCCAGGGATCAGCTGGGCGATGCTCAGGGGCTCGTCACCAGTGCCTGGGGGAAGATCTACGACCAGATAATCCAGATCTCCCCATTGAACGTCCCCGAGGAACTGGTTGATCGCTGTCATCTTCATCGGACCCCGCCAGATTACTGGCGCGTCCGCATCCGGGAGGAAGAACGCCATTGATATCACCATCAGGTTCGCGTTTACAGCGATGGGGATTATCCCGTTCTCATCTGCAGCGATCTGCCTGCCCTCAATCCCCAGCATCTTCGGCACGTTGGGACCGTGAATGTCGGCATCCATCAACCCCACCAGTGCACCCCTGCCCGCGAGACCGCATGCAAGGTTCACAGCAACCGTCGTTTTGCCAACGCCGCCCTTGCCGCTCATCACCACCCACTTATTCTTGATCCTGCCCATTCTTTCGATGAGCCTAGCTTGCTGCTCCGTCCTCTGCTTTTTTCTCTCTTCCTGCACGGTGTCTGGCATGACTCCCATCTCCTTAAAAATATAAAAATGGAGCTGATTACTTCTCTTCCTTTTCCAGTTCCTTTATGCGTGCCCTGATCTCCGCAAGCTCCTTTTCCAGACCCTTGACCAGGTCTTCCAGGTAGGTCTTCTCCTCGTCAGGATTGGGTTCCCGGTATCCCGGATAGTATGGTGCAGGGTAGTATGGCTCTGGTCCGTAGGTTGGGCCGTAGGATCCATACCCCAGTCCAAACCCTCGTCCCCAGAACCCTCTGCCCCAGCCACGACCCCTGCCCCAGCCCCTGCCGTAACCCCGTCCAAATCCGCGCCCCCCAATAGGGTTCGCATATCCTGGCATACCGTAGCCTGCGCAGTATCCCGCAGCTCTCCCGGTCATCGGTCCGAGCCCCCATGGTCCTGTTCTGTCTCCCCATGGCATCGTTCATCACCTCCTTCGTATCTTCGCGCTGGGAGGCACGGCATAGTCGCCGCCCACGATCTGAATCGTGCAGCCGTTGACCAGGGCATAGACCACCTTTTTCCTTGCCCTCATCAGGTCGTCCCAGAAGGTCCGACGAGAGATCCCCATCTGCCGCGCAGCCTCCTCTTGGGTCATGCCCTCGAGGTCTGCGAGCCTGAGCGCCTCCAGTTCAGCGAAGGTCATCACTACGACCTCTGCTGCCCCCGGCGGAATACCCGCGGGCCTGAACAGCGTGGTCTCCGGGGTCATCTCGACCCACCTCGGACACCTGTGCCTGCCGCGCCTCCATCGCATGATATTGCATATATGCGCAGAAATATTTATAGTTTTTGCCTAATTGAGAAGCAATCACCCTGTGACTGTGTTGATCGGTCTGCCCTGCTCGAACGCCTCTATGTTTTCGAATGTGGTGTGAAGGATGCGTGTCATCGCCTCGTCCGTGTAGAAAGCTGTGTGCGGGCTGATGACCACGTTCTTCATTTTTAAGAGGGGATGGTCGGCTGCGAGCGCCCGCTCGTCCTCGAGCACGTCCAGCCCTACGCCCCCCAGTATACCCTCCTTCAGCCCATAGACCAGTGCATCTGTCTCCACTATTCCGCCCCTCGCAGTGTTGATGACTATCGCCCCGTGCTTCATGCGCTTCACGCGCTCCTTGTTGATTAAGTGATAGGTATCTTTAAGGAGGGGCACGTGGATGGTGACCACATCTGCCCTCTCCAAGAGGGTGTGGAGATCCACATATCTGAAGCCGAGATCGCGCTCCGCTTCGCGGTTCAGGACGACGTCATATGCCAAGACATCCATCTCGAACCCCTTGGCGATACGGATCGCGTGGAGCCCGATCCTTCCTGTGCCTATTACCCCCAAGGTTTTACCCTTCAGATCCCTGCCCCTGAACCCCTCGTATGAGAAATTACCTTTTTTCACGCTCTCCCATGATCGAGAGAGGTGCCTCACCACATCCAGCAACAGGGCGAACGCATGCTCCGCGACAGTGTTCATGCCGTACTGGGGCACGTTGCACACCTTGACCCCCTTTTCCTCTGCATACCGAACATCTATATGCTCATACCCTGTGGAGCGCGTGGTGATCAGCCTCAGGCCATGGGCTGCGTCGATCACCCTCCTGCCGATCTTAGAGTAGATGAAAGGGGAGATGACCTCCGCATCCCTGCACACCTCTGCGAGCATGGGCTCGTCCATCACGCTCCCATATATCTCGATCTCGTGCCTCGCAGCCAAACGCTCGATTGTGTCCCTGTCCACGTCCTCCACCTCTAGAAAGACCAGGCGCATGCGCTCACCATCGTTGAATCTGCTCCGTCCTTAAAAGACTTTACCCATCCACCCCCCAAGACTCCGAAACTTCCCATTATT
>JBFMEL010000048.1:0-14013 GCA_040753455.1 Thermoplasmatota archaeon | reverse complement strand
GAGAATCGAACAATAAGCGTTTTCTCGCCGAGGCGCAGACCTGTCCGATGCAAATAGATGTGTTCATAAGGACAGGTCTAGCGTTCGAACTGAAGGCGCTCTTGCTCCCATCGTGAGCATTATAAAAGTAATATAGTCCCGGGCAGACCGAGGCGAGAATCGAACAGTAAGCGTTTTCTCGCCGAGGCGCAGACCTGTCCGATGCAAATAGATGTGTTCATAAGGACAGGTCTAGCGTTCGAACTGAAGGCGCTCTTGCTCCCATCGTGAGCATTATAAAAATAATATAGTCCCGGGCAGATTCGAACTGCCGTCCCCGGCTCCAAAGGCCGAGATGATTGACCACTACACCACGGGACTGCCCGCCTGCGCATCTTCTAGGGCGTTCATATTGTTTGCGCTTCGTGTGCTGTGGGGTATAATTGGTCTCAGCAGGCAAAATGCACAATGCTGGTACAAGCGATCTAGCAGATGACTGATACCTCGGGGCAGCCCGTGCTCTCAGACCACAACCTTTTCTTATCTGTCCCTGATGGGGGTGTGTGATCGTATGGGCATGACCTATGCTGAGGCAGGGGTGGACATAGATAAAAAGGGAGAGGCTGTGCGCTCCCTGGTCGGGGCACTGGGCTTCGCCAGGAGCGGCTTGGGTGCACGCATCGATGTGGGAGCACACTTCACAGGTTTGATCGAATTCGGGGAATACGCGCTCTCCCTCTGCACGGATAGCGTGGGAACCAAGCATCTCATCGCGGATGCGATGCGCAGATGGCACACCATAGGTATAGACTGCGTCGCGATGAACGTCAACGACATGATATGCATAGGCGCAGAGCCGCTGGCGTTCGTGGATTACATAGCGCTTGACCGCCCAGACCCTGAGAAGACCAAGCAGATAGGTATAGGGCTGGATGCTGGGGCGAAGGAGGCAAACATATCGATCGTTGGCGGGGAGATCGCGGTTGTGCCTGATATCGTGAAGGGGTTTGACCTTGCAGGCACCTGCCTCGGATACGTGAGGAAGGAGCGGATCATTACAGGGGGGGAGGTGGCGGTCGGGGACATCATCCTGGGACTGGAGAGCAGCGGGATACACTCCAATGGTCTCACCCTCGCTCGGAGGATCGTCCAGAGGACTGGGATCAGCTGGGATTTCCATCCCGATGGCTGGGAGCGCAGCATCGGCGAGGAGCTGCTCGTGCCCACCAAGATATACGTGAAACCTGTGCTGGAGGTGCTGCGGAGATGCGAGGTCCACGGCATGGCGAACATCACAGGCGGCGGGTTGAGGAACCTCCTGCGTCTCAGGGAAGGGATAGAATGCGTGATCGAGCGGCCCATCTCCCCCCAGCCTATATTCAACTGGCTCGCCGAGAAGGGGGAGGTGAGCGCAGAGGAGATGTACCAAACGTTCAACATGGGGATGGGCTTCGCTATCATCCTTCCGGAGCATGGGATGGAGACAGCGATCGATCTGCTGGCAAGGCACAAGATCTACGCCACACCCGTGGGGCGCGTTCGAAAGGGGAGGGGGGTGAGCGTGCCCAAGCTAGGCTTGAGATACTCCAGATATTGAGGTGATGCGATGGCTGTGTACGAGTTCGAGGGCAAGGTGCCCACGATAGGCAAGGGAACCTATCTGTTCGAGAGCGCGGACGTGATAGGGGATGTGAGCATAGGCGAGGGCTGCTACGTGGGCCCAGGCGCGAGGATACGCGGGGACTACGGCACGATAGTGATAGGCGATGGGACCGCTATCGAGGACAACTGCGTGCTGCACGCGCGCCCGGGCGAGAGGCTCGAGATAGGGAAGATGGTGACCATCGGCCATGGAGCGATCATCCACAACTGCACGCTGAAGGACTTCGCCCTTGTGGGGATGGGTGCGGTGGTGTCAGATTACGCTGTCGTGCACGAGTGGGCAGTCGTCGGCGAGGGCGCGGTCGTCAAGAACAAACAGGTAATCCCCCCAAAGAGTATAGTGGTCGGCGTCCCCGCGAAGCAGGTCGCAGAGGTCACCCCCGAGTACATCGCGCAGTGGAAGGAATTCAAGGGGATCTACAGAACATTGGCGGAAAAGAGATATCCAGAGGGATTGAGAAGGAGCGACGGGTGAGCGATGGAACTGTGGCATGCGCTCCTGCTTGGGATCATCCAGGGGCTGACCGAGTGGCTGCCGTTGAGCAGCTCGGGGCATCTGGCAGTGGCTCAGATCGCCTTGGGGAAAGGGAGCATGGGGTTCGACATCGTCCTGCATCTTGCCACCATGCTGGTGGTCCTTCTGTACTTCAGGGGTGAGCTGTCTGCGATCCTCAGGGAGTGGGCAGCGGGGATCGCTGAGACACCAAGGGCTGGCAGAAAGGCACTGGTCGCCAATGCGCACAGAAGGCTCGGCTGGTACATCGTGCTGGCAACAGTGCCCACGGCGCTCGTCGGTTATCTCCTGAGCATCTCTCTGGCGCCCATCGCCTTCTCGTCTGCATTGCTGGTCGGAATGCTCTTCATCGCCACGGGCGGGTTCCTGGCGCTCACAGCCGTTCGTCCCAAGGACAAGCATCCTCTAAGGGCTAGGATCTCCATCCTTGTCGGTCTGGCGCAGGGGATCGCAGTACTCCCAGGGCTCTCGCGCTCGGGCTGGACGATCGGCACCGCGCTTCTCGCAGGCGTGAGGAGATTGGATGCAGCCAGGTTCTCGTTCCTCATCCTGTTCCCTGCGGTCTTGGGCGCGCTCCTGCTCAGGCTCGGGGAGGTGGTCGCACTCGCCGCAGAGGATCTCTCGGTCTTGATCGCAGGTGGGATGGCTGCCGCCTTCGTGGGCTATGCCTCCCTTTCCCTCCTCATGTCATTCCTGAGGCGGGGAGGGCTGCACTGGTTCGCACCATACTGTCTCCTCATGGGCTGCGCACTGGTGGCATGTGGGCTGCTCTGAAGATAGACCGAAGAGGAGAAGGAGAGAGCTGCCTTCTGCCAGCATCTCAGCCACCTCCATCCTCGCCTATCGTGGTGGGATCGCATATCCACCTCATTATATAGGGTGGGATCATCTCCCTGCCGCATGGAAAACCAAAGGTGGCGAGGTTGAGGTCATAGGCGAGCGCCCTGCGATGGGCTTCGTGCATCCTCCTCGGGTCATAGGGGTTGTGGAGCCCGAAGATCGCTCGCCCTAGCATTCAAAAGGAGCCCCGGATCTTGCTCCTGTCCACCTTCATGCCCGAGGGTGTTGCTATGAGGAGGTTCTTCGCAATCCCTGCCACGTCCCCTCCAGTATCCCTTGCCACCGCCTTCAGCTCGTTCACCAAGCGCTTCATGGCAAGCTCGTCGTTCGCAATCGACGTGTAGTCGATCACGAGCACGTTCCCGGCGTAGAGGTTCTGAGTAAGGTCGTTGATATCCTCGTACCTGAAGATCTCCGCAACCCTCACACGTGCGCTGCCCTCGGCTGCACCAGGCTCGTCCTCGAACGTCGCTTCTCCGAGGTCTATGTACTGCTCCTCTACCCCACCCTCCTTCGTGCGCTTGAACGGCTTCTTCTTGATGAGGCTGCTCGTCATTTCGATCGCTCCTTGGAGGAGTAAACTCGGATTGGCGATATAAAGGTTTTCAGTGGCGCGCTCGTATCCTGCTCAGGCAGCGGGACAAACTCTTTATCGCCTTCGTGCCTGGGGATGGAAGATGAAGATCGGTGTGCTGGCGCTTCAGGGGGCAGTGCCCGAACACAGGGCTGCGGTAGAGAGGGCGCTCTCCGCCGCTGGGAGGACCGGGGAGGCGCTGCTGGTGCGGAGGCTCGATGACCTATCGAGGGCAGATGCGCTCGTCATCCCTGGGGGTGAGAGCACCACGATATCCAGGCTGATCGATAGCTGCATGCTCCGCGCCCCCATCATCGAGAGGGTGGAGGAAGGTATGCCCGTGATGGGAACATGTGCGGGCTGCATCCTGCTGGCTAAGGAAGGCGATGCACCCAAGGCAAGGCTCCTGGGGCTCATGGAGATGAGGGTCAGGCGCAACGCGTTCGGGAGGCAGCGGGAGAGTTTCGAGCTCCCCCTGCACGTGGAGGGATGGGAAAATCCATTCAACGCAGTCTTCATCCGTGCGCCGATCATCGAAAAGCTCTGGGGGAGATGCAGGGCGCTTGCCTCTGTCCCTGAGGGTGCGGTCATGGCTGCGCAGGGGCACCGCCTGGCAGTGGCGTTCCACCCCGAGCTCACCCAAGACACCAGGGCTCATGAGATCCTCATCGGGATGGTGTAGATATGACCCGAGAGGTGCTGCGCTCGAGCCCAGAACACCCTTACACATCGCTGCTTTCTCAGGATAAGCACTCATCATGCGGACTTGAATGCCCTGATCACCCTCTTGAGCTCGGCGCTGCTGCCGGTCTCCACAAGCGTCCCTGTGACCAGGATGTCCGCGCCCGCATGCGCCAGTTTCCTAGCTTGCTCAGGCATGCGCACCCCTCCGCCCACGATGAGCGGCACCTCTATCGCCTCTTTGACTGCAGAGACCATCTCTGCGGGCACGGGCTCAGGCGCTCCAGAGCCTGCCTCGAGATACACGAACCTCATCCCCAGATACTGCGCGCACAGCGCGTAAGCCACAGCGGCATCGAGGTCGTTTCTGCGCAGCGGGTCAGCCATCCCCACATCCCCAACCTTCATACCAGGCTCCACGACGATATATCCCAATGGGAGGGGTTCTATCCCCAGCGCCCTGACGACAGGGGCTCCGCGCACCTGCTCCCCGATGAGGAACCTGCGGCTCCTTGAGTTCAGGAGGCTCATGAAGTAAACGCCATCCGCCTTTGAGCTGAGTGCCCCCGCGCCCCTGGGGAACAGGATGACCGGGAGCTCAACCCTTGCCCTGATCGCAGCGATCGCCCGATCCAGCCGCTCCTGCGTGACCCCTGTGGAGCCGCCGATCATTATGGCGTCTGTGCCGGACCTAGCCGCGCGGAGCGCCATCTCCCCTGTATCATCGGATCCCTGCTTCTCAGGGTCGAGGAGGGTCATGTGCATCCTCTCCTCCGCGAGGTGCTGCATGATCTTATTCAAGAGCTTCACGGGGATATGCCTCCGAGCACGAACGCCACCAGCGCGACCGCCATCGCGCACTTGGCGCTGGCAGCACTCCTCGCTGGTGAACGAGCGCCAATGGCTGCGGAGTATATGAAGATTGCATCAGCCGCACCAACGATGACGAGGTACCACGCACCGAGCTCACCCGATAGGTATGGGAGGGGGCTCAGCACCACAGCCGCCAGGAAGAACACGGCTGCGATCATCCCTGCCCTGGCCCTGCCGATGCGCATGGGGAGCGTGGCTCTCGCACCCCTGTCCCCCGCCAGGTCCTGGATATCCTTCACCACCTCCCTTCCCGCTGTTGAGAGGAACGCCAGCATACCAAGGATACCGGCGGTGAGCGCAGCCTTCAATGGCTCTGGGTGCACGGCAGCAAACCCGCCGAAGAGGAACAAGGAGGCAGTGAGCCAGGCTATGGAGAGATTCCCTGCGAGCCCCGCGCTTTTGGCTTTCAGCTCGTACCCCACCATGATTACCATGCTGACGTACGCTATGAGCGCCCCCAGAGGAGACAGGAAGGGGGCAAGGACGGCATCGAGGCAGAATAGTGCAGTCGCGAAGAGCAGCGCGCCGCGGGGGCTCACGCGCCCCGAGGGTATCGGGCGGGATGGATGGCTTATCCTGTCTGTCCAACGATCGAAGAAATCGTTGAGGGCGTTGCCCGCTGCCATGAAGGTGCCCACTATCACCATTGCCAGTGCTAAGCGCTGGAACTCCCAATGCTGTATCTCGGTGAATCCATGCACGATCCCGAAGGCAACGAAGGTTGCAGCAGCGCCGAGGAGGCAGTTCACTGGACGCGCCATAGCCAGGTAGCCGCTCATGGGGCAGTGATTGTGGCGGGTAGATATATCTTTGCCTGGAAAAAGGTTAATATATCCACCTCTCAATCACCTGCGCGAGGTGGATCGCTTGGAAGGGACCGGGGAACTGCCAAAGAGCGAGGAGACAAAGATAGAAACAGAGATCGCGGAGACGAGGGCAGCGAAGCACAAGGCACAGGCTGAGCACGACGTGGCGAAGCTGAGGCAGAAGGCTGCGGAGCACAGGGCAGAAGCCGCATCTTATTTCGGAAAATACAGGAGGGAAGAAGCGCTGGTCGTCAAGTATCAGATGGCTGCGTCCAAAGCCCGTCGTAAGGCGGA
Source organism: Thermoplasmatota archaeon (assembly GCA_040753455.1). GTDB lineage: Archaea > Thermoplasmatota > Thermoplasmata > SG8-5 > JACRNV01 > JBFMEL01. Next base: position 7,790 of record JBFMEL010000048.1, on the reverse strand, counting down.
GGCTTACCTGGAGAAGAGCAAGATCCACGAGAGCAGAGCGGCAGAGATCGATGCGCAGCTCGGGCTCTTCGATGGGGGCAAACTGGAGAGGATGAGGGTCAAGAGCGCGAAGCATGTGCAGAAGGCAGCAAGGCTGAAGCAGAAGGCTGCGGAGCAGCAGGCGAAAGCTGCGAAGTACGAGCAGAAAGCAGTGGGACGGAAGTCGAAAGCTAAGGAGTACCTCGAACTGAGCAAGGTGAACGAGGCAGAGGCAAAGAACTACCAGAAGCGCGCGGAGACCTACGAGAAGACCGCTCACCTCTAATCCTCATGGGATGGGTGGAGCAAAGGGAAGATTCGTGCTGTTATAGATAAAATGGAGCGATGGATGCGCGGCAGTGGGCTGAGCGCGTACCTGAAGGGGTTAATCCGCCGCGGTCTTCACCTTGAGGTCTATCACCGGATAGGTGTAGCCCTCGCACTCCTCAGGATCGAGGCAGTGGAACCTGTGATACTTCGTGCAGTAGCCAGAGCTGGCGAGGTGCTCACACACAGCCTCCTTGAGAGCCTGAAAATACGCGCACTTCTCCTCGATGCAGCCGAACCCCTTGTACATCCCCTGACACACACCATCTCTGAGATAGATGCACCTCATCGCCTGCCTCCTGCGCCGCCCTTGAAAGTGTGAAAGCTTTCCATGTAGTCCCGGGGGCTGATATTGCACGTCCAGCACTCACCCTCTGATGCGCAGTAGAACATCTTGTACTGGGGGCAGTATAGACCTGACCAGCGGAGGCATTTCTCGGTCAGCGTCTCCTCGCCCACCGTCACCAGCATCCGATGCTTGCCTACACTCCTCCTAAGCCCTGGGTTGTGGACAGGACAGGCTTCCTGCCCCACGCAGTGCATCCCGCTGACCGCTCCACTGGCGCAAAACCCATCACGATAGCTGTATCTGCATCTGTGCATCCCTATCATCTCCTGACGGGCGGTATATAGTGCTCTGTGTAGAAAAAGATTGCGCCGCCCTGGTTATGAAAAGGCATCAGGCTGCGAGTTGCCCAGCGCCCTCGCGATATCAGCGATCCTCCGCGCGCCATCGAACTGCGCTGCCAGGCTTCCCAGCGCTTCTGCAGCAGCGCTCCACCTGTCATTTGTCAGCATTGCTCTCACAGCCCTCTCCACGACCGCAGCGCTGATCTCCCCCTCCTCGATGACCTTTCCGCATCCTATCGCTGCAAAGCCCCGGGCATTAATCCTCTGCTCGGGCTGGCTCGCCATGGGCACTACGAGCGCTGGTTTTCCATGCATTGCGACCTCCGAGAGCGTCCTGTGCCCCCCTCTAACGATCACCAGGTCGGCGGCACGCAGCGCCAGCGCCCGCTCCTCTATCCAGTTCGCGATCCTTATCTTTTCATCCATTCTGGAAATGGACTCGCCATGCTTCCCAAGCACGACGAGCGCGTTGCATCCCGAGCGTTTCAGTCCCTCCAGGATCGGTGCGGCGATCCTATCCGCATCCCCTCGGAGCGCCGCGTACACGAGCGGCTGAGCATCAAAGCCGAGGCTCTCCTTTGCCTCTTCCGGAGATGGGAGATCGTGAGGCAGGGGTCTCATCACGAACCCCACGTACTCCAAGGGCAGCGGGGTCTTGAACCTGAGGCTGCCTGCTGCGATGGTGTGCGGAGGCGGCAGGTCTGGTACCAGGATCCTCTTGTCCGAGAGGTATATGGTGTTGAGCATCGTTGTGCCGCCTTCCCAGAGCGCGCGAAACGGCATCCGCGGCAGTTCGAACGATATCTGATGTGTGACCAGAGCAAATGGAATCCTCAACTTCCTCGCCGCGAGGATCGTGGAATAGCGAGCATCGGAGAGCACCACGTCAGCTCTGAACTCCTTCATCGCCGCTATCTCCGCCCATATCTGCCGTGCGCTCTGCAGCAGCAAGGGTCCCGCTAGTAATAGGGTCGCGGTGGCATCGGGAAGCCCATCCGACTCCCGCCAGCCGATCTTAGGGGACTGAACCACCCCATAGCCTTCGCCCCTGATGTACTGCACAGCCCTGCCGTAGCTGGAGAAGAGTATCTCAACCCCCTTCAGTTCCTGCGCCACGCACAACATCTGGCCGGCATGCCCCAGTCCTATTCCACACGCACCGATATACACGCGCACCGAAGCACCAGGCTTGTGAACGAGGCTGAGGATATAACTTTAGCGGCGCAGGGCTTCGAGGCAGCAGTCAGTGTTATTTTCATCCCACCATGTCCCAATGGGGAGATGATATCTTAGGGGGAAGGTCTCCTGGGTAAAGGATGCAAAGATCGCCCATCCCTTAATGACAAATATTAAACATCTCTTGGAGATGCCATCCCTATGCGCATCGCCACCTATGATGAGATAGATCCACTGGAGGTGCTACATCTCAACGTCGCAGCCTTCGGCTGGTTTCTGGATGAGGACACGGTGAGAAAGCTGAGGCGCATAGACCCTGCATGCAGCGACTGGTTCGCGCTGTACGGCATCGAGGATGGGCGGGTGGTCTCTCAGATCGGGGCTACATATCCCTCGATCGAAACGATAGAGGGCAGTGCAAGGATCGGGTACGTATGGGGGGTGGCTACCCTGCCCAGCAGCACCAGGCGCGGCTACCAGAAGCGTCTACTCAAGGAACTACATGAACGCATGAGGACAGAGGGCGCCGAGATATACTTCCTTGCCACTTCCAAGGGGCTGGTGGCGCACGCCCTTTATCAGCAGTGCGGCTACAGGGACCTTCAGTATTTCAGGTGGGGAATGCGCTCATCCAGGGGGCGAAGGGGAGATATCCACATCATCAAGCGAAAGATCGGAGGGAGCGCGCTCTTCGAGTTGTACAGGCGCGCCAGCAAAGGAGGCACGGGCTTCGTGCACAGGGAGCCCAATTTTCCGAGGATAGTGAAGGCATGGATGCCCCACACCTATGCAGAAGCCTGCATCTTTCTCAGGGAGGGCGAGAAGATAGGATACGCGCTCGTCCAGAGCCCTCCACCCTCGCCGTGGGTCAGGGAGATCGTGTGTCCAGAGCCCTCGAACATCCCCTCGTGCCTGGATGCCTTGGACGCGCGCTACCGCGCAGGAGCGCTCTGCTGCGGCCTGCACACCCGTGCCACAACTGTTGGCCAGCTCCGCAGCGCAGGGATCGCGCTCGACCGCGAATCCCATGGCGTAATCATGGTGAGAGGTGCGGAGCCCATGAGCCCAAGAAGGATAGAGACCCTCCTAGGTTGGAACAGGGGGAGTTTCCAGATGACCGCCCTTGATGTGTATTAGGTGTGTGCATGCGATCCACAATCCTCAAAGGCCTCACCTGGAACGTGATCCTCCTGGGGATCATCAGCCTCCTCACGGACGCCAGCACCGAGATGATCGTCCCGGTCCTCCCCCTCTTCCTTTATGAGGTGCTCCATGCCCCCCTGCTGGTCATAGGGCTTTTAGAGGGCGCGGCAGAGAGCACGGCGAGCATTCTGAAGGCGCTGGCAGGCTACTGGTCTGACAGGATCAGGCGCCGCAAGCCGTTCCTCCTATCCGGGTACGGGCTCTCCACTGTCTCCAAGGCGCTCCTTGCCCTCTCTGCTGTCTGGCAGCATGTCATCGTGCTGCGGGTGATCGAGCGCATCGGCAAGGGGGTCAGGGGAGCGCCGAGGGATGCGATGATCGCAGAATGCACTGACCGCAATTGCCTTGGGCGGGTGTATGGTTTTCACAGGGCAATGGACACAGCCGGTGCAGTCGTAGGGGTTCTCATCTCCCTAACGCTCGTCACGATAGTAGCCCTTGGCTATAGGGAGATCTTCCTGCTCTCAGTAATCCCAGGCGCTGCCGCCGTGCTCGTCATCCTCTTCCTGAGGGAGGGGAAGGTGGAGATGCGGAAGGTGGAGAAAGGAGCACTCGGCAGTTTCAAGGAACTCCCAGCGCACCTGAGGATCTTCGTGCTCGCGCTCGGCTGCTTGACCATAGGGGCGGTGAGCACTTCGTTCCTCTTGCTGAGAGTTGCTGCCATCACTCACAGCCCTTCATTGGCCATAGCCCTGTACCTCCTCTTCAACCTCGTGTACATGGGGGGATGCATACCAGCGGGCATGCTCTCGGACAGGCTGGGGAAGCTGCCGCTCATCATCACTGGCTACGCTGTTCTAACAGCGATGTTCTGCCTTGCAGCCCTCACATCTGATCTCTGGGGGATCGCTCTGGTCTTTGTGCTGTTCGGGGTGTTCTTCGCACTCACGGAGGGGACGCAGCGCGCGTACGTTGCCGAGCATGCGCCAGAGCACCTGAAGGGTACTGCCCTCGGCGCTTACCACTCCGCGATCGGGCTCGGCGCACTGCCGTTAGGGCTCGCGGCAGGGATGATAGGCGATCTATGGGGCGCAGGGTTCACATTCGTGTTCGGTGCGGTGCTCTCCCTCATCGGCGTGCTCATTCTGATCGCTTTGGGCGCTCGAAGACCACCCGCCCATCGTGCTCGATCCTGAAGACCCTGTGGTACGGGATGCTTGCGCTTTCAACCCCGAAGAAGGAGGGACCGAACTCCTTTATCTCACTAGCTGCGATGCACCGCTCCCTGGTGGGCGCATGGCGATCCTCGTACCAGATCACTGCCTTTGCGATATCGTAGTTAGGATGCCAGCGCAGCATGTCCAGCACATCCTTGGCTGAGCGCATCCCCTATATCTCCACGAGCTTGTAGCTGCGTGTCCCGAGCCCGATCTCCTCCGCGTACCTGAGCTGGTGCGTCCAGTCAATATCGTTGAGCGCCTTGAGCTTGTCCGCGCCAGAGAAAGAAGATATCCTGGAGTTCGGGTTCGCGGGGGCGCGGTTCACCATCTCCGCAGATGCCTGGTCTATCGCTACAGGGTCCTTCGATGCCAATACCCCGATATCAGGGACGAACGCTGTATCGCTCCAAGAGACGCAGTCGCAATCAGGCGTGACATCGATCACGAAGTTGATAAAACCGACCTTGCCTTTCTTCTCTCTCAGCACACCATAGGCGAACTCCACATACTTCTCCTGCAGCGCCTCGCTCGACGTGTCCCACCTGATCTCTATCGCCCTAGATGTGCAGGTGACGAAGCATTCGGCGCAGCCGTAGCATATCTCAGGGTCAATTCTGGCTTTGCCGTTCACGAGCGAGATTGCGCCCTGTGGGCACCACCTGATGCACGTGCCGCATCCGACGCACTTCTCTATATCCACCTCAGGCTTGATCTCCGAGTGCATCATCTGCTTGCCCCCGCGGCTTCCGAACCCCATCCCTAAATTCTTAAGAGCACCACCGAACCCTGCTGCCACATGACCCTTGAAATGGGACACAGCGATCAGTGCATGGGCGTGCACCGCCGCTGCGCCCAGCTTCACAGTCTTGAAGTGCCTCAGGTTCACCTCCACCTCCACGAAATCCTTTCCCAAGAGACCGTCTGCGATGATCACTGGGGCATCCACGGTTGAAGGCAGGAAGCCGTGCCTGTAGGCGAGGCACAGATGATCCACGGCGTTCGCCCTCTCGCCGAAGTACAGCGTGTTGGCGTCTGTGAGGAACGGCTTGCCACCCGCAGCCTTCACGGCATCCACGACCTTTCGCAGGTAGAGCGGCTGTATGAACGTGGTGTTCCCAGCCTCCCCGAAGTGCGTCTTTATCGCTACGAGATCGTCCTTCCCTATGCATCTATCGAGACCTGCCTTCCTAAACAGGCGCGTCACCTTCTCGGGCATGCTGTCCGCGCGCTTCCTGGCACGAAGCGGTGCAAAATAGACCTCGGATACCATGAGGATGGCATCCCGCTGCCTCTATTTATAGTTGAGGCGCACTGCGAGGTGATGTGATTTTCAACAGACATCAGTCTTTAGTGGCTTGGCTTCGACACTATGCGGTCTCCAAGAACTAAGTACGCTAACCCGGAGTTCTCAAAGACCCACAGCGCTTCCTCTGGACCCTTGACTATTGGATAACCATGCAGGTTGAAGGATGTGTTGAGTATGCCGCCTATGCCTGTCAGACCCTCGTACTCCTTTATTATGTCGTAGTAGCCGCCATTCCATTCCTTCGTAACGGTCTGGGGCCTCGCGGTCAGGTCTGCCATGTGCACAGCCGCGATTATCTCGTCCCTCTTGTCGGTGGTGTCGAAGGACAATACCATGTACGGGGAATCCATGTTCTTCGGGTTGATCAGGTAATCGTCCATTCTCTCCCTGAGTATAGCCGGAGCGAAGGGCATCCAGAAATCGCGCTTCTTGACCATCATGTTTATTTCCCTCACGCAACCCAGATCGGATGCGTTGGCCAGTATGGATCTGTTTCCGAGTGCCCGGGCCCCGAACTCCATCCTCCCGGAGCACCGGGCAACCACCTTGTGCTCGGCCAGAAGCTCGGCCACGGCCCTCGCCGTGTTGCCGGGGCGTTCGGTTTCCACCTTCAGTTTCGATTTCTCCGAGAAAGTCTCCAGGGCGCGTTTTGCGTCCGCCGGGGTGGCGTCATAGCCAAGGTAGAGATGCGTGAATGGCCGGATGCCTGGGCCCCTCCCCTGCCCCATGGACTCCTGGGCATACACGTGGTAGGCCGCGCCGATGGGGTTGGTCTCATCTCCGGGGGAGGGCATCACGAAGAGCTTCTTGACGAGCTTAGACTCCATCACGAGCTTGTTTGCCTTGACGTTCATGAACACGCCGCCAGACAGGGCTACGGTGTGGATGCCGGTCTTCTCTATGGCCTTTCTGACCCATTTGAGCACCAATTCCTCGGTGAAGCGCTGCAGACCGGCGCAGACATTGTCGAATCTCTCAAGCTCAAAATCCTTCCTCAGGACAGGGTATATATGATGGGTAGGGGTCTTGATGGTCCTCTTGAAAACCAGCGGATTCGCTGGGTCCAGGTCCAGGTACTTGCGGTATTTGCCCAGTGCCCTGTCGGAGTACTGATCCTTCGTGTATGGGGCCATGCCCATCAGCTTGTACTCGTGCTCCAGTGGAGTGAACCCCAACATGTACGTTGTCCTGGAATATATGTTCCCGATGGAGTGACCGTCAGGCGTCTCTGCCAGCTTCTCCAGCTTCCCGTCCCTTCCCACATAAACCGTGGAGACGAGCCAGTCTCCTCCACCGTCTAGGGTGAGGACCAGTACGTCCTCCTTGAAACCGCTGCCGTAGTAGGCTGCGGCGGCATGCGAAAGATGGTGGTCCACGAAGGTGACGCTCTTCGGATTCCCGAACTTGCGTATCTTTTTCTCCCTCTCCCTCTGAAGGGCCCGTACCTTCTTGTCGAACAGGAACGGCCCGTACTTCTTCACCAGGTCTATGGCTTTAAGCCGTATGGCATAGGCTGGGTCAGAATACTGTCTCTTGTAATGGGCTATCATCTCCTTGGGGTCGAAGGGCTGGACCATGAACTTGGATGACCATGCGACAACGTCTATATCCTCGATGACAATCTTCCTGTCCTTCAGTATGTATTCGATGGACTTCTCGGGAAATCCTATGATGTTCTTGACGTTGGTGAAACGCTCCTCCTGAACACAATGAGTGAGGACTCCGTCCTCAACGAGGCATGCGGACGCATTGTGGCCGTCATGTATTCCCAATACCTTGAACGACATGGTAAAACCCGAAGATGACGTAGATAAAATACTTTACTCCTGCATCGCCGGGTACTCTCTAACTTCCCAACTTCTTGGTAATAGGCACCTCTAACTTTGCTACCAGCTCGCGCACCGACTTGATCTCCTCGCTGACGATATCCTTGCCGTCCACACACACAGTATAGATCTTGGATAGCTGCC
>JBFMEL010000047.1:0-14308 GCA_040753455.1 Thermoplasmatota archaeon | reverse complement strand
GTGGGATGGCGCTGAGCCGAGGATGATATATGCTGAAATCTCGCCTCATGCGCTCATCCCCCTTTGCATCCTGTGTGGGATGGCGCTGAGCCGAGGATGATATATGCTGAAATCTCGCCTCATGCGCTCATCCCCCTTTGCATCCTGTGTGGGATGGCGCTGAGCCGAGGATGATATATGCTGAAATCTCGCCTCATGCGCACACCCAACGATCTCCAACCCTGCGCACCAGGTGATTCGTGCCTGGCTCGCTGCGCGACGGCACTAAGATGCCATACTTCGTGATGCAGGGCAGTCCCTGAGGGATGTGTGAGCAGTATTTCGTTCTCCCGAAGGCATAGACCCACAGCCATGGAACAGGGGGTCAATGCAGTACCTTACTAAGGGATTCTAAGATAGCCACATCTCTTTTCCCAGTTCAAGTGAAGCACAGCGTTATTTTCTTTGAAAAAAGATGTTCCAATAACACTTGGACTACTCTTTAACAATTGGATCGTTGTCTTGTCCGTACGGGCCTGTCTCCCTTTAATCCCAACAGGCCTTGGCAAATCCAATATTAACCGAATTTCCCTTACTGGTATTTCTGAAACTGGCTTTCCCTCTCGATCCCGGAAAAATAACAAGGCTTCTTCAGCGCATCGAGTGTGAAACCGACCTCCAAAGCCTAATCCAGCCTTTCTCTCTGGAAATTTAGATTGGTCGATTTTTAGTTTCTCACAAGTCGCATAAGAAAGGACGACGTGAGTCGAACCAGTGTCGATGTAGAATAAAACGTTACCATATACCTGGTGCACGGGGACGGCGATAGCTGCATGAACTGTAATCAACCCTCTTTCGTCAAAAGTCAGAGGAATCTCGCTCATTGGGTCACATTCTAGAAAATGATTAGAACGTCTTTCTCTGGGATATACTCAACTGCTATAACGTCGGCCTTCTTTCCGTATTTCTTCCTAAGGCGATTCCAAAGGTTCTTAGAATCAGAATCGTGATCTACCACCTTACCGCTCAGCACAGCCACAAACTCATTCCTATACTTCTCACTGAGTCTTACATTTCTTTCGATAAGCCATTTGCTATTCCTCTCGAACTCGTCGAAGTCCTTCCAGAATCCCTCAACCCCCTCAGGGTATCTCTCCAAGAGTTGCTCCGCTTTTGATCCTCTACCGGTCCCCTTACACATGTCGCGGTCACGCCCCCATGAATCCATCCATGCGTGGCTATGGTATAGGGTGCCCGTTATTTAATGTTTGCCCATCGACGCACCCATGCTGCTTAGTATAGACTCCTATTAGAAGCGATAGGGTAGGCGAGCGATCGGAGAGCCTCTCCTTGATAAAGGTGGGTCGTAGAAGGAGGCACCTTAATTCCCGTGTTTTAGGCACAGGAATTTTATAGGATGCTGGACCTTTGTTTTTGTAGCCAGATACAATGAAAATCCGAGGACTTTGTTAATCATGTGCCTACAGTGGGAGTTAAGGTCTTAACCACATTTCTTTTGCTGCGTTTTTGATGTGTCTGTCCTAGAGATGGGAACACGGCGAGAATATGATGGGAAATTGTTTTCTCGCCGTGGGCACGGACGTGAGGTGCTTTCACTTTGCTTTTATGCTCCTCACGTCCTACCACATTTCTTTTGTTGCGTTTTTGATGCGGGACAGAAATGTGGGCCCATCCGGGTTCGAACCGGAGATCTCCGCCTTGTAAGGGCGACGTCATTTGTGGCAGCGCTTGCTCGTATGGCGCTGGGACCACTAGACCATGGGCCCTCGATTCGGGCATTATGTTCTAAAGATGTCGGCCAGCGGCTTGCCCGGGAAACGGGTGGGGGCGAAGCGGGCGGGGATGACGAGGATCGTCTTCGACATCTTATCGGAACAGAGTATCGGCTAGATTTATGAAATACTTTCGGCATCATCCCGGAGCAACCATTCCCAGAGCGGGACGACACGGATGACCCCCTCCTCTCCCGCCTCGTCGCGCGTTATCACCACGCCCCCGTCGATCTCCAGCTCGTCCATGCAGCGCGACAGGCCACGCAGCTCCCTTTTGCGGACGTCCTGGTCACTCATATCGCGGCACACCTGCACTGCTAGCCTCTTCTTGCCGCGGCCGACGAGGAAATCCACCTCGTATCCCGCGCGGTCCTTCCAGTAATGGATAGTCTCGCCCCTCCGCAGGAAATCGACCGCGACCGCATTCTCGTAGCTGGCCCCTTCTCCGATCCCGCCGACCACTTTCGCGAGGCCCGTGTCGCAGCAATATATCTTGCGGGGATGCTGGAGCCTGTCCCTGATGCGTCTCGAATGAATCGTGACGTCGAACAGCAGGAAGGCGTCCTTGAGATGGTCGAAGTACCGTATCAGCGTGGGGACGGATACCGGCGCCCCGACACTCCTGAAATATCTGGACATCTTGCCGAACGACAGCATGGTCCCGACATTCGACATCAAGTAGTCCGAGAACTCCGAGAGCGTGGCGCTCGCGCGGACACGCGGCATGACGTCCCGCGCGACCGTGTCCGAGTATAGCTGGACGAGCAGCTCCTCCTTTCGGTCCGACAGCACGATCTCCGGGTACCCCCCATCTCCGAGGTACCGCTCCAGCGCACCCTTCACGAGCGCCCTGGTCCGCTCTGTTCTCGGCGCGGCATCGATCCCCTTGAATCCAAGGTACTCGCGGAACGAGAGCGGCAGAACCACGGTCGTCAGATGCCGGCCAGTCAGCAACCTGGCGACGTCTGACCTCATGAGCCTTGCGGTGGAGCCGGACACGGTTATCTTCACCCGCCCCTTGAATTCGTCTTGGATGCTCCGGACATAGCGCTCCCAGCCCTGGACCCGCTGCACCTCGTCCAGGAACAGATAGACCTTGGCGTGCCTCTCCATCAGGCGCTCGGCATGCATGAATTCGACGATGTCGTTGAACATCGAGCCTTGCGTGGGGGTGAGTTTCCTGCTCTCGAAGTTCAGGTATATGGTGGTCTCCTTCGGGATCCGCTCCAGTAGCTGGTTGATCGCGTGAAACATCAGGTAGGTCTTCCCCGCCCTCCTCGGGCCCACGACATCGCTTATCAGGTCGCTGTCGGGTCGCATGCCAACCTCCCGCGCCCTGACCTCCGGAAGACTGCTCTCCCAATATTCCCTGATTGCGTCGTCTATCTTTGCACTCATGCAACAAGCATATCGTAAAGTGTATTTAACGATTTGCGTGCATATCGTAACATCCGAATTACGTTTCTATTGGCGTTCGGCCTGGGTTCGAGCAGCATTTCGCCAGTTCCTGCGCCTTCCACACCCCTTCGGGCGCTCGTCCACATGCTGCACCAGCGGCTTTCCGGCGATGTCAGCCATCGGCTTGCCCGGGAAGCGGGTGGAGGCGTAGCGGGCTGGAATCACTACGATTTCCATCCTCCTTGGTATATGTTTTAATTTAACCGTCCCTTAACTGTTGGTTATATCTTTACCTGCCTTTCGTCCACTCCGCGAACCGCTCGAAGCTCCGATCGTATGTGCGCTCGACCTCAGGCGGGAAACAGCATGCAGGGAGCTCGCGGTGCTTCAGATGATACGCAAGGCACTCGCAGCATATCCCCTTTCGCGCGCAGTGAGGATACGTGCAAGGGCAGCGTTTCATATTCGCTTCAGATCTGCATTCCATCCCATCACCTATATCACTTCGAAGCCCTCGATGTCATCGAGTGCCCCCGCACGCTTTTCCTTAGGCTTCAGTGTTGCCATGACCGCTGCACCTATCTCGATCTCCATTGGATCGCCGATCACCCGGTGGATGAAGGGCGTGTCCGTGCCGTCCAGCCATATCAGCCCCCATATCTCGGGTTTCTCCAGGGGTCTGCCCAGATGATCGTGGTGGGCGATCGTGAAGCTCGCTAGTGCCCCATGCCCCGGCACCTCCACCTTCTTTTCAATCCTCTCGAAGCATATCTCGCAGAAGTGCACGGGGGGAAAGTACCTTGTCCCGCAACTCTGGCACTGCGTGCCATACAGCTCTCCTCTGTCCTTTAGACCCTTGAAGAAGGGATCGAGCGCTGCTCCCGCGGTGTACATGTATTCCATTGGGATCTTGCCAGAAACGAACACCTGCTCCTCTCTCCGGGCACGCCTGCCTATGACCGCCACTTCAATCACCCCCCTTCCTCGGCTTGAAGTACTTGATGTCAGTGATGTCCCCCACGCGCTCCTTCGGCGCCTTCCACACAGCCTTCACCCTCATATCGAACCTCACATCCTCTGGTCTCACCTCCCCAAGGATATGAAGGAAGCCGTTGCCCCCAGCGCCGTCTATCTCTATCACAGCAGGGACGATCGGCTCCTTGATACGCTGCGCCATCGCATCGATGTGACTGATGGCGAAGGTGTTCACCCTCCCAGTATCTGGAAGTTCCACCCAATCGTCCAGGGGCACGAAGCACTCCTCGCAGAATGCCCTCGGCGGCACCAGTATCCTGTCGCATCCGCTGCATCTGATTCCAAGGATGCGCCCCTCCCTCAGTCCTGATAAAAATCTACCGATGGCATGTCCTGCGCTCCAGGAATACTGAGCCGATGGCATGTACCTGGTTCTCAGCGCCTTCTCGAACTCCTTGCTGCTCAGCGGGGTGCATTGATACTCTTTTGGCATCTTCTCACCTCCTCATCACTACCACTGTGCCGACCTGCATCAAGTCACCCCATGCCTGCGCCACCCCTGTCCGAAGGTCCTTGGGGATCTGTCTCTTTCCTGCCTCGCCGCGCAGTTGCCAGAAGAGCTCGCAGAGCTTCATCAGCCCTGTGGCAGCGATCGGGTTGCCCACACCCAGCGCACCCCCGGAAGGGCATATAGGCATATCGCCATCTCTCTCAGTCACCCCTTCCTTTGTGAGTAGCGGGGCCTCGCCCTTCCTGCACAGCATCAAGCCCTCCATGTGATGCAGCTCCTTGTAGTCGAAGGGATCGTATGGCTCTGCGAAGTCTATCTCCTTTCTTGGGTTCTGGATGCCAGCCATCTTGTACGCCATGCGCGCTGCATACTCCACATACTTCGGATAGTACAGGTCGCGATTGGTCCAGTACGCGGTATCGACATGCCAGCCCACGCCATCTATCCAAACAGGATCGTCTGTCAGGCGCTTTGCCACCTCCTCGGACGCGAGCACCAGTGCCGCCGCTCCATCGCTCGTCGGGCTGATGTCCAGCCTCTGCACCGGATATGCCAGCACCTCCGAGCTCAGCACATCTTCAACAGTGATCTTCATCCCGAGCTGCGCGCATGGATGATCCAGCGCGTTGCGCTTGTTCTTCACCGAGACCAGGGCAATGTCCTCCTTCTTGATCTTGTGCACGTGCATATACCGATGCATCTCCAGCGCGAAGATCCACACCAGGTTTGGCCCGAGGTTGCGCTCGATCAGATTGTCGAAGATCGTGAGGAAAGCCCCTTGTGGATGCGGATGGGCAGAGGACATCTTCTCCTCAGCCACCACGAGGCAGGTGTCGAACATCCCGGAGGCTATGTGCCACCAGCCGTGAGCGCCGCAGAACACGCCCGTACCCCCTCCGACAAAGGAGCGCGTGTAGGGCTTCATGAATGCACCCGCGCCATCGGATAGATACTCGCCCTTCATGTGCACCCCGTCGAAGGCGTCGGGGGCAGTCCCCAGCGCAACCGCCTCCACATCCCTTATCTCCAGCCCTGCGGAGTCCAGCGCCATGCGTGCAGCCTCGAACGCCAGCTCCTTCGGTGTTTCCTTAGCCCGACGCATGAACTTCGTCATCCCTGCACCTATCACCGCCACGCGCCTAGGCAACGCGCTCACCCCCATTTTCACTACTGAGCACCATCACTGCTGCGGAGGTGGTTGGTACTCCCCGCCACGACTGCACCGCTGCCTGCTCTGCCCCAGACACCTGTCTCTCGCCAGCCATCCCCCTGAGCTGGAGCACAGCCTCGAACGTCTTGACCAGCCCGTTCGCATCCAGGAGGGAGCCGAGCCCCAGCGAGCCGCCGGATGCGTTCACCGGCAGCCGCCCGCCTATCTCGAACGTTCCATCCTGGAGGAGGTCTGCAGCCTCACCAGGCTCAGCAATCCCGAGGGCTTCGATATGCTGCAGCTCCTTGTAGGCGTAGGTATCGTCCACCTCCACCATATCCAGTTCGGCGGATGGGTCACGTATCCCTGCCTGGGCATACGCCTGCTCTGCCGCGAACTCCACATACCTCGGATACCCCCACCTGCGCACGCCGAGGTTGGGTGTGTCGTTGCACCAGCCGATCCCTGTGATCCATATCGGGTTCTCAGCGTTCTTAGCGACGCGCTCCGACGCCAGCACGAGCACGCACGCCCCATCTGCAAAGTTCGAGATCTCGAGCGCGCCCATGGGTTCGTATGCCGGGGGCGCACACAGCACGTCATCCAGCGACAGCTTGGCACCGTATGCCGCCCGCAGGTTCAGCAGCGCGTTTCCCCTGTTTTTCACCACCACCCTTGCGCAGTCCTCTCTGGTGATCTGTGCCTCATGAAGATATCTCTTCATCTCGATCCCTGCCAGGACATGGGCGTTGTACCCGAGGGGTCGGAGGAGCAGGGGGTCGAGCCCGAAATGCATGATCCCCTGGGGGTTGACCACGTCCGAGACCTTGGCATGCCCCTCCACGACCACTATGTCCGCGATACCAGAGCGGATATGCATGACCCCAGTGGCGATCCCCTGCAAGCCGTCGTTGCAGATGGTGCATACAGGCCTGAGTGCCCCTCCGATCTGATCTGGGATATACTCGTCGAAGATGCTCGTGCCCTCCCAAAAGTCCTCAGATACTCCTATAAAGGATCCGACATCTTTGCGAGGGGACACCCCAGCATCCTCATATGCTTTGGATGCCGCCTCGAACATCAGCTCCTTGTAGGATACCTCTGGGCTGTCGGGTCTCGCGCCCGTGAACCCTGCGCCTATGATCGCCACGCCTTCGAGCATATCATCAACTCCACCCAATGACTAAAAAGGGTCGCTGTCCACGGGAAGCGCCCAGGTGATAAATATCTTTCGTGGAGGTCGTCAGGGGCTCGGGTGATCAACAATCTTCCAAATATGAAGGGGTGTGTTAACCCCCTATGTCACGATCTCCTCCAAGCGCTCCTCCTCGACAGCACGGCGCATCTCTCTCGCAAGCCTGCGCCCCGTGCTCATCGGGGCGCGCCAGAGCGCATTGCCGTAAGGGTGGCCGACCCACATATGAACATTGGTGCCTCCACCGATCCTGGGTGCGACATCGTAGATGTAGAACTTGAGGTCCTTGTCCACGCATGTCTGGAGGCAGAACGGTCCTATGATACCCGGGGGAAAATGCTCCCTGCATGCCCTCACATACCTCTCTGCCATGGCAAAGGCGCTCTCCAGCAGGGACTCGCGCAGGGTGGCTGGATTGTGCCCGCAGACTGTGTACTCAGGGGTGCGCTGGGCGCCTCTCAGTGCGAGCTGCTGCTCCGCAGGCAGGCGCACGTGGCCGTCCAGGCTGGACTCGAACCTCCAGTCGATCCCCAGGAGCTCGATCTGGCTCATCTCCTCCTCAAGGGGGGAGTCGAAGAAGTCGAGGTTGAACACCGGTCCTAGGATGTACTCCTCGATGCGCGCAGCCTCGAGTTCCTCCTTTCCGATCACCCCATCTCGAAGGAGCGCGCGCGCCCTCTCCTCGTACTCCTCATAGCTGGAGGCTGTGAAGAAACCGCGCTCCAGGCGCTTGACCTTGTGATGCAGTTTCACGATCACTAAGCGATCGATCTCCTCTGGCTTATCGAACTTTTTAGGGAACGGAAGACCCGCCTCTGCCAGCAGCCAGTAGTAGTCCTTGATGCCGCCGCGCTCCTCGCTGCGGAGCAGGTGCCGACTGCCCACCAGCGGCACCCTGAAATCGCTCTCGATCGCGTCTATGCTTACATAAGAGGAGAAGGAGCGATTCGGAACGAAGAGCACGCATTCATCCCGCAGGCGCTGCTGCATTCCCAAGTTCAAGATTTCATCGAACCTCTGCAAAACCATACATTCATCTATGAGCCCTCTGAGCAGTGCACCGCTCTCCATGCGCCTGGAGCGAAAGTAGTGCGTATAGGTGCGCTCCCTGCCCTTCTGGCATATGGCAAGGGTCCTGAACCCCTCCTCCACCGCCCCGTCGCATGTGTCGAGCGCGGAATGCGAGGCTATCACTCCTATCTTTGGCTCCCTATATCCTCTGACGATCGCCTGTATCTCGGCACGGTCCATCTACCTGACTCCTGGGGCTCTCCGCAGTACGATCCTGCACTGGCTGTCCCCCTTTCCCAGGCACTCCACCTCCTCGCCGGTGTAGGTGGTGGCATCCAGGGTGGAGAAGAAACCCTCCATGTAGCCTAAGAAATATGCATCGACGCTGCGCCTCGCCGTGAGCTGCCGTGCGTGGTACTCCTGGCTTACCGGGAACCCGCTCTTGCTCCTGATCTCTATGTCCCCATTCTTATCCTCGATCTCTATCAAGCCCCAGCCGATCGCCATGTTCTCGGCACAGAGATCGCGCAGCATCTCCATTCGGGATGGAGCGCTCCCCTTCCTCACGAAGCCGTGCTGCATCAGTTTGCAGAAGCTCACGCCGTAGGGCCTGGCGATGCGCCGGATCACAGAATCCGCAGGCTCGCCTATGAGATTGTCCAGTTCCGAGAAGATGTTGAACTGCAGCTCTGCGCGCGACCACAGGATCGGCAGTCCGTTGAGCCGCAGCTGCCCCTTGTCGAAGTCCACACTGGTACGCACTTTGTATGACTCCAAGATCCTTGTCACATCCTCTTCCGATGCTACTACCTTCACCATATTCACCTCCCTTTGAAATCTGCCTTTCTCTTCTCCAGGAAGGCTGTCATGCCCTCCCGCTGATCCTCCGTGTCGAACAGAGCAGCGAACTGCTCGGCTTCTATCCTGAAGCCATCTGAAACGCGCGCAGAGATCGCCTGCTTGGCATGTCTGATCGCCACAGGGCCTTTTGACGCGATCTTCGCAGCCATCTCCATGGCGGTGCTGAGCACAGCCTCGTTGTCCTGAGCAGGTTTCCCCTTCTCGTCCTTCATTATAGTACCGTCCGTTTCTTTTTTGTATCCCGCGACCACATGTTGAACGAGGCCTATGCGCAGCGCCTCGGATGCATCGATCATCTCACCTGTGAATATGAGCTCCTTTGCCTTCCCAGGGCTGATGAGCCTCGGCAGCCTCTGCGTCCCTCCGAACCCTGGCATGACCCCAAGGTTGACCTCGGGCTGCCCGAACTTCGCAGCCTCTGATGCTATGCGCACATCGCATGCCAGCGCAAGCTCTGTGCCGCCTCCGAGGGCGAAACCGTTCACCGCCGCGATCACAGGGACAGGGAATTGCTCGATCCTGTTCATGACCCCCTGCCCGAGGGACGCATACCTCAGAGCCTCTGCGGGGCTCATCCCTTTCATCTCGGAGATGTCTGCGCCCGCCACGAACGCCCTGCCCTTGCCCGTGATCACCAGCGCCCTCAGCTCACTGCTCTTGCTCAGCTCATCGAGGGCTTTGTCCATCTCCTTCAGCAGGGAGGTGCACAGGACGTTCATCGGCGGGTGGTTGATCGTGAGCAGGGCGATGCTGTTCTTCATCTCCACCTCGATCATCTTTTCACCTCTGGGTAATCATAGAACCCCTTGCCCGACTTCCTGCCAAGGTAGCCTGCGTGCACCATCTTCTTCAGCAGCGGGCATGGGCGATACTTCGGATCCCCAAGACCTGCATAGAGCACTTCCATGATGTACAGGCAGACGTCCAAGCCGACCAGGTCAGCGAGCTCGAGGGGTCCCATCGGATGGTTCATTCCTAACTTCATCACAGTGTCTATAGATTCCCTTGTCCCCACCCCCTCCATGAGGCAGTAAGCAGCCTCGTTGATCATCGGCATCAGGAGCCGGTTCGCCACGAAGCCAGGGTAATCGTTGACCTCAGCCACGGTCTTGCCCATCCTTTCGGCTATGGCGCGGGTGATCCCCGCTGTCTCCTCCGATGTGCCCAGACCTCGTATCATCTCGACCAGCTTCATCACGGGCACAGGGTTCATGAAGTGCATCCCGATGAATTTGGCGGGTCGAGCAGTGGCTGCTGCCAGCTCCGTGATCGAGATCGAGGAAGTATTGGTGGCGAAGATCACATGCGGGGCACAGCGCCTGTCCAGCTCTGCGAAGAGCTTCTTCTTCAGCCCTGCGTTCTCCACCACAGCCTCTATGACGAAGTCACAGCCCACGATAGGCTCGAGGTCGATCATCCCTTGCACCCTGCCCATGATCGCGTCAGCATCCGCTTGAGCCATCTTCCCTTTCTCCACAGCCCTGGACAGGTGCTTGCGGATGTTGTCGAGCCCTTTCTCCACGAGCCGATCCTCGATGTCGCGCATCACCACCGCGTACCCTGCCTGCGCCGCCACTTGCGCGATCCCGCTGCCCATCGTCCCTGCACCCAGCACACCGATCTTCCTGATCTCCATATCCTCACCTCTCGACTATCATGGTGACTGCGTTCCCGCCGCCCAGACATATAGTCTCCAGACCTCTCTTTGCCTCCAGGCGCTTCATCGCGTGCAGCAGCGTGGTGAGCACCCTGGCGCCGCTGGCGCCGATCGGGTGACCCAGTGCCACCGCACCACCATGCACATTGAACCTCTCTAACGGGATGCCCAGCTCCTTCACCACCGCACAAGAGGCAGAGGCAAAGGCTTCGTTGTGCTCGAACAGGTCTATGTCCCCAATCCTCATAGAGCAGCGCTCCAGCGCCCTCCTCGTCGCGGGTACGGGGGCTTCCATTACATGCTCGGGGGCAACGCCAGCCACCGCATATCCCAAGATCCGCGCCATCGGCGAGATCCCCCTATCTTCTGCGGTCTCCCTGGCCATCACCACCAGGGCTGCTGCGCCATCGCTGATCTGGGAAGCGTTACCCGCTGTCACCAGCCCCCCATCCTTGAACGCAGGCTTCAGCCTGCTCAGCCCCTCAGCGGAGCAGTCCTCCCTCGGTCCTTCATCAGTCTCGAAGATCAATGGGTTTCCCTTCTTCTGCGGCACCTCGATCGCCACTATCTCCTCCCTGAACCAGCCCTCCTTGATCGCCCTCAGCGCCTTCTGATGGCTGGAGAGCGCCATCGCATCCGCGTCCTCGCGGCTCACGCTGAACCGCTCAGCCACGATCTCGCCCGTCATCCCCATGTGGAAGTCATTGTATATGTCCCAGAGCCCATCGTTCACCATCGCGTCTATGACCTCTCCCCTCCCCATCCGATAGCCGAAGCGCGCGCGGGGCAGCAGGTAAGGCGCCCAGCTCATGTTCTCCATGCCTCCCGCTACCACCACCCTAGCATCCCCAACCTTGATCGCCTGTGCAGCGGTGACCACCGCCTTGAGCCCCGAGCCGCAGACCTTGTTGATGGTATAAGCACCAATCTCTTTCGGAATCCCTGCGTAGATCGCTGCCTGGCGCGCCGGATTCTGCCCCAGCCCCGCGCTCACGACATTCCCCATGATGACCTCATCGATCTCAGAGGGGGGGATGCCAGCCCTTGCCACAGCCTCCCTGATCGCTACTGCACCGAACTCAGGCGCCCTGATATCCTTGAGTGCGCCTCCGAACCGTCCGACCGCGGTTCTCACCGCGCTGACGATAACGACTTCCGTCATTGACCTCCCTCAACCGAAAAATCTTTGCTGGTCAAACCATGATGCAGGGGGCATATTTATAACTTTTTGAAAAACCGTGCACCGAGCCCAGATGCTCTTTTCCATATAGCGGCACAGGATTCAATTACGGGCTGCCACTGCAACGCTGAACCTATCGTCCCCCCTTCCTCTCGATCTCCAGCTCCCTGAGCTGCATCCTGATGATCTTGCCGCTCTGGGTCTTGGGCAGCGAGGGCACGAACTCTATCTCGCGCGGGTACTTGTAGGCAGCGTAGTGGTGCTTCACATAGTTCTGGATATCCATCGCCAGGTCTTCCGAGGGGGTGTAGCCGCCCTTCAGCACCACGAACGCCTTCACGATGTTCCCGCGCATCCTGTCCGGGCTGGCGACCGCAGCGCATTCCAGCACCGCAGGATGCTCGATGAGCGCGCTCTCCACCTCGAAGGGGGATATGCGGTATCCCGAAGCTTTGATTAGATCATCCCCCCTGCCCTTGAACCAGTAATACCCATCCTCGTCCATGAACAGCATGTCCCCTGTTAAGAACCACTCCCCGGCGAGGCATTCCGCAGTCTTGTCGGGCTTGTTCCAGTAGTCCCTCATTAACCCAGGATCGCTCCTGTGCACAGCCAGCGTCCCTGAGCTGTGTGGGGGGAGCACGCTCCCCTCGCTGTCCACGATCGCGCACCTGTGACCCGGCTGCGGTCTTCCGCATGAACCGTACTTCACAGGCATTCCAGCCATGTTAGAGAGATAGACCATGATCTCGGTCATCCCTATCCCATCGTGGATTTCGTGCCCGAAGCGCCTCCTCCACTCCATGATGACCTCAGGGTTCAGAGGTTCTCCAGCACTAATCACCCTCCTGAGATGGCTGAGGTCGTAGCGCTGCTCCACCCCCCCCACCGTAAGCATCATTCGAAGGGCTGTGGGCACAGTCTGAAGAACGGTGACCTTGTACTTCTCCAAGAGAGAGAACCACTGCTCAGGGTCGAACCTGCCGTCGTAGAGGAGGATGGTGGCACCCCAGCGCCAGGCATAGAGGAATCCGTTGCCCAAGGGGTATATCCAGTTCAGGTTGCCAGTGTGCGCCAGTATATCTCCCTCCCTGTAGTCCACCCAGTGCCTCATCCCTGGGTCATTCCCGATCGTCCACCTGTGCAGATGCACCGCGCCCTTCGGATCCCCTGTGGTGCCTGAGGTGTAGCAGAAGAACGCCAGGTCCTCCGCCCTCGTTCTCTCGATCTCCAGGTCCTCAGAAGAGCGGCTCATCAGCTCCTCGAAGCTCAGGTGCTCCCTGCCAGCCCTGCCTGCGATAATGATGTGCCTGAGGCTCTGGCATCTCTCCCTGATCGCTTCCACATCCTTCACGTACTCAGGGGTGGTGACCACCAGGACTGAGCCGCTGTCGTTCGCTCTATATGCGATCTCCTTGGCAGTGAACATCGTGCTTATCGGTATGGGCACCGCGCCGATCTTCAGCCCGCCGAGGAACGAGATCTGGAACTCAGGGATGTTGGGAAGCCTCACGATGTACCTGTCGCCCTTCCTCAGCCCCAAGCCTCTCAGCACGTTGCCGAACCTGTTGCTCAGGCGCCTGAAATCCTCGAAGGTGTAGCTACGGGCATCCCCATTCTCGTTCTCCCAGTAGAGCGCGATCTTCTCCTTCTTGCCACCCAGGACATGCTTGTCGCACGAGTCGTAAGCCATGTTGAAGTGTTCTGGGATATCCCATTTCCAGGCGTCGAACAGCCCCTCGTAGTCGAACTCCTCTGCTTGATGGTGCGCTGGCGCTGTCATCGACCCTGGATTGCAGAGAAGATATAAAGATTGAGCATGCGTGGTGCGTCCGATCTCCCACATCCCCTGCTACCAGAGCTGCATCACACAGTAGCTATCGCAGATGATAATCGCCCGCGAATCTCAACTCCAAATCATATAATGCGAGGGCGAGGATAGCTGCTCGATGTCGAAGGTCATCACAGACTTCAAGCACAGAATACTCTACGCCGTATGGCGGGGGCTGGAAGAGAAGGGGCTCGTCACCGTCGATGACCTGCAGCACCAGTTAAACATTGCACCGGAGAACCAGAGGTTCTTTTTGGACTGGCTGGATGCCCTGAGCGCCATGGGCTACATCAGGCTGAGTGAGAACCCCATGACCCAGAGGAGATGCATAGACATGCTCCCGAGAGGGCTGAGATACATCTTCCCAGAGGTGGGGATGAAGCATAAGATCCTGATGACGCTGTGCAAGATGGAAGGGCAGAGGAACTCCGTCCCTCTGAGGGAGCTGCTGGACCACCTCTCAGGCACGATCCCTGCTGTCGTGCGCGCGATCCTGGCGATCCTTAAAGCAGAGGGGCTGGTCAGAGAAATCACTGGGAACAATGCAGAAGAGGTCCTCGTTGCATCTACAGCCAAAGGAAGACTCCGAGTGCACGGGGTCGAGCACGCGGTGTAGGCGCTTTTTCTTCATAGATGTCCTGCATCGTGATAATGAGAGGGCTCATTGTATATTTTTATGGTCCCCAGCCGAACACCCTCTGGCGTTACGCCAGGAGGTGCATGAATGAGAAAACACGGATTTGTGCTGTGCGCCATCGCGACGATGA
>JBFMEL010000046.1:0-14478 GCA_040753455.1 Thermoplasmatota archaeon | reverse complement strand
GAGGGTGATGATATATCCATACGCCCACCTCAGTCCGTCCCTGGCACCGCCGGAGTTAGCTGTCCCGGTCCTGAAAGGGATGGAGGAGCATCTCAGGTCCATGGGCTTGGAGGTGCATCGCGCGCCCTTTGGCTGGTACAAGTCGTTCGAGATCAGATGCAAAGGGCACCCTCTCTCCGAGCTGTCCAAAGAGATTAGACCAGGAGGAAGGGTATCAGAGGCTCTGGAGGCAGAGAAAAAGATATCCTCCGCGTGGTACATCCTCGATATGGATGGAGCATTGCATCCCATCTCTTTAGAGCATGAGGAGGTTGTTGGGTATCGCTTCAACGGGCTGAATGGGCTGAGGCGGTTCTGCGAGTATGAAATGGCTAAGTCCCGTGCTGCTGGCAAGGAGCCGCCTCACGTGGCGCTGATGCAGCGCCTGGAGCTGGCGGACTATGAGCCTGGCTCTGACCCAGGACACTTCAGGTACTATCCGAAGGGCAGGCTGATCAAGGCGCTGCTGGAGAAGTTCGTGACAGATAGGGTGATCGAGGCTGGGGGGATGGAGGTCGAGACACCGATGATGTACGATGTTCATCACCCAGCCTTGAAAGAATATCTGCATCGCTTCCCTGCGCGCCAGTACACGATCCGCTCCCCGGACAAGGAGACGTTCCTCAGGTTCGCAGCATGCTTCGGGCAGTTCCTGATGATGCACGACGCCACCATCTCGTATCGTGACCTTCCAGCACGGATATACGAGCTCGCTAAATACTCCTTCAGGGTGGAGCAGCGCGGCGAGCTCACAGGGCTGCGGAGGCTGCGCGCGTTCACCATGCCCGACTGCCACTCCTTCTGCGCGGACATGGAGGGGGCTGTGCGGGAGCTCATGGATCGCTTCGAGCTTTCCTGGGAGATCATGTCAGGCATAGGGTTCGATCTGCCCCGGGACATGGAGATGGCTGTGCGTGCCACCGAGGATTTCTGGAAGGAGCACGAGAGCGCTGTGGTCTCCCTTGTTAGAAAATGGGGGAAGCCTGTCCTCGTCGAGATGTGGTCAGAGCGCTTCTTCTATTTCACGTTCAAATACGAGTGGAACTTCATAGATGCCCTCGGGAAATGCTCCGCGCTGAACACAGATCAGATCGATGTGGAAAACGCCGCGCGCTACGGTATAGTGTACATCGGTGCGGATGGAAAGGAGCATCACCCATTGATCCTGCATCAATCCCCGTCGGGGGCGATCGAGCGGGTGCTCTATGCCCTGTTAGAAAGGCAGCAGATGAGGCAGGAGAGGGGCGAGAAGCCCGAGCTGCCGTTCTGGCTCTCCCCAACCCAGGTAAGGCTGATACCCGTCTCCCAGGAGTACGTGGAGGACTGCGTAGCCCTCGCCTCTAAGCTGAATGCCCGTGCAGACGTGGATGATCGTGAAGAGACTGTGGGGAAGCGGATACGCGACGCGGAGCGCGAGTGGATCAGCATGATCCTCGTCTATGGGGAAAAGGAAAGGACCTCAGGGAAGCTCGCTGTCCGCCTCAGGGACGGGACGCAGGGATCCCTCACCCATGATGGGCTGTCCAGAACGATCGCTTCGATGTGTGAGGGCTATCCCAAGGCACCCCTGCCGCTGCCGATCCTGCTGAGCAGGCGCATCGTGTTTCGAGGCTGACCACACCATCCCGCAGAAGATATGCCCGATCTATGTCATCAGAGACCTTTCAAGCCCAAGGCGTGGTTAAGCGCCTTGAAGTGGTCGGGGCTCAGCACGCGCCGAATCCTTCCTGGGTCCGAGGTCTGCCCAGATCGCCTCCCCGAACCTCACGAACCCCAGCCTTTCCACGAGCCGTATGCTGGCTTCGTTGCTCTTGAACATATAGCAGTGGGCAACTTTGCCCTTTGCATGCAGGCGATTGACGAGGGCTCTGGTGACCATCTCCGCATGCCCCCTGCGCCTCTCCCCTTCCATCGTGTGCGCGAACCCCATCTCTGCCACATTATCAAGCTCGAAATGACATCCAGCCCATGCGATCAACCTCCCGCCCTCTCGAACGCATGCACTTTCGTATCTGGATATGCAGCGCCTGAGATATTCCTCCTTGTCCTCTCCGCCCAGTGGCCAGTGCTGTGCCACCATCCTTGCGTCCGCGGGCTCGAGGCGTTCCAGCGTGTTCCAAGGTCCCTGTCCAAACCCCTCTGGTGCAAGGTATCCCCAGCAGGGCCATGCCTCCTCCAACTCGAACTGCTCGACGAGCAGCCTCCAGGCAGATGGGGGACAGGCAGGCGTCCAGAACCCCTCCTCTGGAAATGGAGCGTCTGGGATCTCGCAGCCCTCCCAATCTCCAGTAAATATAACGATCGGATATCCCTTGCCTATGGCAAGTGCAGCCTCCATCTCTGGGCTGGCGTAGCAGGTGTATCCCTCTCCAGACTCGAAGACCTTGTGGATGAACACCGCGTTCGCCACGATCCTTCTGCTCAATCTCCTGTGCAGCTCCTCTGGATCCTTGAGAGGTATGATTGTTCTCTTCGTGCTACAATCACCTCCGCGCTCTTCACCATCCTCACCAATCTCGCTGCCCACCGCAGCTTCCGCCTCTTGAGATCAGGATCTTGGCATCCCTTTGGCGCAGGATGCTCGAAATCGAACCCCACCAGCGATATGCTCCTTGCACCCATCTCATCTGCCAGCAGCACAGCCCTGTCGCCGTCTGTGAATCCACCGAAGTTGTGCATGTTGCTCATGGGGGCGGTTTGCGTGGTGCCCATCACCGAGCCTGAGAACCTCGGTACCCAGCGCTTCAGGAGCTCGATGTTGTCCCCGTGCGCGTGTATGATCGCCAAGCTCCCCTTTTCATTGGCTGCGACCTGCGCCTCCACATCTCCGTCCAGGTCTGTGACGATCACCTCAGGGACGACTCCATGCTTCATAAGGATGCCTACTGCCCCGTCTGCAGCTATGCTGATCTCATTGATCAGGCTGAGATCCTCCAGCTTCACCCCACCGCCTATGACGCACACCTCTCTTCCTCTCAGCATGGTGGCGAGTGCCTCCTTGCTCAGCACACGGCTCTGGCTCAGCAGCGAGGAGAGCAGCGCGGCAGCCCTGCGGTCTTCAGCCGCATCAAACCCGAACTCGCGCACTATCTCCTCATAGATCGGGCGCCAGGCATCGTAGTTCATCACCTGCCCGATGGCATCTGTCCATTTGTAGTTTTTCATTTAATGGGATGTCAAATTCTAGGTGGCTTTCTCCCGCCCCTGCCGCGACACTGCTGGACAGTTGGGGCAATGCACGGCAAGCCTGTTCGCCCCTCGAAACCCGGCGAGTTCCGTTCAATAATCGAGTTCTTCCTGTTCTATGACCATGAAGATGAAGCCGATGAGGATCATCGTCCTGAAGACGAACCCTATGATCCAGCCCAGCGCGCCAGCTAGACCGATCCCGATGCCGAAGTACGGCACTCCGAAGACTATGTAGTCGAGCGCCCAGAGGAGGAACGAAGCCGCGACGAGAGAGGTGCCCCACCTCTTCGTTTCCTGCGCTGTGACATAGAAGTACCAGAAAAGGACGAAAAGAAGGAGCGGGTGGGCGATCATCGTGGTCTCTATCGCGGCAAGGATGGTATTGTTGAGAGAGAAGTAGAGCGTGCCGACGATGATGCTGTGGACAGCCATGTAGGCGATCGGAAAGTACACCCTCTTCGCGGTGCTGAACTCGAGCACGATCGCCAGACCTACGAACCACAAGAGATCATGGAGAACGGTCAGCACGTCCCCCAAAAAATAACCCAGCAGATCGCTCTGGAGCACCTCGTCAGGCGGTTTGGAGGGAGAGAGCAACTGGACTAACACGCGCAGCGCCACGATCACCCATGCGAGTGCCCAGAACAGGAGCTGAGGTGAGCGCCTGCCGCGCCCACTGCCCAAACGGCAGATGAAGCCTGCTATCAGCACCGACATGACGATCGAGGCTATCTTGAGGTACAGGATCACCTCGTCGTACAAGACGCGTCCCCCGCGCACGTTATCACATAGAAGTATATAAAATTAGTTATTGGGGACGCCGGTGCTTTTTGAGATTCGGGCGCTCACACGATGAACCTCTTTCCCTTCATGCTATCTGCCGATCGATCCTTGTGAGAAGGAATAGGTCTGGGCTTGTATATCTTTCCTGCAGGTACCTTTATGCGTATGCGCTTGGGCAGCACGACCATCATCCAGTTCCTGTTCCTTCCAGTGGTATCATGCCAGACCTCAAGGAAGCGCTCGAGCTTCATGCGCACCCTCGGACCATGGGCCGGGTCGTTGATCGTGATATAGCCCTTGGAGAGCCCCACCACCACCGAGAAATGCCCTGTCTTCTCTGCATCGATGTACCAGTTGATCACCACCGGCAGATTCATCCTGAGGAAGTAGTGCATGTCCCGGGGCGAGGCGTTCTTGCGCACGAAGCACCTGTGACCGTGATACCTCACTGCCCTGATCATCCCGCGGTAGTTGGTGCCCACATGCTCATCTGACTCTGCGATCCTGCGGAGGATGTCGCGGTGCGCCTCTGTCCCGAGGTACTCGAGCACCATCTTCAGGCTCGCTGGCCCGCAGGTGTAATGGAGCTTCTGCTCATAGTATGGCACATCTCTCAGCAGCACAGCCCTGCAACGCTCTCCCCTATTAAAATGGCTGTTCCGTCGGCTGAGGCACAGGCACGCACAGCTCCGCGTTCGGCATCACCACCACCTTAGGGGTCTTTCCCTCCTTCCTCAGGGCAGTGACAGCGTCGTCCAGCGCCGCCTTCACATCGCTGTATGTCCTCAGACCCGTGCCATCCAGCCCATCGCGTGGAATGCTGGTCACGAGCCGCAGCTCTGCCCACTCCTGCAGCTCCCGAATGCGCACAGCCTTGTGGTGCCCAAGCCTGTAGTCCTTCTCCACCGAGCTTAGAATGGAGGCGTAGTCCTGGTGCTCCCTCAGCAGCCCGACGAAGGTGTCGTCCCCCAGCCCCTGCGAGCACTCCGCGACCCATATCAATGTCCCACCGTCCTTCAGCGCCAGCTTCCCGTTCTCGAGCGCGTGCTGTGCCTGGTAAAGTGTGAGCGCCTTCGGACCCGTGGCGCATGCCAGCACCACATC
Source organism: Thermoplasmatota archaeon (assembly GCA_040753455.1). Classification (GTDB taxonomy): domain Archaea; phylum Thermoplasmatota; class Thermoplasmata; order SG8-5; family JACRNV01; genus JBFMEL01. Next base: position 9,363 of record JBFMEL010000046.1, on the reverse strand, counting down.
CCATTTTTCTTTCAGGGGTGCGCTGTAAAGTCTCCTCGCGTCCTTGATGGCAGCATGGAAAGACCCCTCGATCGAGCCGCAGAACGCAGCAAAGATCTCTCCCCCTGGATCCTTCACGGTCTGGATCGAGTAGATCCTGTCTGTGTCCAGGAGCCCCAGAGCCTCGGATAGGTCCTCGTGCACCGGGTTCCCCTCCAGCTTGAGCGGAAGGGCGCATCTGCTCATCGCGTGCCTGTGGTTCATCTCTACTGTGGCATATCCTGCCGTGCCTGGGACGATCGTCTTCCTGCCGCCAGAGTAGCCTGCGAAGTAATGAGGCACCACATTCCCGATCACCAGCACCCCGGGGGCAGCGGTGACGAGCCTGTTGATCCATACCTCTGTGCCCCGGGTCGTGGTCCCCACGTGCTCCAGCGCCTTTGTCCCCTTTGGCTCGTGGAGCGCCAGCTTCCCACTCGCAAAGGGAAGGTGCCTCCCGAAGATCCTGCGCAGGTCCTGCTCCACGGGCATGGGATGGGTGCCGGAAGCAACCAAGAACCTCAGCCCCTCTATCCCCCGCAGCAACGGGTAGAGCTGATCCAGCACGAGTGCCGAGTAGTTGGTCCTCGTGGCGTCGTTCACCACTACCAGCAGCTCCCGCGTTCCCTCAATAAAATCCTCGAGCCTGCGATCTACAGGTGCCTCGAGCGCCCTTGTCAGGACGGCAGAGGGCGGGCTGCACCGCACGCACTCAGTGCTCAGCACCTCGCATGGGGCGCTCACCTCGATATGCTGCTGCGCCCCCCCGTATCCGATCTCAACCCTCATCCGAATCCTGCCGATGCTTTATACCGGAGGGCTCTCGACCACTACCTCCTTCACCACCCTCCGGGTGTAGAGCAGGTATCTACCCTCTTCCTGCATGAGTGCTGTCTCGAACCCATTCCCCTCGTACTCTCTCTTGGTCTCATGCGCCTTCGCTTCATCCTCGTACACGCTGCCGTCCCACATGTACTTCTTACCTTCTATCAACCTGTAGTTCTCGGGCATCCACCTCACCGCCAGTGCTGCGCCACGAGGGCGCACATCCTCGGTATCGCAGCCTGCACAGGCTCGGAAAGACCTGGCGCGACGCGATCAGGGATGTTCTTGATCTGGCAAGCCAACACTATTACATTAACATTGCGATGGTCACGCAGCTCCCTCAGCAGGTTGGAAGAGGGGACCTGATGCATCGAGAAGTCGTCGATCTTCACCTGGGGGATGTCATCCAATGGCAGCTCGAATATCTCGCCGCAGGTGCGCTTCCTCGTGGGAAGGTGCACAGCATCCACGATGATCAGCTTTCTGACCCGCGATCCCCCCAAGAGCAGTGGAAAGAGGATATCCCTCGCCCTAATCCCGGCGTGCATCACGTACACCCCCTCCGGAATCTCGCTCTTTTGAAGTGCTGCCGCCACTGCCGGACCGAAACCATCGTCGCCGAACAGCACGTTGCCACAGCACAGCACGAGTGTTGGCTTTTTATAATAATCAGGGATATCGTCACTGCAGCCGCTCATCTTCTACCTCCCGGCTCACTGAGCAAGAGGGGTGAGTCGTCCACATACATCCCCTTCGGGGAATGCGTGAATATCGCCGTGCGCCAGCACATCTCGCATAATCTTCATCACCCGTACATCGGTCCTTCATCGCTCTTCGGCAGCGGCGGCTTTGGCATGCGCTTCTTCCTACCACCGTGGAACAGTATGTCCGTGCGCAGGAGGGTGATGAAGCGATCCTTTCCAGTGCCTTCGATCACCAACACGCCCCGCCTCTCCAGGCCTCTCAGCGCAAGCTCCACGACCCTCGGTGTCGTCCTCATCTCCCTCTGAATCTCCCGAATCGTAATCGGATACGCCTCGAGCAAGATGCGAAGGATACGCCCCTCCGTGCTGCCCTCGATCACCTCTATCATGTCCTTCAGCCGAACATCGCTGTTGCGTCGGAGTCCTTCGCCTCCTTCTGCTCCGCAGCCTTGATCACGTCGATCGAGATGATCATGTGCACCGGGATTATGCGATACCTGCCGCTATACTCCTTGTGCGATTCGTCCAGCAGCATGCATACCCCCTCGTCATGCCCGATCAGTGTGTATCCCATGAAGGTGCCGTGGCTCACGAGGGGTGCATCTTTAGATTCCAGCGACTTGATCCTGTACTTCGAGCCCTTGGTCAGAACAACCGGCTGCACTTCATCTTCTGCCATCCTACTTCCTCCTCTCTCTCTCTGCCAGCGCCTCGATATGCTCCACGCTCTTTCGGTAGTTCTCCATCGCGATCTCGACGTTGGCTTCGACGAAGTTCCATGCCTTGGCAAGGCTGCCGTACCTCACTCGGTAGCCACGCCTCACACCCTTGTCCCCCCCAATCCCCACATCCTCGATGAGGTCCAGCGCCTTCAGCCTGGCGATCTGGCGGTAGACTGTGGGTCTTGATACGCCCACACTCGCGCATATCTCCTCCACGACCCAAGCCTTGTCCGGTCTATCGAGGAAGCATCTGAACACTTGAAATGGGGCACCCTCCTCCGCCCTGCGCAGGTACCCGATCTGCGAGAGGAAGCGCCTGGCAGCCTCATCGAGATCCTCAATCGTTGTGATCGGCAAGTCCCTGGAGACCAATATCTCGAAACCCATCAGGGCATCATGGCTCATGCGCTATTAAATCGTTTGCCTCTCGCACAAGGAATATGCAGCGCGCAGAGAACAGGTAGGACATTTTGCATATAATATATATCACACAGTAAATTTTAAATAGGGATGTTGTCTTACCCCTGTCTTACCGCGACACAGGGTGCCTCAAATGCAGCAGGACGAAGCTTGCGACAAGGTGAACGAGCGCGTGACGATCAGGCTTGGACGAGAGGAGATCTTCAGGATCGACAGCGCCGCGGATGAGCTGAACTGCAGCAGATCTGAGTTCGTTAGGCGGGCGATGAACGATTTCATCGAGCGGAAGAAGGCGGAACCAGCGAAGGTGACGGTGGAGCTTACCCGGCTGGAGCAGGAGTACATCGACACCCTCTTGGAAGCAGGATACTATTCCTCGAGGGAGCATGCGGTGCGAAAGGCTGTGGAAACCTACTTCACCAAGAGAAGGATGGCGGAGGTCCTGGAGGATGTGAAGATCATGGCGGAGGCTTCGGGTCGCGCATTACCTTTTGCGATAGCAAAGGGGGAGCGCGGTGCGATTTCGAGGTGAAAAAGATGGTCGCGATACCGGGATGCTGGACAGGAGGACTAACCCCTTCGAAGGCATGGAAGGGATGGGGTGCACTCACCGATCCCCCTCAGCTCCCTAAAACCCCAAAGAGCAGCTCAGGAGATGGAACATGAAGGCAATACAAACTATGTGTATGGAAGAGTTTGTGGGCGCATTGCAGGCGATGCAATGTGAAGCGATGGAGCACAACGTCACAGCAGTCTTTGTTGGCGGAGCGGGCCAGAACATTCACGAACGCCTTGGGGATAGGTTTCCAAAGATCAAGACGATATGCCTCAACACGAACGCAGAGCACTTGAAAACGTCCTCCGCGGACCTGAGGATACAGTTAGGCAAGGGCGTTGCATTGGGGAGGGACTGTCTCCTACCCGAGATCGGTGAGTGCTGCGCAGAGAAATGCAGGCAGGAGATCGCCGAGGCGCTTGAGGGCAGTGATCTCGTCTTCATCATCACGGGTCTCGGAGGCGGCACTAGTAGCGGTGTGTCACCCTTTGTAACAGCCCTTACCCGACAGATGGAGATGCCCACCATTGGGATCGCGATCATGCCGTTCTCGCAAGAGGGCCCTGCGCGCAGGGCAGTGGCAGAGGCTGCGCTCTCGGCGATGCGAGAGCACACCATACTCACGATCGCTGTGGAGAACGACTCGATACACCGCCTTTCGAAGCACCCCGAGTCCCTGACGTTTCGGGAGGGCATGGCGATGGTGGACGAGATAGTGCTGAGGATACTCACGTGGATCTGCGAGCTTGCCACAAAGCCCTACGAGGAGCCTGTGCACCGGATAATGGAGAGCGAGCAGGGCTTCGAGCCTCTGGAGCCCAGGACGGAGAATGTGGAAGTGCCACGCGACGTCGCCTTCGCTGCTGACGGCAGCCCCATGAACCCAGGCGCGGAGGATGTCAACTCAGAGCCGCAGATGTGATCGTCAGGATGCTGTCCTCCCCCAGACCTAAAGATTGATATCTGGGCAGCACTTCTCGCCTGCAGAGGTGAGACCGTGAGCCGTCAGAAGGTCGTGATCCTGGGAGCAGCCGGCAGGGACTTCCACAACTTCAACGTCTGCTTCAGGGGCAGACCTGAACACGAGGTGGTAGCCTTCACAGCGACGCAGATCCCTCACATCAAGGGGCGCATCTACCCCAAAGAGCTGGCGGGCGAGGCGCTCTATCCCAAGGGGATCCCGATCAGGGGCGAGGGGGATCTGGAAGAGATCATCAGAAAGAACGATGTGGATGTGGCTGTGTTTTCGTACAGCGATGTGTCCTACACGCACCTCATGAACGTGGGGGCGCGGGTGAACGCCTCAGGGGCGGACTTCGTGCTCCTATCGCCCGAGCGGACGATGCTGAAGGCGAAGGTCCCTGTCATAGCTGTGTGCGCGGTGCGCACAGGCTCTGGTAAAAGCCAGACCACCCGCAAGGTCTGCAAGATCCTCAAGGACAAGGGACGAAGGGTCGTGGCTATAAGGCATCCGATGCCGTATGGTGACCTCACAAAGCAGGTGGTCCAGCGCTTCGCGACCTACGAGGACATGGAGATGCATCACTGCACGATCGAGGAGCGCGAGGAGTACGAACCGCACATCGACAGCGGGATCATCGTCTATGCAGGTGTGGATTACGGAGCGATCCTAGAGCAGGCAGAGCGCGAGGCTGATGTCATCGTCTGGGACGGGGGGAACAACGATACCCCCTTCTATGTGCCGGACCTTCACATCACGATCGTGGACCCCCACAGACCAGGGCATGAGATGTCTTACTACCCGGGGGAGACGAACCTGCGCATGGCAGATGTCGTGATCATCAACAAGGTCTCGACAGCCGATCCCCAGAACCTGGAGATTGTGAGAAGGAATGTCGCAAGGGCGAACCCCAGGGCGGCGGTCATAATGGCGGATTCCCCGATATTTGTAGAGGATCCAGAGATGATCAGGGGCAAGAAGGTGCTGGTGGTCGAGGATGGCCCAACGCTCACCCATGGCGAGATGAGGTACGGTGCTGGTACCTTAGCAGCCAAGGACTTCGGTGCCGCGGAGATCGTCAACCCGCGCCCGTATGCCGTGGGGGAGATCGCCGAGACCTTCCAGAGGTACCCGGAGATCGGAAACCTGCTGCCAGCGATGGGCTATGGAAAGAAGCAGATAGACGACCTGCGCCAGACGATCAATTCCACCCCCTGTGATGTCGTCATCTCCGGTACCCCCATCAACCTCAGCAGGGCGGTGCGGGTGAACAAGCCTGTGGTGCGGGTGAAGTACGAGCTCAGGGAGCGCGACAAACCGGATCTTGAAGAGGTGCTCCAGAAGTTCTGAGCTGGATGGTGCGGGGGTAGCTAAGCCTGGAAACAGCGCAGGACTTAAGATCCTGTCCTTAGTGGTCCCAGGGTTCAAATCCCTGTCCCCGCATACTTTCTGCATCTAACTACATTTCTGAGATACGCCGCATCCGGACTGCTTTTTGATTGATTGGGATGCGGCTGGATGGGGGACAGGTCGATATATCGCCTCTACATGTCCCCCACCCTGTCCCCGCATACTTTCTGCATCTAACTACATTTCTGAGATACGCCGCATCCGGACTGCTTTTCGATTGATTGGGATGCGGCTGGATGGGGGACAGGTCGATATATCGCCTCTACATGTCCCCCACCCTGTCCCCGCATTTTTGCATCCAACTACTTCGCTGGGATACGCCGCATCCATATTGCTGATAGGCTGTTTGGGATGCGTCTGGCGAAAATCAACTCTGCTGGGTGGATGATAGATACGTTGATTTTCATCCCTGCCCCCTGTGGTGGAGATGGGAGCCGGAGGCTATGTGTGTATGCATTCCACGCGCTCGATGGCGCTGGGAAGCCGTCCCTATTTGTAAAGTGTGAAGAGCTGATCATCGCCCCCGACATCAAAAAGCCCCAGACGGACGCCGGCGTCGAGCCAGCCGTGCGCGTAGTTCACGCATGCGAAGGCGTTGACCATCTCCCCTTTTTCAAAGAAATGCTCTGCGTCGGAGAAGTAGGCGCGGGCCATCGCAAGGAAGTCCTCGGCACATCCCCTCGCCATCGAGCGATCCGGGGCGATCACCTGGAGCTTTTCGAGCGCGCTCCTTGTCTTGGACAGGTAATCCCTCACCTTCGCGCTGGTAAGCTCAGTCGCCATGCTCGGCCTCGATTCCTGCGCCACCTAATGGCGCCTGGCATTTAAGTGTTATCGAAGATCTGTTTCTCTCAAAACCGAGGGGAAGGTCTCAGCGAGTTTGTCTCGATGCGCACCCTTGACATCATATGTGACGTTGTTCGCTCGGCTCATCTATCAAGCTCTGCCAGTTGTCCTTAGCACGATGCGATCTTTGACCCTTGCTGCAATCCTCAGGCAATCTATTCCTCTGCAGACGGGGTGTCGCCTTGAACCTTCGCCGGCTCCTCTCCTGTGTCCTTGTCTAGTTCATCCTCGATCGACTTGCAGTCGTTGCAGAGCCATTCGCCGTCCGCGGTCTTGTCCCAACCGTCGTTCTCCGGCGAGGCGGATTTCCTAGAGCATCTCGCGCACTTTTTCTTCTTTTTTCCAAGCAGGTACAGGATGAGGAGAAGCAGGAAGGCTATCAGGAATATCAGCAGTATCCACCAGTATTCTGATATGAAATCCGTGGTCGGGGGCTGGGTCGTCCTGATGGTGACTGTCAATGTCTGGTCTGGACCTTGGTTGCCCAGGGCGTCTGTCGCATGGTAAAGTATCGCAGTATTCTCGTTGATCGTTATTGGCCCTGTGTATATCTGCCAGTTAACTCCTCCATCGGTACTGTATTCGATATGCGCGCCGCCAACCCCAGCGTCGGTTGGTGTCAGCGTAACAGTGTCACCGGCATTCACCTCAACTGCCCTAGCCGTGGGCGAGGGAGTGACAACGACCGTTGGCGGTGTGTCGTCCACGAACACATACAGACTCAGCAATGTCCCATGCTGGCCAAGGTTGTCTGTAGCATTGAAGGTGATGTTGTGATGTCCCTCGGTCGGCACTGTGAAGTTACCAGTGTACCTTGTCCACGTAGTGCCGTCCACCCGGTACCATATGGATGCAACACCGGAGCCGGGGTTCGGGTCGCTGGACGTGATATTTATCTCGCTCCCGGACGTAATATTCACTGGCGATGTTCCAACCTTGGGTTCTCCGACAGATATCTGGGCGGATGGCGGGGTGTTGTCAACAGTCAATACTATAGATTTAGTTGACTCGGATTGCCCGAGGTTGTCTGTTGCGTTGTAGTAAATCGTGTGCACGCCCTCTCCGCTTACATCGAATTCTGTGGTGTACTTTGTCCACGTGCCGGTTGCGTCTATCCTATACCATATTGAGGCAACGCCAGAACCTGTACCGTCCGTTGAGGTAAGGTTGAACCTCGTTGACGAATTTACGTATAATGGTGAAGTGCCGTACTTTGGACCGCCTGCGGTTATCGTGGTCGTAGGCAGGGTGTTGTCCAAAACCACTGACAGGTTGCCGGCTACTGCCTCTTCGTTTCCCAGATTGTCTACACTGCCATACTCGATGTGTCGAACGCCATCTGTGCCGTTGAGCGTGAAGTTGCCGGTATATATGATCCGGTCGGTCCACGTGCCGTTCCAGACGCGGTACCAAGTGCTAGCCACTCCCGAACCAACGTCGGAAGCAGTGAGGTTGAATTGCGTGGAAGAATTCACATATAACGGTGTTGTACCAAATTTCGGATCCCCTACTGTTATCATTGTACCAGGCAGTCCATTGTCCAGTATAACAGTCTGATTCTTCGTGGCTTCGTTATTTCCTGCAACGTCAGTGCTGTTGTGCTCGATGTACCTTGTCCCGTCTGTGCCGTTGAGCGTGAAGTTGCCGGTATATATGATCCAGTCGCTCCATGTGCCGTTCCAAATCCTGTACCAAGTGGACGCAACGCCAGAGCCTGCGTCATCAGTAGCAGTGAGGTTGAATTGCGTGGAGGAATTCACATATATGTCTGTCCCAGCAGTGTAGCTCGGCACACCGATGGTAAGCGTCGTAACCGGCGGCGTGTCCTCACCAGTGATCGTCGCTGTGAAATTGTCTATCTTGTTGAACGTTGTGTTCTCTCCTGTGATGTTCGCAACGCCACCTATCAGTCCGGCTGTGAATATCGTGTTCGTACCAGTATTATTATCGAACGTGCCCAGGTCCGGCGTATCAAACCAGTTCACTGGAACCAGTCCGACGTAGCTCGGCCCGCTGTTGTTGTACCCGGATGCGTAAGCGGCAACACTACCGCCAGCAGATAGTGGCACGTTGGTCAAAGGTACGCCGTTCGGGGCATCTGTGAGCACGATGTAGTCCAGCCCAGGGATCATGGCGATTGCCCTGCCGCTGTCGCGCGCTCCCGATGCGCCGCTCGTCGCACCGATGCCGACGCTGCCCATCGTGTTGAAATTCACGGTCGCACTTGCATTGATGTAAAGGGTGAAGTTGATCGACTGCCCAGGAGCGAGGTTGCCAAGATAGAGGAGGCCGCTATTTATGAATGGTGTCACGTCCGTCGAATTATTGGTGCAGATGAGCGTAGCGGACCAGCCTGCGGGGAGGCCACTCGTATCCCAGATCAGGAAGATGTCGTCGTTCATATCCCCTCCATTCCGCACGACGAGCGGATATGTGGCGGACCCTCCCACGGGCAAGGTCTTCGTATCTATCTGCGTGCTCGGCGGATCCTCATATGCATCCAGCGTTTTGCCGTTCAGGATAAGGTCAGCACGATAGTTGGCGATGTACGTCCATGTGTCATTCACCGCTGGCGCAGGCTCGTAATTCGAGGCGTTGTCCTTCGCCCGCGTGTAGAACTGGTAGTAAGTGCCCGCCAGACCGGTGAAGGAGAAGTTGGTGGAGTCAGGCCATGTCTTGAGGGCGTAAAGTGAGTATGGTCCATAAATGACGCCATCGTTGGAGTTGGAAACCCAGAGCTCTACTTCTTTGAGTCCGGACGGTCCGCTATCCAAAGTGGTGAAGGGCACATCGAAGGTTGGGTTTGTTTGGATGGTGGACAGAGGCAGGCAGTTCGACTGTGGTGCAGTTCCATCGTATCCGAACAGGGCAATATCTGAGAGAGATGTTTCGTTATTCTCT
>JBFMEL010000045.1:0-14912 GCA_040753455.1 Thermoplasmatota archaeon | reverse complement strand
AGGGCAATCCGGGAGTACGTGACGACCTGCTGTGAGAATCCTCGTCCGTTCGTGTGGACAAAGTCGCCGGGGGAGATTCTGCGCAAGATCGGGATAATTAAACAAGCGTTAGTTACAGCCCACTAGGCGCAGGACGCCTCCAAGGAAGAAAAACGACCCGCAAACAGCGAGCGGGCGGGATGGACGTATTGGGGGCGTGAACATGAACCCGCCAGAAAACTGGCACGATGCGAACTCTTGGGGGGCCTTCGGTTTCCTTGCCATCACTTCGTTCGGGTCATATAAGTGGCTATATTAATCTCCCGATAGGTTCCCTGCGCCAGCACTCAGGAAGAACAAAAACTTACCAAACCCGCACCCCCCGGGTATCATGCCCTATTAAATCTTCCCTTTTCAAATCATGACCTGGGATATCCCTCGAGCGCTATGTGCCCTTGGAGGTGATATCTTTGGTCAGGACCACGACTACGACATCGGGCGAGGAGGGGCACACCCCTGACGTGATGGAGCCGATCTCCGTGGAGGCGCTGCATGTGATCGCCAGCGCGAGGGCGAAGATCATCGAGCTCCTGGAGATGTGCGACGAGCACCTCTCAGGCGCTGTGAAGACAGCCTTCAAGAACCGGATCCGCAGCCTGCGCGAGGCGTTCGACGCCCTGCAGGAGGGGATCGAGCAGCTGATGGAGATTGGGGAGCCTGCGGCAGGAGCGCTGGCGGCGCCATACCCTGAGATCCTCCAGGCTGTGCAGGCGATCGAGGCTCTGGGACACGAAGCGCGCCTGTGGGTAGTGGACTGGACGCTGTACAAGGGGATCTATCCCTACATGGCAGCGGTCAGCAGCCAGGGGCAGGAGTAGCCCCTCCTCTCTTTTTTTGAGGTGAGCGCATGATCTCATGGGAGCATGGGGTGGTGCTGGCAGCCATAGTGGCGTTCATCGCTTTCGAACTGCACAGGCATCCGAGGCTGCGCAGGCACCTGGTCTGCATTCTCACGCGCCATAAGGCGAAGCTCTACGCCTTCCTGGACCCGGTGATAGACGACATCGCGCAGGAGTTGCGCAAGGAGGTTCGAGAGCATGACAGGGAGTGGATCAAGGACGAGGTCGAGCGCAGGCTCTTCGAGGCAGGGGTGTACGTCTTCACGGAGATGGGGAAGAGGAAGGCGAAGGAGATGGCGCGGGACATACTCTCAGCTCGTCACTGATCGAGTGCTCATTAAATTTCATATAGTAAGGTATTTAGACACCATCGTTAATACCTTACTGCACATGAGGCAACAGATGAACCAGAACCTACCATTCCTGGTTTATAACATTCTCAAGGAGTTCGACCCTGATCGGAAGGGATTCATGCCCAGGTCGAGGTTCTACAAAGCCGCCTACCTTATCCACAAGAGGCTCAAGAAAAGAAGGATCGAAACAGGCCTTCCATGGTGCTGGTATATCTGGGGGCCTGAGGTCCAGATGGACTTGGTCCCCGGAGAAGATGTATTATACAGATATGAGCACGAAGAAGGAGGGGAGGATGACATTACCATAATGTTCTATATCCCTACAAGGCAACCTCCACAAACCTCAGAGAAAGATGCGGCAGCGATCCTGTACGAGATTCGAGGTCTTGCAAAGCAAAATCCACCTTTGAAAACGTTGCTTCAGGAAATTTATTCCGACCCACCGAAGAAGGTTCTCCGCGTCTTCAAGGATTTCGAGGAGATGCTCGTCGGGGATATCACGAAAGACCTAATCAATGGCTACCTCGACCAGATCGGCAAATCCTTCTCCGAGGACGAGTTCGGGGAGATACTTGACGATTACCTTAGACTCGACTCGCTCATGCGCTTCCTCGCAGAGAGGGGCCTGGTTATTTTGAAGGAGCACTTGCAGCTCGTGCGCGACTTTCGGGTCATACTGGCTACGAAGGCCAGCGCACTGTTCAACGAGAACGTGCCATCCGATTGGATTGAAGGGCGCTTTGCCTTGGCGGAGAAGCGCTTGGCCGAGTTCAGACCCGCGCTTGAAAGGACCGAATCAGAGCTGTACGCCAGGCTCCACATCCCTGACGTGGAAGTCCGCAAGTACACAGCGAAACTCATGGAGACCTCGTTGGAACTGTCCAAGGAGGTGTAAGCATCTGCCTCTTCCTGGATACTTCGGTCTTCATGGGGTATGTCTTTCCGAACGATAGGTGGGAGAAAGCCTCTTACAACTGCGTTCTATCGAAGAGGAAGAAATACACGAGCAGCAAGGTCGAGGGCGAACTGCGCAAGAAGTCGAAGTATGCCATGGATAGGATCACTGGTGAAATAAGGCAGCTCACATTGAGCCTGAATGAAAAGAAACAGGATGTTACTGTCCAGGACAAGGACATCGAGGGCATCCTGAAAAGGACAAGCAACACGAAAATCTCCCCGACATTGAGATTGTTCTTCGGCGATCCCGCGAGGAAGGGGCTCACATACAAGCAGTTGAGGGAGTGGTTGAACCGCATTCAATGGTATTACCTGGGCGAGGTCCATGTCAGAACGAAGCGGGTCGAGGAGCTGCTGTCCAAGATGGATATAGAGTCATGGTCGCGGTTCAAACCATATACCGATATCCAGGCAGGCTTATCTGCTCTCGTGGCGAACGCCAGCGATGTGGAACTTCTCCTCGACGCACACGACCTCGCGTTGGAATTGAACGTGACCTTGGATTTCGTCACTGGCGACTGGACAGACATCAAGGATAAAGAGAAAGGGATCCTTGCGTTGGTGAGATTGAGACGAATCATGTATCTGGCCGAGTTTGAGAGCGCGTCGTAAGGTCACCCAAACTTCTTCAGGAGATTGGAAGGCGAAGGGCGATCCCGCCAAAGCCCTCGAATACCTTGAAAAAGCCCTCGCCGAGTTCGAGCGCGTGGGGATGAAGTTGTGGGCTGAGAAATGTAAGAAGGCACTGGAAGGGCTATAGTTACTGGGGCTTCCACCCCATCGCCACCTGCAGCTTCTCCGCGCAGACCCTGAGCTTGTGGATATCGTCCTTGTTCATCTTGAACTTGATCCAGCCCTTGAAGGGCGTGTAGATGCAGAGCCAGACCTGGTTGCTGTGCTGCGCCTGGTTGTAGCGCTGGACATACCTCTCTGGATCTATGATCTTTCCGCAGCATAGCCCGCTGTACCCTTCGTCTATGTCCTTCTGGGTGAGAGAGTGGGCGTTGTGGACGATGGCGCAGTCCTTCTCGACGCAGAACGGCGGGCGCCTGAGCCAGGGCAGGGTTTGCTCGGTCATCCTTTGCCCCTGTGATTGAGCTTGTGGGTGGTTCTTATCGCGCCCTCTGCCACGTCAGGGATCGCTACAGCTGAGAAGAAGGCTGTGAGCAGGTCGCCATCTACAGCGAGCGCTGTCACCAAGCCTATGAGCCCTGAGAGCAGGCAGCCGAGGTATAGCTTGCCCTCCTTCACCTGCGGCAGCACGAGCACGCCGCCCGAGCGCAGGGCTGTGTGCGCTATGCCGCCCGCGAAGCCTAACACTGCATAGAGCAGGAGCGCGTAGAGATCTGTCATCTTTCACCCTTCGGAAGCAGGTAGGAGGCTGTAGCGGCGCAATACTCAGGTAGGACGGAAGCAAACATACAGGGGATGCGGAGGAGCAGTGGAGGAGAAAACTATCTGGCTCTCAAGCGCTCGGAAACGTAGAGGTTGAAGCCTGTGGAGCGCAGTGCTCGTGCCCTCTCTTGGTACGCTGCCTTCTTTTGCTCCGGCAGTTCCTTCCAGGCCCTCGCCACCTCTCCGAACCTCTTCCTCTGGCGCTGCTGCCTCTTGCTCTTTGGGTTAGAGGGCTTGGCATATCTCCTGGCGTACACCCTGCCGTTCACTTCGTAGAACACGAGGTCATTGCACCTGCCGCTCAGGTTGATCCCCAGTGGGCTGTCCCTCAGCACGATCTCTGGAAGGGAGATCGTGGTGCGGCGCATCACCTCCCAGGAGCCTGTGACCTTGATGCAGTGGTCGAGGGAGTGCATCGGGAGGTATAAGGGGATGGAGGGATATATAAGTGAGGGAATAAAAAAATAGAGGGGAAAGGTCGAGACGCCCTCCGAATCGCGTATATATTTAATTCCCCGTGTACTAAGTATATAATCACCCTTACTGGCTAAAGGGGTATGCGGGCCTGAAGGGATTCGAACCCCTGACCTATCGGTTGCTCCGCGCCGATTGCAGAGATCACGGCTTAAGAGCCGATCGCTCTACCTAGCTAAGCTACAGGCCCGTCTGGGTGGCGCTGTAACGCATCAGAATTAATAAGGATATCGCTGCGTCTTCTCGTTCACCAGGGAGCCAGTCTCTAAACGTGGGCTTGGACCTGCACACTGTTGCGTTGATGGGATCTAGAGAGGACAAGGAAGATTATTGGTCCGAATGCAGCCCGATCCTCTGGGATCTCGAAGGGCAGTGGCCATAGCGAGACCCCTGTCTCGATGTGGAGATCTGTTGTCGAGGGATGTGACCACCGCCCCCAAATTTAAATGCCATGGCTTGATGCAACCGTGATGGACTTTACAGCACGCATCGCGCTCGACGTTGTCCAGGTCATCGCCCTGGTCCTATTGGCTGCGGGGCTATGCATCAGGAAGCGCTGGGCACATCTCTTGCGCGCTGGTGGATGGGCGGCGCTCGGCATCTTCTGGGGCTTTCACGCACCCATTTACGCAGGGATCGAGGATTGGGTCAACGCGCTGGGTGCAGGGATGGCGCTTCCCATCTTCTGCTATCTCGGCTACCATGAATACCTCTCCCATAAATGGGATGATGAGTATCCTCCCCTGCGCTTCGTCGGGACAGCGATGCTCGTTGCCTCCGCAGGATATTTCATCTTCGACAGAGTCCCTATACTGAGCGGTGCACTGATCCTGGTTGTGGGGTATGAGAGCGTGGCGCTGGTCAACCTCACAGGCACTAACTTCGGCGTCAGCGGCTTGGACTATGCTGGGAACCCATGGTATTACAGGCTCAACCCGGACCCTGCAGCAGAGGTGAGCGCGCCCCTCGCTGGGATAGATATACGGATCATCCTTGCGTGCACCGCGATCCAGGCGTTCTTGATCCTCGGGGCGTTCGCGTTTGCGTCGAGGGCGGAGTTAAAGCGCAAGCTCCTAACGTTCGGTGCCATTGCCCCAGTGGTCTACGTGGCGAACATCCTCAGGAACGCGCTCGTGATATGGCTGGTGCACGTGAACGGTCCTGGCTACTTCGATGTGGCACATCATCTCATCGGAAAGGGGCTCTCCCTGGGCGTGCTGGTCGTCCTCGTGCTTGCAGCATTTAGGCTGCTGCCGGAGCTCTACGAGGACATCAACGGTCTCTTCGATCTCTTCTGGCGCAAGGGCCCTGGACACGACTATCTCGGCAGCATCGGCAGGGTGCTGGAGGTGGCAAAGCAAACGCCTAAATAGGGCGCCCCCTATCTTTCCTTGTGGACGACCGATACCTGCCCTACATCCTCGCTGTGCTGGTGGTGCTCTCCTTCCTCCCTCTCTTAGGCACCTCGGTGGACCCTGCACACATAGAAGGAGGAGTGGTGTACCTCAATCAGGATTGGGTCGTAGATCCCGGGGATTTCCTGGTGTACAACAACACCACGATCGTGCTCACCGGGAATCTGACTGTGGAGAAGGATGGGACCCTGGTGCTGCGGAATGTGACTCTCGTGATGAACTGCACCCTGCCGCATCAGTACACCATCCGGTGCAACGGCACCCTCATGGTCGAGGATTGGGACGGAGAGCCAAACACGGTGGAAGACGGCGCAACGATCACCTCATCGAGCCCTGATGCGCCTTACGATATCGCCGCGGAGCCGGGCGCAGATCTCACCTTCTCCCGCTCCAGGATCGAATCTTGGAACGCCTCTGGGGTTCACCTCTTCAGCTCAGACGGAGCGCGGTTCGAGCAGATGGAGATCCTGAGCAGCAGCCCGGGGTTCCTCGGGGTGGGCAATACGAGCTTCGACGCCTGCAACTTCGTCAACACAACGATAGCGATGGAGTGGGCGAACCACACTTTCTTCAATGGATGCGAGATGCTCGACTCCAATATCACTTTGCTCCTCTGCAACGACACCACGCTCCTGAGCTGCTATGGTGATGGCTCCTTCCTCATCAATAATGCCACGAACACCTCGATCGCAGGGTGCAGCGCCTTCTACGGGGAGCTCTCCGGGCGCAACTGCACGATCCAGAGCAGCGATTTTGGCAGCCTGAGGCTGGGGGGTGAGGGGATCAAAGCAAATGGGGTGAATATCTCCTCCGGAGGGCTGGTGGTCGAGGACGCTGGTGATGCACTATTGGAGGGCTGCACAGCCTTGAACTGTTCCACAGGGTTCAGGTTCGCATCTGCGAGCATATGCGCTGGCAATCTCAGAGCGCTGGGCTGTGCGGTAGGTCTCAATCTGAGCGCTGGAAGTGCTGGCACCATCACAGATTCGGAATTTATCAACTGCAGCAGTGGGATCACTCTCTGGGATGCAGGGATGATCTCATTGAGCAATATGACCCTTGTGAATGCGAGCGAGGGGGTGGAGATCGGCTCAGTGCCCATGGGGCTCAGCCTGGGCTCCTGCAGATTCAGGGATCTCACCACTGCTCTGATCATGGGCAGCGGGAGCGCAGAGGCGATCAACTGCACATTCGAGAACGGGACGAACCACGTGCTGGTGAACGGCAGCGGGGAGATCACCCTCCTGAACTCCAAGTTCAACAGGTCCAGGTGCGCCGTGGTGGGCAGCGGAGGATTGCTCTTCGTCCAGTGGTTTATGGACGTGCAGGTGATCGACGCCCAGGGGAACGGGGTCTTCATGGCGCAGGTCCGGGTGCAGGGGAACGACTCCTCGGATGCCATCTACCTCACGAACGGCATCGGACGGGCAGAGTGGATCAAGGTGACTGAGTACCTCGAGACCCAGGGCGGGCGGATCCCATACAACCCTTACAACATCTCCGCCTCAGCGACGGGATACACATCCGCTTGGAGCATCCTATGGGTGAATGGCTCCACCACAGCCGAGCTCATGATATCAGATATCGAGCCCCCCCGGATATACCCCACAGAGCTCGAGGTGGTGCAACCCGATGATCCCATAACGCTCACTGCGCGGATAAGGGACAACGGTGCTGTCTCTGGTGCAGTGGCCCACTACCTGCCCCCCCAGGGCGGCGGATGGAGCGAGGTGCCGATGAGATTCATCGAGGGGACATCCAGGGACGGTAAATGGCTCGCCGATATCCCGGGGCAGTCTCAGAGCGGGAACCTGACGTGCTGGATATACGCCTCTGACACTGCAGGGAACAGCAACCGCACCGCCAACATGACGATCGTGGTCTTGGACACCCTCCCGCCTGTGATCATCCACACGCCCATCACCGAGATCGAATACAACGAGAGCGCGGGTATCAGGGCACAGGTCGTTGATGCGAGCACCGTGCCTATGGTGCTGCTGAACTACACGGATTTGGAAGGGAGATGGCACAGCAGGACTATGACCTCAGAGGGAGATTGGTGGTCTGCGGAGCTGCCGCCCTTCAACGCCACGGGGAGCATAGAGTACATGTGCTGGGCTGCGGATGTGCTGGGCAATACCAACCACACCCCGGTCTATCCGGTGCAGGTGGACGACTTCACGCGCCCGAGGGTGGTCGATGCAGGGCCAAGGGGTGTCGAGCCCCCTGTGAGTACCTCCTCAATCGTATATGTGAGGTTCTCCGAGCCCATGAACGAGACGAGTGTGGTGGAGGCGGTGCACTTCTTTGGAGAGAACGTCTCGTTCACCCCTGTGTGGAGCGAGAACTCCACGTACCTCGTGCTCAACATCACCGGCGGGCTGAGGAACGATACTTATTACCACATCACGATCGAGCGCTCAGCTAGGGACAGGAACGGACTATCGCTGGCAAACGACTACCACTGGTACTTTTATACAGAGGGCACGGCGCCGCCTCCGAAGAGCTGGCTCGATGAATACTGGTGGGCGCTCGTCGCCGTCGCCGCTGCAATAATCGTCATGGTTCCGATCCTTCTCCACAGGAGGGGCACAAGAGGTAAATAGTGCAGGAGGAATGGCAGCGCGATGCCCTCCCTCTACAAGGACTACAGGATATACTGCTGCGTCGTGCTGAACCGCCTGGTCTCGGAGCTTGGGATCGATATTTACCAGGATGCGCTCGATTCGAAGCTGGACAGGGTTCTGCATGAGCGCCCTCATGGTCTCTCGAAGGAGGATATCAAGCACGAGATACGCTCCAACCACTACATGACGGAGAAGGTGCTCTCGCGCCTGCAGGAGGACGGGCTGATCACTGTGACCAGCGACGGGCGGCGCTACACTGTTCAGATCACGAAGAACGGGGTGCTGCATCTCCGCAGGTTCAACGAGTTCTACAAAGAGATGTACCGCGCACAGATCGCGGACCTCTACAGGTTCAGGCGTCCGCCGATATGGCTGGATGAGGGGCGGGATTAGGTCACGAGCCTGTTCCGATGGGACGCGATCTGCACTACTTCTTTTTCCTTCCCCTTTTCGCGCCCTTTCCCGGTGTTACACTCTGAGTGTAGAAAGGCTTCACGTTCCCCTTTGGGGTGATGAGGAGCGATTTCTTCCGCTTGCCCAGCCTGACGGAGTTCCCCGCATCGTCCTTGATCGTCAGACAGCTTTCATACAGCGCCACTGTCAGCGGATATTCCTTTCCACCCTGGGCGGCTATGGATACTACCCATTTCTCCTTTGCTTTCTTTCTCGCCATGGTAATCACTGATAGGGGTGATGTCGTAGTATTACTTAATATTACCGCTCCGATTAATGCAGCCCGTCCTTCATGGATCTCCCTCCATATGCAACCACTGGATGATCCCAGCGGGCACTTGCAGCCCTCATCCAGAATAGTAGTATTCCCCGCGCTCCTTTTGCTCTCTGTCAAGCCTGGATCCCTCCTTGTTTATCCGCGGGCGCTTGGTGTCAGTATCCCTCCTGAAGGTGATGCCGATCCTTCGGAGGAAGGCGTTCATCCCTTCCCGCATGGGATAAGGTCCATGAGCCTCACCCTTCTTTGAAGGCACGCCTTCGAACACGAGCAGGCTGTCTGCCACCAGGTCCAGGAAGTAGATGTCGTGATCCACTATAAGGGCTGAGCGTTTGATCTTCTCCATGTACCTGCGTATCGCCCTGGCAGTCTCCATGCGCTGGTTCGAGTCCAGATAGGCGGAGGGCTCGTCTATGAGATAGACGTCCGCGTCCTTGGACAGGCAGAGGGCTGTTGCCACCCGCTGCAGCTCCCCACCCGACAGATGGGGAACAGGCTTGGCGATCAGCGCCTGAATATCCATCGGTGCCATGACCTCTGCATTGAGAGCGGGGGGTATGCCATCGCCCAGGGCTGTGCCGAGCAGCTCTCGAACCGTGCCATCGAAGTCATGCTTGATGTACTGCGGCTTGTAACTCACCCTCACAGAGGTGGGCGGAGCGCCCCTTGTGGGATGCAGTTCTCCGGCCAGTATCCTCACGAAGGTGGTCTTGCCCGTGGCGTTTGGTCCCACGACCCCTACCACCTCTCCTATATGAATCTTGCCCGGGTGCGCTTTCAAGGAGAACGTCGCGAAGCGCTTGTGCAGGCTGCCGTATTCGATGAGGACAGGGGTCCCCAGCAAGCCTCTGGGCGCTCGCGGCTCGAACCTGATCTCCTGTTCCCTGAACCTGACGTTCTCCTCCCTCATGTAGCCTTCGAGATAGACGTTCACGGCTGTCCTCACGGGTCTGGGCTGCGCAACCACCCCATAGGCGCCCTCCGAGCCGTACATCAGGTGGACGTTGTCCGCCAGGAAGTCCAGCACTGCAAGGTCGTGCTCCACCACGATGACGTTCCTCTCCTTCGCGAGCGCTTTTATCGCCCTGGCAACGTTCAAGCGCTGGTGTATGTCCAGGTACGATGAGGGCTCGTCGAACATGTACAGCCCGGCATCCTTGAGCATCGTGGCTGCGATAGCGATGCGCTGCAGCTCTCCGCCTGAGAGCTTGCCTACGTCCCTGTCGAGTATCGCGAGGATGTGCAGCTGTCCGGCTATCTCATCGAGCCTGCCGAGGTCGTCCACGTGCCCGAGCAGATCCCTTACCTTTCCTTTCACCACCACAGGAAGCTTGTCCACGTACTGCGGTTTGAGTGCGGTCCTTATTTTTCCTGAGGCTAAGCGCTCGAAGTGCCGCTGCAGCCCGGTGCCTGAGAAATGCTCGATCACCTCCTGCCATGAACCCGGGCGCTCAAACCTCCCGAGGTTCGGCACCACCTCCCCGGATAGTATCGCGAGTGCAGTGGTCTTGCCTATGCCGTTGGGGCCTAAGAGACCCAGCACCTGCCCTTCCACGAGCGTAGGGAGGCGGTACAGGCGAAACCCGTTCTCATGGTACTGATGAACGATCTCGCCCTCCAGCTCCGAGGGCAGTCCGATGATCCTTATCGCATCGAATGGACATTTGTGCACGCAGATGCCGCATCCCACGCACAGCTGTTCCGAGATCACAGGCTTGCCCTTATCCCCCATGACCACAGTCTCGTCGCCCATCCTCACCCTTGGACAGAACTTGATGCACTCTAAGTTGCACCTTTTCGGTTGGCAGCGATCCCTCAGCAGCACCGCGATGCGCATCCCTCCCTGATAGCCATGGATGGATAAAAGGATGCATCCCTGCTGTCCTGTCCTTTCTGACGATTATCCAGCATATAGCGACTAGCACACCAGGCAGTGCCAGCACCGTCAGGTATAGCCAGCTGTCGTCACGGGGTTCGCTTCCCGCCCCTGCCATCGCATCTGATTTCTCATCGCTGCGGTTATTCATCTCCATCACCGACACCGGGGCTGCGCTCACATCGAGGATGACGCTGGTGGTGTTGGAGTTCCCCCATGCATCGCGTACGCTCAACAGCACCTCATGTGTCCCGGGGCTGGCGAACGTCCACGCGAGCGATGGTCCGCTGTTCGATGTGGCTGTGTCGTCCACCCACCATTCATAGCGCTCGATCCCCATGTCGTCCCTAGAACCCTCGGCAGAGAAGAGCAGCGGGGAGCCCGCCCTCCTCTCCCCCTGCACAACGATTACAGCCTCTGGTGGTGTGAAGTCGTCCGTCCAGTCATGCTCGAAGACCTCTGCGAAGTATGTGGCAGCCTCGCTGCCCTCTATTAAGAGCCCGGCTTCCCTGTTCTCCACCACGGAGTTGCGGTTCCAATTGATGCTCGATATCAGGACCTTTGCCCTGTCCACAATGATCCCCTTGGCATGTATCTTGACGAAGTCATGGGTCTCCAGCCTCACCAGCTTGGCATGTATCCTCAGGTCCTCCAGGGCAGCAAGGGTGTTGAGATAGCGCACCGTGTCGTCGTTGTCGTTCTCATCGAGCTGGTCGGTGTTGTACCACGTGGCATCCAGCAGCACGCGCACCTCGCATCCGCGCCTGGCAGCGTCCACCAGCGCGCTCATGAAGGGATTGTCCTTCTCCAGCACAGAACCATGCACCCTCTTTGCCCAGGAGTTGTGGATATAGAACTGCTCGACCAGCACGCTCTCCCTCGCACTGTGAATCATCCCGAGCACTGTCTCCTCGGAAAGCGAGTTGTCAGGTGCAAGCACCGGAATAATGAGAGCTTCCGAGCTCGCGTTCATCGGCGGAAAGCGGCACAGCGCTCGCCCTGCCACATCCAGTGGCTCTTGGGGCTGGACCTTGACCCGCCCCTTGGCTTCATCCCAGGGGGTGGAGGTGTTCCAGTCGCTCTCGAAAACCTGCAGGAAGTACGCTGCCAGCGCTTTCTCGTGCACAGACACCGCCCAGCCGCGGTTCCCGCTCGTCCCCATGGAAGGGAGACCGTTCGCCCCCCAGTTCTCTGTGCTGATGAACAGCGTGCTGTGATCTATGATCATGTACTTCGCGTGGTTGAAGTTATACGGGCTCCGGAGCATCAGCCTCACCTCTCCGCCCTCTCCGGCAACGATATCTAGGCATTCGACAGATGCGCTGCTCAAGCCCGAGACCGGGCTGCCCTCGACCATCACCCTCACCCTTACCCCCCCTGCAGCCTTGGCTGCCAGCGCCTGAGCGGCGGGACAGCTGGAGATATCGTAGAGGTTCAGTTCTATCGTGCTCTGAGCACTCTGGATCAGATGACTTACAGCCTCGAAACCAGCATCTGGAAATGCATAGAATGTGAGGTTCGCGCTCCTGAACAGCGCTGGGGCTATCTCTGTCTGCCCTGGCATGTACTCGCGCAGCTTGTCCCAGTCAGCGGCAGTGTCCGTGTCTGTGTATATTTCCTCCAGGTACCTCACAGAGACCTTTCCTGCGCCAATGGGTTCGACAGGCTCGCCTATCCATCCCGCTCCATCATAGGCAGAGGAGCCGTAGACATATGCATCGATCACGGTTCCCCAGGGGTCGAGCAGCAGGACCTCATCCCCCTCATTCGCCAGCTTGAATCCAGGATCGTTGCTGTGCATCTCTGCCCACTCCAGATCTGGCTGCCGACCGAACGTGAGGTTGAAGAGGGTCGCGTTCTCAGCAGCGTAGATGGTGCCTCCCTGGGCTATGAGTGTCCCCTGGGGAACCCCCAAGATCCCCTCGCGATCGCTGAGCGCCCAGCCTTTTAGGTCTATCTGCTGTGAGCCAGGGGCTGCGATCCTCACGTACTCGCTCCCTCCTGCGGGACTGTAGCACACCTCGACCACAAGCGCGCTGCCTGCTGGATATATCTGTGGATTCGAAGCGCCAGGCGAAGGCATGCACGCGCGCCATGCCCCTGTCTCTGCCTGCAGCGCGAGGGAGTATCCCTCCTCAGGAAGGGAGGACACGCTCTGCCCCTTTCCCTCCTCCGGGCATGGGTCCACGGCGCTCCCGTTGCCATAGGAGAGGTATGCAGCGACGGTGCCGTGGGCGTCAGTCAGAAGAGCATCATCCCCCTGATTGTTCCACACAGGGGACGATGCCCAGAGGTGAAAGATGTAGGGGGAGCAGGACGTTCGATTCTCCCCGGCAGATGTGTACACCACGATCAATTCCCCAGGTGCTACTGTGACCTCTGGGAACACGATCTCCGGCTTAGCGTCCTGATCCCCGAGGCTCCAGCCGCTGATATTCAGGGGGGAGCTGGCAGTGCAGATCAGCTCGACGAACTCACCATCTATCTCCGCACCCTCAGGGTTGAAGAGCAGTTCCGAGAATGCGATTCCACTGTTCACATCATCTGTTTCGTCCGCACAGGCTACGCCTCCGAGCGCTGCGCACGCCAGGAGGATCACGACCAATCCCAGGCAGGGTTTCATGTTGATCATGATCCCCGGGATCGCAGGGGGGAATAAATCCCATCTTACTACATGTAGGCTACAGGAGGAAGATCACAGTGGGCACGATGAGGAGCTCAGCCATGCTCCCGAGCGCGAGAGGCGCACGCCAACCCCCTCCCAGGGAAAAGAATCACCGGGTGAGCGGTAGGTAAACACACAAAATACTTTCAGCGCCCCCCACGACATTTTTAAATATCATAGGAAATATTCTTATCTCGAGCACTATGCTTTCGAACGGAAGGGCGCAGACGATATTCGAACACGGCTGCAGAGCCACCGGGATCCAGAAGGAGGCGCCCATCCCCACAGCAAGGCACAGTTTCGCCACTCATCTCTTGGAGAGCGGCGTGAACCCCCGTTACATCCAAGAGCTATTGGGGCATAAGAGCAGCAAGACTACCGAGATATATACCCACGTGAGCGATACGGTATTAAGCAGGATACGGAGCCCGCTTGATACGATGACGATGTCCGGCGGCAGACCAAAGGAGGGATAAACGAACTCATGTTCGCGTATCATGCTGAGATGGGAGGATATACGAAATCATGTGCGGATATGAACGAGTTATATGAAATTGGGCTCGGCTTTTTCGGAAATAGTCTCTGCGAAGTCGTGTTTCCTATGCTCCTATCTGGGCATGTAGGAGGTCAATGGGAGCACATCTTCTGTGTGAAAAGGGGCATCTCCTCGCCTCGATATATACAACCTCGCAGAGACTAGAAAAGACATAAATAGGTGTGTTCACATATCTATGTGAGGTGATAAGATTGCCGAACATGACGCTATCCCTGCCGGAGGACGTGTACCGGATAGTGAAAGAGCATGGCGAGGTGAGATGGAGCGAGATTGCCAGACGTGCCATAGCTGATTATGCCAAGAGGCTGGCGCTCTTGGATGCCCTGACTGCCAATAGTGAACTTACCGAGAAGGACATAATGGAGCTTGATGAGAAGATAAAGGCAGGGATTCTGAGGCATTATAAGGGGAAGATGCATGCATGAAGTTGGTCATTGACTCGAACAGGTTTTTGGCAGGTCTTTTGAAAGATTCCACTTCGCGGAAGATAATAAACAATAAACGTCTGGATTTCTGTTCGCCGGATTACCTCATTACAGAAATAAACAAGCATAGGATGTACCTCGCCCAAAAGACAAAACAGACCGACGAGCAACTGGACGTGGTTTTCTATTCGCTGCTTGATAGGATTGATCTGATACCTTACGAAGACTTCAAAGAGGAATTAGAGGCTGCAATAGAGCTCTTGAGAGATGTAGACGTTAAGGACGCTCCCTTTCTCGCTGTCGGGATGGCAGTGGGGGCGGTGGGGATTTGGACTGAGGACAAACATTTCCATAAGCAAAACATCCTAAAGGTTGTGCAATGTAAGGAGATATGACCTCTCCGGCTAAAGGGAGAGTACATCCTCCAATTTAAGCCCTAACTCCGTCTATTTTACGTAATATGTGGTCCGGCGTGCACCTCCTTTGCTGTCCTTTCGGATAGCTGGCTCAAAGAACAGCGATATGTTTATATACTGCTGACGTATTACCTAACTGAGTAAT
>JBFMEL010000044.1:4508-14970 GCA_040753455.1 Thermoplasmatota archaeon | reverse complement strand
CTGAGGCGTATCAGCAGCGGTTCGGAAGAGGGATGGTAGGTAGGCTCCGTCACCAGTATCAACGCCTCGGCGATGGCTAGCGCATCTATATCATCAGTTTTTGTCTTCCTGATACGACCCTTGAAGCGCTTCAGTTCCAGACCGTTAAAGACCTTCACATCCTCCTCAGCGTCGACCAGATATTGGTACACCGAGAGATGATATATCCCAGTGGCTTCCATCCCGTAGAGCGCACCGCATCCAGTCTGTTCCTTCAAGGCGCACATCGCCCTGCCAAAGGCTTCCAGGCCTGCCCGATCATGACCGTAGACCTTCACCGGCATAACCTGGTTGTTCCCCTCGTCCTTGACTGCCACCTTGAAGCAGTCCTTGCTCACGTCTATCCCTACGTACATCTTTCTCATGGTTTCCACCTCAACGTTTTTGTAGGCTGAGGTCTATATTGCCCCCGTGACTATGCGATACTGCAAGCTTGCACGTGATACATGGAGTCCACGAGCGTATGGCGCAGCCATACTGTGGCCCATTACGTGCCATTCGCAGACGTCACATAGGCGGGGGAGGCGGGCTGTTATACGAGGACATGTGCCTCAGAGCGTAGTTTCGCCTACCCCTCAGCCTATCCTACGTAATAGCGCACGAGGATATAGACCTCGGGGGAGTGGATATACAAGATGCGGATCTGGCTTCGGCACTCCGTGCCTTCGCCCAAATTCGCCCCGGCAGGCGAACTTCCCATATCCACCAGCCGTTAGGCGAAACCGCCGATACATGCTACAAGAGGGAGCGTTATGGAAATACAAATACGGAGATTCAAAGAATCTGATATAGATTGTCTAGTTGAAATTATTAAATTAAACGACCAATATAAATATCCCATTATTGATGGGCCAAGTGCGATGATGAGAGTAGCAAACTGCGAGGCTGCGGTTTTCTTAGTTGCCGAAGTAGAAAAGCAACCTCGCGGCTTCATCAGAGCAGTTTATGACGGCTCTCGGGCGCTTATTCATCAGCTTTCAATACATCCAGACTACCAGGACCGTGGCATTGGTAGTGCGCTCGTTGAGACTGTTTGTGCAGAACTCTTTCGTCGTGGTGCGCCAACTATTAGTGCTACCATAACTGAGCAAAGCGTTAGTTTCTGGGAGAAGAATGGATTCAGACGAACACTAGCCTTTCTTGTCCTTAAGGAGTTGGGGAAGACTTGCTAAAGGGAATATCGGTGGCATCGCCTAACACGCGGCTATCTGACTCGCTTCGCTGCGCTCGCTCGACCCAAATCCCCCCCAATTTCGTCGGGAACTTCGCAGAGGTGAGAGAATGGTAATAGGGATGAAAACGATCCTCCCGGGAGGCGGATGATATGGGCAAGTTGTTATGGGAACCCTCAGAGGAGCGCGTAGAACGCGCCGAGATGACCAGGTTCATCGATTACGTGAACGAGCGCTATGACCATGACCTCAGCGGGTATTTCGAGCTCTACGACTGGTCTGTGGAGCAGATCCCGGAGCTCTGGGCAGCTGTGTGGGACTTCACCGGGGTCATAGCCTCACAACGCTATGAAACTGTTGTGGACGATCTCAGGCGCTTTCCGGGAGCGCGCTGGTTCCCAGGCGCAAGGTTGAACTTCGCAGAGAACCTCCTGAGGCACAGGGATGAACGCACTGCTTTTGTGTTCAAGGGCGAGGACCAGGTGACTGTTAGGATGAGCTACGCTGAGCTGTACCGCGCTGTCTCGCGTCTTGCTGCATCCCTCACAGAGATGGGAATCGCCCCTGGCGACAGAGTGGGGGGCTACATGCCCAACATGATGGAAACTGCTGTCGCCATGCTCGCTGCCACCAGCATCGGCGCTGTCTGGGCTTCTGCAGCCACGGATATAGGCGCGGCGGCTGCGCAGGAGCGCTTCGGCCAGATAGCGCCTAGGGTGATCTTCACGAGCGATGGATATTATTACAAGGGCAGGGCGTTCCACACCCTTCAAAACGCGGCAGAGGTGGTCAATAAAACCCAGTCGGTAGAGAGGCTGGTGGTCGTGCCGTACATCACCGACCGACCAGATCTCAGAGGGATCCCAAAGGCAGTGCACTACGAGGACTTCCTGTCAGAGGACAAGGGGATCGGGTTCGCGCAGCTGGCTCCCGACCATCCGGTTTATATCATGTTCTCCTCGGGAACCACAGGGAGACCGAAGTGCATGGTCCAGGGAGCTGGGGGGATATTAGTCAACCATCTCAAGGAGCTGATCCTTCATACAGACCTGAGGAGGGAGGATGTGCACTGGTTCATCACCACCTGCAGCTGGATGATGTGGAACTGGATGATGAGCTCCCTTGCCACTGGAAACACTCTAATATTGTACGACGGCAACCCGAACCACCCTGATCCTGGGGCAGCGTGGGAGATCATCCAAGACGAGCGTGTGACGATGTTCGGCTGCAGCGCCACCTACATCAACTTCCTCAGGGGTCAAGGACTGTCCCCCAAGAAGGACTATGACCTCTCGGCCCTCCGGGAGATATGGCAGACAGGCTCGCCCCTGCTCCCCGAGGGGTTCGAGTACGTCTATCTGAAGATCAAGGACGACCTGCACTTCAACTCGAGCGCCGGTGGCACGGACATCAACGGCTGCTTCTGCACCGGGAGCCCCATACAGCCCGTGCATGCCGGTGAGCTCCAGGGACCCGCCTTGGGGATGAAGATCAAATCCTATGACGCGGATGGAAGGGCAGTGCTCGATCAGCAGGGTGAGCTGGTGTGCGAAGCCCCTGCACCGCCGATGCCGCTGTATTTCTGGAACGATCCCGAGGGTCGAAAGTACAGGGAGACCTACTTCTCCACATACCCCGGGGTGTGGCGCCATGGCGACTATGTGATCTTCCACGGCGATACACGTGGGATAACATTCTACGGTCGCTCGGATGCCGTCCTCAAGCCCTCGGGTGTGAGGATAGGGACTGCGGAGATATACAACCATGTGGAGGAGCTGGAGGAGATCGCAGACAGCCTGGCGATCGGGCAGGATTGGCAGGGCGATCAGCGCATCATTCTCTTCGTGCGGCTTGCGGAGGGTTGCACACTCACAGAGGCTCTAAAAGATAAGATCAGGAGCACACTGAGAAAAAACGCCTCCCCCAGGCACGTCCCTGCAAAGATATTCGCTGCGCCAGACATCCCCTACACCATGAACATGAAGAAGGTCGAGAGCGCTGTCACGAACATAATGAATGGAAGGGCTGTGACGAACAGGGACGCGCTGAAGAACCCGGAATCCCTGGATTACTACGAGGCGATCGCCAAGGAGCTCCAAACCTCATAAAGCGCCACCTTTATCTACCCCTCGCCCAATCGTGTCCCGATGCCGGACGAGCCAGAGTACCGCCTCGATTTCTTCAGTGCCAGAGGGTTTCAAAGGCAGCGATGCCCCCAATGCGCAAGGCACTTTTGGACACGAGGGCAGAGAGGCACATGCGGCGAGGCGCCGTGCGACCCGTACAGGTTCCTTGGGGACTCGCCCATGAACAGAAGGATGAACATCCACGAGATGCGCGAGTTCTACCTCTCGTATTTCGAGGAGCAGGGGCACAAGCGGATCGCCCGCTACCCTATCACAGCACGCTGGAGGGATGATGTCTTTTTCACCCAAGCCTCCATATATGACTTTCAGCCCTGGGTCCTCAACGGCACGATCAAGCCTCCTGCAAACCCTCTGGTCATCTCGCAGACATGCGCTCGGTTCAACGACATCCACAACGTGGGCAGGACAGGCAGCCACTTCACCATGTTCGAGATGATGGCGCACCATGCCTTCAACACCCCAGAGCATCAGGTGTACTTCAAGGAGCGCACGGTCGAGCTCTGCGATGGTCTGCTCGATGCCCTGGGGATCCCACCGGAGCATGTTTCATACGTCGAGGCTTACTGGGAAGGCGGGGGCAACTCAGGGCCATGCTTCGAGGTGATCGTGGGTGGGGTGGAGCTCGCTACGCTGGTGTTCATGCAGTATGCAGAGACTGAGAAGGGCAGGGTGCCGCTCCCCATGCAGGTCGTGGACACTGGGTACGGGCTCGAGCGCTTCACATGGGTGTCCCAGGGCGCTCCATCTGCCTACGAGGCTGTCTTCGGACCCGCGCTGGACCTCCTCAAAAAGGAGGTGGATATCAGAGTGGACGCAGCAGTCCTCTCGGAGTATTCGAAGGTCGCTGGGATGCTGAACATCGACACTGCCGCTGACATCCGAGCCCTGAGGCAGAGGGTGGCGGACCATCTCCACATCCCGCTCGACACACTGCTCGCCCTCACCCTGCCCATGGAGCAGATCTACGTGGTCTGCGATCACACCAGGGCACTGCTCTTCCTGCTGAACGATGGGGTCATACCCTCGAACGCGAAGGCAGGATACTTCGCTAGGTTACTGGTGCGCAGAGCGCTGAGAGCGCTGGACAGCCTCCAGATCGAGATGCCGCTGGGTGAGGTGCTGCAGAGGCACATCGACTACTTCGGAGCGCATTTCCCAGAGCTGATCGAAAATCAAGATGCAATACTGAAGATCGTGGCAGTGGAGGAAGAGCGCTACCGCGATACTGTCTCGAAGGGTCGCGCGTTGGTCGGTGAGATGGAAGCCCGCCTCGAGGGCAGGGGGTTCGGCAAGGAGGAGCTGATCCAGCTCTATGATACCCATGGACTGAGCCCAGAGGTGGTGCAGGAGATCGCCTCCGTGCCCTTCGAGGTCCCTGACGACTTCTACAGGCAGGTGGCTGCAAGGCACATACAGCCCGAGCGCGAGACAGAGCCCCATCAAGAACATATCGATGCACCGCCGACCGAACTCCTCTTCTACGCGGATCCTTACATGCGTGGGTTTGAAGCCACAGTGCTCCAGGTATCCAGAAGGGATGTGGTGCTGGACCGCACCTGCTTCTATCCCGAAGGGGGCGGACAGGAGTCTGATACAGGCACACTGGACGGACAGAGGGTCGAACACGTGCGCAAGATAGGGAATGTGGTCGTGCACGAGCTCGAAGGGGATGCCAGTGATATCAAGCCCGGCAGGACTGTGAAGGGGTTCATAGACTGGGACAGGAGGATGGGGCTGATGCGCCACCACTCTGCCGCGCACATCATCAACGCGGCGGCGAGGGAGGTCTTGGGCAGGCACGTGTGGCAGGCAGGAGCGCACAAAAGCCCGGAGATGGGCAGGCTGGACATCACCCACTACCTACCCCTGAGCCCGGAGGAGGTGGAGAGGATAGAGCGGGCTGCGAACTCCATGGTGCTGGAAGACATCCCGATCACCTCACGGTTCATGGAAAGGGCAGCAGCTGAGCGGAGCTACGGCTTCGGGCTCTATCAGGGAGGGGCAGTGCCAGGTCGGGATATCAGGGTCGTGAGGATCCAGGACAGGGATGTGGAGGCATGCGGCGGCACGCACTGCACGCGCACCTCCGAAGTTGGCCTAATCAAGATCGTGCAGACGAAGCGGATTCAGGATGGAGTGGTGAGGATCGAGTTCGTTGCGGGGCATGCAGCATACGAGCACGTGCTGCGCATGGAAACCCTCCTCAAAAAGACCGCAGAGGCGCTCGACACAGAGACTGATAGTCTGCCGTCTGCTGTCAAGACCCTGAGGGACAGGGTCAGGGCGCTGGAGAAGGAGCGCGAGAAGGCTTCGAAGGCAGATGCAAGGGCGCTGGCAAAGGAATTGCTCGATGCCGCGGAGGATGGACTGGTCTTCGAGCATCTTGCGCTGCCCAAGAGGGGCGCACAGGAGGTGTCCAAGGAGCTGGCAGCCTCGGGGCGCATCACCTTCTCCGCCATCGCCTCAGGGGACGATACCCCCGCGATCTTTCTCGTGAGCAAGAGCGCGCAGCTTTCTGCGAGCGCCCTGGGAGGCGCGGTCAGTTCCAAACTCGAAATGAAAGGGGGCGGAAGGACAGACTTTGCGCAGTTCCTGGCATCCTCCCCGCAGCAGGCAGACGAATTCCTATCCAAACTAAGGGATGAGGTGAAGAAGAGGGGTGCGTAGGGGATACCCAGTGCGCAGGGCGGGCACGTGGAGGCAGCGGAGAGGGGGAAGATCCCCTCCTCTCTTCAATAATCATACGCATCCACGAGTGCGCCAGTGTGATCCATCAAGTACAGCGTGTCATGATCGTTGTTCCATGCTTAAAAAAAATAAAGGGGGAGTTCATCGTGATGTCATAGCTGAGAGCGGTACCTGTCCTTGAGCTCCCCTCTCTTCCCTTTGTTCCAGCTGCTGGTCTTGGAGAAGAAACCAGTCACCCTGGTAATCCCCTCCACCTGCTCCGAGCCGCAGTGCTTGCACGCGGGGCTGATGCCGCGCTCGAGCTTTCCGCAGCTCAGGCATGCGGTGAACTCCGGGCTGAAGGCGATCTGGGCGTTCTGGGTGTTGCGCATCGTCTTCACCACGAAGTTCGCTATGCTCGCAGGGTTCGGTCTCGTCTCTCCCAGCCATATATGGGACAGCGCACCTGCCTCTATCAGGGGATGGAACTTCCCTTCCTCTTTGACCCGCACAATCGGGTTGATCTCCGCCGAGATATTCAGATAGGTGGAGTTGGTGTAGTAGATCTCGCCCGCGCTCTTCCTTCCCTTCACCACAGTGGGTGCCTGTAGCGGAAAGTACTTCATGTCTAGTTTGGCGAGCCTATACGCCGTGCTCTCGGCAGGTGTCTGCTCGAGAGGCATGTGCATCCCTTTCTCCTCTCCTATCCTCTGCGCCTCGGCGCGCAGGTGCGCTATCACCTTCAGCCCCATCATCACCGCATCCTTGGATTCGTGCAGCTGCTCCCCTGTGTGATACTGTATCATCTCGTTCAGCCCTAACATCCCGACGAGGAACGTGGCACGGTCCAACCTGTAATACGGCTCACCGTCCAGCTCCATCGTGAGGAGGGAGAGGGGTCCAGACTTCCCCATGGAAAGAAGGTGCGTGATGAAGTTGCGCTTCTGTTCGTGGGCTCTCGCCACAAGCTCGATTCGCTCGGTCAGTTTTTGGAAGAGGAGGGCATCGTCCATATGTGCCTCGTATGCCACTCTCGGGAGGTTGATGGTCACATTCTGCATCGCAGAGTAGCGCATCTTCCAGGGGGTCTTTGCGTCCTCGAGATCTTGGGCATCGAGCTTGAACGCGAGACGGCAGCACTCGCTGATCTTTGTTGTATCCCCCCTATCGAAGACGAAGTATGTGTTCCCCTTCTCCGATGCCACGCGCGAGATATGCTCCAGGAACTCCTCATGCCCCGGGGTATCGAAGAACCGCTCCGTGATGTGCACGTTGGGCTTCGGGAAGAAGAACGGGCGGCCCATCGCGTCCCCATCGAGGTACACGTTGAACAGCATTGTGACGAAGCGCTGCGCCTCCTCTATATAATCTTCGTATCTGTTCCCAGTGGGCTTTCCCTCGGGACCTATCGCCTCCACGCCCCTGAAGTGGTTCGGCACCTCCCAGTACAGGTTCAGGTCGCTGAAGATCGACTGCCCTCCGCGGGCAACAGCCTGCTGCGCGAACTCGAAGACCAGGATCTGCGCGATCTGCCTCATGCGCGTGTCGTCCACCCCAGTCAGATAGGGGGCAAGGAAGAGGTTGAACGCATCCCAGCCTATGGCGCCTGCGAAGTGTCCCTGAAGCGCAGCTGAAAACTTCACGACCTGCTCGATGAGCACCTCGGGATGGCGTGCAGGCTTTGCTATGGATAGGGCGTTGGGCAGGTTCAACCCGAACTTCTTCACGTACTCGATGCTCTGTCCGCTGCAGTAGGGGCGGTCCACCATCCCGAGATCATGGAGGTGTACATCCCCCCTCATATGGGCATCTGCTGTCTGCTCGTCAAAGACCTCGAGCAGTGCGAACTCCTTTTTTATGTTCTCTGCGAGCGTGAGGTTCGTAGCTTCCGGTCCATGGGGCACATTAGCATTCTCCTTGTTCGGGCTCATGATGATCTGTCTGGCATCGTACAGCGGAACCCCTAGCCTGGTGTGCTGCTTCCTGACCTTGATCAAACCATACTCGATCAGCTTCGCGTTGGTCAGCTCCCTGATAAGGGGAGCGGTGACGCTCTCCAGCTTCAGCTCGAACACGAGCTTCTCTACTTCCCTCGCCACGATCGATGCTGCATCGTGACTGATGCCTGTCTCCCTTACCAGCGCATCATAAATCTTCTGTCTGTCCCAGCCGCGGATCTCCTCGTCAGATGTCCTGACGAAGAGGGAGATCTCTGTGGATTCTTGGTCAGTGGCGATCGAAGCCGCATCCGCCTTCATGCAATGTCCCCGAGCGAATGCAGAAGTAGATACGCATCCAGGATATAGCAATTTTTGAACCCGCTTAGTTATCTGCGAAGGGTTTATCTATTACCTGATCGGTTACCATATCGGTGACCCGATGTTTGAGACAGGCGAGACATACAAAGACACGATCATCGAACTTCTGAAGGAGGAAGAGCGGTCGATAAGCAGTTTGTGGAAGGCGCTGGCAGAGCGGAGGATCAAGGTGCACAAGCTCTTCGTGACAGGGTATCTAAGGGCGCTGGAAGAGTTGAACGTCCTCAGGTCCAAGGAGATACCACCGGCAAAGGTGTACATGCTCTCCACCTCCAGGGAACGGGACATCTACGAGACGATCGGCGAGCTCGCGAGGGAGCAGGGAAGCAACCCTCAGGAAGCGAGCCTCATCTGCTGCCTTGCGCTCAGCCGCATCTTTCGCAGGCCAGTGTTCCGCTTCGAGCTGGTGAGGGCAGGGCTCGACGATGAAGGTTTGACAGGGCGCGTCACAGGGGAGGAGCGGGCAGAGGTGAAGCTTGCGCTGGAGCAGCGGGGCCACAGGATCCCGGAGAACAACCCTGCATATTGGGTGAGCAAGCCCGCACAAAGGATCGAAGGCTTGATGAACGACATCATCCTCACTGCCCTCGTGCAGCGGTTCAATGCGCAGAGGCAGGTGGTGGACACGAAGCAGACGAAGCTGGGCGATCTCTGATGGGCAGCAGATGGCTCAGGGAGCGTAGGGCAGATCCTTATTACAAGAGGGCTAAGAGGGAGCACTATGCCAGCCGTGCAGCTTACAAACTGATGCAGATAGACAACAGGTTCCGTCTGATATACCCTGGGAACGTGGTCCTGGACCTGGGCGCTGCGCCAGGTGGCTGGACCCAGGTCGCTGCAGAGCGCTCGCAGCCTGGCGGTCTCGTCATCGCTGTGGACATGAGACCTGCAGCAGTGGGGAGGGGCGCGGTTGCCATCAGGGGGGAGGTCTCCTCACCCCACACGTTGGATAAGATCAGGGCAGCGCTCGCATCTCATGGAAAGGCTAAGGCGGATGTGGTGGTATCGGACATGTCACCGAGCATCAGCGGGATCTATGGGATCGATCATGCGAGGTCTGCGGATCTTGTGGTCAAGGCGATGGAGATATGCGATCTCCTCCTCCGCCCTAAGGGCAGGTTCGCTGCTAAGGTCTTCGAGGGGGAGATGATGAGCAGCGTGATAGAAAAGGCTGAGAGGCGCTTCGGCACAGTCAAGCTGTTCTCCCCGGATGCATCGAGGGACCGCAGCTCAGAGATATACCTGGTGGGGAAGGGGTTCAGGGGAGGGCAAGTGTCCTGCCCCTCTGGTAGCAGAGCCTAGCCTCCTCCGGGCGCCCCAGCCTGACAAGGATCCTGCCTTTGTTTATCCAGGCTGCGGCATAGGAGGGGCGCATCTTCGTGGCGATGTCCTCGGCTTCCTTCGCCTCCTGCAGCCTGCCCAGCATTGCCAGCGCGATCGCCTTGTTGTTCCATGCCACTGCGTACTTGGGCCTGATCTCGATAGCGCGCTCGTAGCACTTGAGCGCATCCTCGTACTTCCTCACCCTGAACAGCAGGTCGCCCTTGTTGCACAGCGCCACCTCGTTCCTGGGCTGGAGCTTGAGCGCCATGTTGTGCGCGAGCAGCGCATCGTCATATCTCCCCAGGCGCTTCAGGGCCACCCCCTTGCTCGTCCATGCCTCAGCGGGTCTGGTCTCTAGCCTCACCGCCAGGTTGTAGCGTGCTATTGCCTCTTCGAACCTTCCCTCTTTGAGGTGGCGATCGCCCTCTGCCACCAGAGAGGTGGATATTCTGAAGAGGAGGGCGGTGATCAACACACCTGCACCAGCGATCGAGAAGAGCAGCAGGAGCTTCCACAGCGCAAGGTTGGTGTAATGGTACATCCCCAGCCCCGCGAAGACAGCCACGAGCGCTATCACGTCCCCCATGACCACAAAATCGATGTACCTCGATCCGAGGAGGTGCACCTTGGGCAGTTCGTCCTCCGAGACCTCGAAGGAGATTTCCGGTTCCTCGACCCGCGCTGGCGGTGGCTTGAGAGCAACCTCGGGCGCGGGCTTGACAGGCACCTCGACAGGTATCGGGGCGGGCTTGAGAGCAACCTCGGGTGCGGGCTTGACAGGCACCTCGACAGGTAT
>JBFMEL010000044.1:0-4408 GCA_040753455.1 Thermoplasmatota archaeon | reverse complement strand
GCGGGCTTGACAGGCACCTCGACAGGTATCGGGGCGGGCTTGAGAGCAACCTCGGGTGCGGGCTTGACAGGCACCTCGACAGGTATTGGCGGTGGCTTGAGAGCAACCTCGGGCGCGGGCTTCGCAGGCACTTCTGGCACTGGCTTTGCCGCCTCCTCCATGACAGTGGCGAGCTTCTCCAACTCGCGCTCGAGGTCCAAGGCGAATATCTCCTCCTCCGCTGGTGCCTCTGCCTTCTTCTCCAAGAACTCGCTGCCGCACTCAGGGCATACTTTCAGGGAGGGGTCCAGCACCGCGCCGCAGAGCGGGCAGGCGACCTCCTCTGCCACCACCAGTGAATCCAGGAGATCGTCTATATTCTCCTCATCCTTTTCAGGCTCTGGTGCAGCTGCCTTCTCCAGCAGCTCCTTCAGGAGCTGGTCCATCTCAGCCTCTGGCTCTTCGGGTGCCTCACCTGCGATCCTCTCCGCCACCGCGAGCTTGATCCCGCACTCGCTGCAGAACTTCGCCCCCTGCTTGTTCTCGGCACCGCAGACCGGACAGGTGACCTGCTCCTCTGGCATCAGATGCTCAATCGCGAGGTGTGAATATAAAACTATCGTCAGCCCTCAGGGTCTGGAAATAGAGCAATCCTCCTACGCCTCTTCTTCCTCCAGGAATTCCTCGATGTACTTGCAGTCCAGCGTGAGGAACTTTGCGCAGTGCTCGCAGCATTCGTCGTCCATCTGTGGGCGCAGTGCCTTGTTGAACACATAGCACTCCCTGCCGCAGTATTCGTCCTCCTCCCAATCGCTGTCCTGCATCCTCGCACCCTCAGTGAGGGGCGGGGCTGCCCTCTAGCCCAGCAGGTTGAACCAGCGCTGCCAGTCTTCTGAGCAGCCCGTCCTTCTTCTGACCCACAAGCGCGTGCTTGAGCACATCGCTCATCGTGTCCACTGGGACGATCTCGATCTTGTTGGCGTACCTCTCCTCTAAGAACACGTCGCGCAGGTTCTCCCTCGGGATCAGGACCTTTCTTATCCCTGCCTGCGCCGCCGCCTCTATCTTTGCAGTCACAGCACCGACGGGCAGCACCCTGCCTCTGACGCTCAGCGAGCCTGTCATCGTCACGCTCTGGTCCACTTCGATCCCCTCGAGGGCGCTGATCACAGCCGTGGCCACAGAAATGGAGGCAGAATCCCCCTCCGTGCCCTCCTTGCTGCCCACGAACTGGATGTGGATGTCGTGGTTGCTTATATCCTCTCCTGTGTACTTCTTGATGATCGCTGCGACGTTCTCGACAGCCTCCTTTGCCATCTCTCCGAGCCTTCCCGTGGCTATGATCCTGCCCCCCTCTTTGGTCTGCGCAGGTGTCACCTCAGCCACGATGGGGATGACGATCCCAGAGTACTCGGACATCCCTGTGTCCATGCCCATGACCCCCAAGCCGTTCACCATCCCCACTGCATAGCCCTCGGTCACATAGGCGCTGTAGTCCTTCGTGCGCTCGATGACCCTGTCAGCGACCTGCTGCTCGAGCGGGCGTGCGATGCGCTTGGCTGCCAGGACATGCGCCACGTCCACTAAGGTGCTGCCGTCCTCCTTGGCTATATCCCCGGCGACCCTCACCAGCCCCCCTAACTCTCTCAGCCTCAGGGTAAGATGGCCAGTCCTTCCCGCGCGCCGCTGTGCCTCCCTGATGATCTCTCCCACTGCAGCCTTGGTGAAGTGAGGGATCTTCGCGTCCTTCACCACCTCCTGCGCCACGAACCTGATCAGCTTCTGCCTGTTTTCATGGGTGTCGGGCATCGTGCTCCTCATGTAGATCTCGTATCCATAGCCGCGGATCCTCGACCTCAGTGCAGGGTGCATCCCTCCATGCTGGATGCCGTAGTCGTCCCTTATGCCGTATATGGAGTCCAGATTGCCAGCCGCGACCAGGATGAAATCACAGGGCACAGGCTCTGTCTTGACCATGGCACCGGAGCTGCGCTCGCTCTGCCCCATGATCGAAAACATCTTCTCCTGAAGCGCGGTGAGGAGGCTCTGCTGGCTCTCGATCCTCAGCATGTTGATCTCATCTATGAACAGCACGCCCTTGTGCGCCTTGTGGATGGCACCGACCTCCACCCTTTCATGGGGCGGAGTTTCCAATCCACCGCTCTGGAACGGATCATGCTTCACATCCCCGAGGAGTGCGCCTGCGTGCGCACCCGTGGCATCTATGAACGGTGCTGCGCTGGAAGGCTCATGGAAGATCAGCAGCTTGGGCACGTTCGCGTCCTCGCCCCTTGCTCCCGGCCACCTGGAGAACATGTAGATGAACACGGCTGCCAGCACCCCCACGAGTATCCAGAACGGGTTGTTCATCCCTGTCCAGACGAACATCATGATCGTGAAACCCACCACCACCAGGATGATCGTCATCATCATCTGAGCCTTCTGCTCCCTGCGCTGCATCGCCTCGCTCTTCTGCGAAGCCACTATCTCCCTTCCCTTTCCGGCAGGCACCACCTTGATCTTCGGCTCGTTCGGATCGTCCGGATTCGGGTATGCGATGATCTCCTGCATCTCCTCCTTAGGGAGGAAGTCTATCATCGACCTGGCGACCATGGACTTCCCTGTCCCAGGCTCGCCGATCAGCATCAGGTGGCGCTTCTGCTCCGAGGCCTTGCGTGCCACGTCCACCGCATCCTCCTGCCCTATGACCTGCTCTGCCAGGCGCTGGGGTATCTTCACCTGGGACGT
Organism: Thermoplasmatota archaeon; assembly: GCA_040753455.1. GTDB lineage: Archaea > Thermoplasmatota > Thermoplasmata > SG8-5 > JACRNV01 > JBFMEL01. The sequence goes on along the minus strand of JBFMEL010000044.1, from coordinate 1,681 downwards.
GTCGGTGAACGGCTGATCCTCTATCCACCTGTCAACGGGTTCGGTGCATACCTCGTCCATGCAGACCTTCCAATGGAGGATAAGAATCCCCTGGGTAATAAATCTTTTTACCCTGTTCCCTCGGGCGAAACTATGATATAATCCGCACGCATACTGGCATCGATCGGTATGGCACGAAAGATCGTGGTCATTGGGATGGGCTACGTAGGGATCCCAGCAGCCGCGCTCTTCGCGGATGTCCCAGGGTTCGAGGTCACAGGGGTCCAGAGGCGGTCGAAGCGCTCGGGCTGGAAGATCGACTGGCTCAACCAGGGCAGGAACCCTATCATGGGGGACGAGCCTGGGCTCTCTGAGCTGATCGGGCGCGTGGTGCGCAAGGGGACCTTCAGGGTGGTCGAGGAGATCTCAGTATGCAGAGATGCAGAGGCGATACTGATCGATGTCCAGACACCAACAGATGAGGATCATGTGCCCAGGTACGAATCGCTGCGCCAGGTGAGCGAGGAGGTGGGCAGGCATATGAACCCAGGCTCGTTGGTCATAATAGAGTCCACGGTTGCGCCTGGGACCACGGAGCAGATCGTGAGACCCCTGCTGGAAAAAACCTCAAATATGAGAGCGGGAAGGGACTTCTCGCTCGCGTTCTCGTACGAGCGCGTGATGGTGGGACGCCTGATAAAAAACATCGTGGCACTGCCCAGGGTCGTGGGAGGGATAGACCAAAAGAGCACCGAGCGGGCGATGGAGCTGTACAGCCACATCGTAAGAGCAGCGCTGCATCCAACGGACGCGCTGACCGCCGAGGTGGCAAAGGTGGTGGAGAACACCTATCGCGATGTGAACATCGCGTTCGCGAACGAGGTGGCGCTGGTATGCGAGAGCCTCGGGATTAACGTATTTAAGGTGCGGGCGCTGGTGAACACCCTGCCCAGCGATCCTTCCGACCCTGCGTCCAACCCTGTCAGGAACATGCACTTCCCAGGTGTCGGGGTGGGGGGGCACTGCCTGCCCAAGGATCCCTGGCTCCTGAAGTATGGGCTGGATGCCTATGGCAAGTTCAAGTTCTTCCCGAGGCTCATCGTCAATGCCAGGGAGATCAACGACGCGATGCCGCTGCACGTGATCGAGCTGCTGGAAGATGCGCTGGCGGAGCATGGCAGAGGGCTGGGTGGGGCAAAGGTCGCGATTTTGGGCGTAGCATTTCTTGAGAACTCGGACGACACGAGGAACACGCCATCCGCCGCGCTGTTCAGAGAGCTGAAGCGCCGCGGTGCCGAGCCTGTGCTGCACGATCCCCTCGTGCGGGAGTTCGAGCTTCCGTTCACCAAGGAGATCAATGAGGCGCTCGGCGGCGCGGATGGGGTGATTCTCTCCACAAAGCACAGGGAGTATCTTCAGCTCGACCTTATGAGGGTCAGGGCTGCGCTTGCCACCCCAGTCCTTATTGACGGCAGGAACGCATGGGACGAGACGCTCGCTAGAAAGGCAGGGCTCACGTATCGCGGCGTGGGAAAGGGCTACAGATAGTAGCGCTCTATGCGCTCGAGCCCCTGCTTGGCGATGAAGTCCGAGGGGTTGTTAGCCAGCGCTTCGAGGTAGCAGCCCCTTGCCTCCTTCATGATCTCCTCCTGGCGCGTGCGCTTTCCGATGGTGTACAGAGAGTCTGCCTTGAACCCGAGCA
>JBFMEL010000043.1:0-16002 GCA_040753455.1 Thermoplasmatota archaeon | reverse complement strand
CAAGGCGCGCTACGACGCCACAGAGAAGGGCACGCGGCTGGTGACGTTTGAGGTGCCAGCCCTCTTCGACGCCAGGTACAAGAAGGGGGTGTACGCGGTTCTGAGGCACATGAACGGCACCGCGGGCGATCTATCCGACGATTTCTCCTGGCTCTACAGATTCACGGACGACAGTCTGAGGAACGACACCTACAACCTGAGGATGCAGCTGGATGGGCGTGTCTACGGCTCACTGAGCATGCGGCACGACATGCAGGATGTCCAGCATCTGTACCCCACGATCTGGCTCGGTGCGACTATGGGTGATGGAAGCGGCATGGTGTACGCGTACAGCTGCGCAGGCGAGTACCTCGCGCCTCTTCCCCCCACATGGCTGCTGCCCGAAAAGGATAGACCGAAGAGCGGGAACTACTACTGGCTCGGCACAGACACCCAGGGGAGGGACATCCTGAGCCAGGTGATATGGGGCTCGCAGATAGCGCTCCTGGTGGGGTTCGCGGCAGCGTTCTTCTCGATCCTCATCGGGGTGATCATCGGGCTCGTCTCAGGATACTACGGCGGCAAGGTGGATATCGTATTGATGCGCTTCACGGATGTGATCCTCGTGCTGCCCGGGCTGCCCATCCTCATCGTCCTTGCGGCGCTGCTGGGTCCGAGCCTGTGGAACATCGTCATCATCATCGCTGTCGTTGGATGGGGCAGCACAGCGAGGATCATCCGCGCTGAGACCTTGAGCCTCAAGGAGCGCCCGTTCATAGACTCTGCAAGGGTCACGGGAGCGAGCAGGGCGAGGATCATGTTCAAGCACATCGCACCGAACGTGATGCCCTTGGCATTCCTGTACATGGTGTTCTATGTCAGCGGTGCGATCCTCTCGGAGGCTGCGCTGAGCTTCATAGGGCTCGGCGATCCCAGGTCCATGAGCTGGGGGATGATGCTGAACTATGTGCAGCATGCGAACGCGCTCACCAACTGGTGGTGGCTTCTGCCCCCTGGGCTCTGCATCACCTTCGTGTGCCTCTCGTTCTTCCTGCTCGGCAGGGCGTTCGACGAGGTCGTGAACCCGAGGCTGAGGAGGAGGAGGTGATCCCATGGCTCTCCTGGAACTGAACAACCTCTCTGTGTACTACTCGATCCTGCGAGGCAGCGTGAAGGCAGTGGATGGTGTATCGTTCAAGCTCGACAGGGGCGAGACCCTGGGGCTGGTGGGGGAATCCGGATGCGGCAAGACCACGGCAGCCTTCGCGATCACACGCCTCCTGCCGCACAACGCTGATATCGTTGATGGAACGATCGTATTCAATGGGGTGGCTGTGGCGGGGAGCGAGGAGGAGCGCAATCTCCCGCGCCGAAAGCAGCACAGGTACGTGGAGCACATGATGCGCGACATCAGGTGGAACCAGATCTCGATGATCTTCCAGAGCGCGATGAACGCCTTCAACCCTGTTCACAGGGTGGGCGATCAGATCGCTGAAGCCATCATAGCGCACGAGGACCTGACGAAGGAGGCGGCGAGGAAGAAGGTGACGGAGCTGTACAAGCTCGTCGGGCTGGACGTGGGAAGGATCGACGGATATCCCCATGAGTATTCCGGGGGCATGAGGCAGAGGGCGATGATCGCCATGGCGCTGGCATGCAGTCCTAAGTTCATCATCGCGGATGAGCCTACCACAGCCCTGGATGTGATTATGCAGGACAGGGTGCTTGCAGAGATCAGGGATCTGCAGCGAAGGCTGGGTATGGCGATGATGATCATCACCCATGACATCTCCGTGGTGGCGGAGGTCGCAGAGAAGATAGGGATCATGTACGCGGGGAAGATGGTGGAATTCGGGGACATCGTGGCGGTCTTCGAGCGCACCGCCAACCCCTATTCCATAGGGCTGATGGGGTCCTTCCCGAGCATCGCGGGCGAGAAGAAGAAGCTCTACTCCATCCCTGGCTCCCCACCTGATCTCCTGAACCCGCCCACAGGGTGCCGTTTCCACCCAAGATGCAAGTTCGCCAAGGACATCTGCAAGGAGCAGGAGCCCGAGCTGTTAGAGGTGGAGCCCGGGCACATCTCCGCATGCCACTTCGCCTACGAGATATTCAGCGGGCGCCTGGGGGAGGTGTGAAGATGAACCAGGATGTGATCACGAAAGCACAAGAAATCCCGTCCACTGAGATCCTGCCTGATGCGAGGATGAGCGGCGATGTGGTGATGAGGGTCGTGGACCTGCGAAAGTACTTCCCTGTGAAGATGGGGTTCCTCAAGACCCTCCTCAGCAAGGAGGAGATACTGGTGCACGCGGTGGACGGCGTATCCTTCGAGATAAAGAAGGGCAGGATCCTGGGGATGGTGGGTGAGTCAGGGTGCGGAAAGACCACGGTTGGCAGATGTCTGACCAGACTCGAAACTCCCACCTCGGGTCAGATGCTGTTCCACGGAGAGGACCTCGCTGCAAAGAGGGGCAAGGAGCTCAAGGAGTTCAGGCGCAAGGTGCAGATGGTCTTTCAGGATCCATACGAATCGCTGAACCCCAGGTTCACGGTCTATCAGACCGTGGCAGAGCCGCTCCTCGTGCATGGTGTTGGCGAGTCCTACGAAGAGAGAACTGACATGGTGGCAAAAGCTCTGGAGTATGCGGAGCTGAAGCCTGCGTCAGAGTTTCTTCCCAGGTATCCACATGAGCTCAGCGGAGGGCAGCGGCAGCGCGTGGCTGTTGCCAGGACCCTGGTGCTGAGGCCTGAGTTCATCGTAGCGGATGAACCCGTCTCCATGCTCGATGTCTCGATCAGGGCAGGGATCATGAACCTCATGCTCAGCCTGAAGAACCGCTACGGAATACCGTTCCTCTTCATTACCCACGACGTATCTGTCTCAAGGTACATGAGCGACGAGATCGCAGTGATGTACCTGGGGAACATCGTGGAGTATGGAGCAGGGGAGGATGTCATCAAGGAGGCGCAGCATCCGTACACCAACGCGCTGCTGTCCGCTGTTCCGATCCCGGATCCCACTGTGAAGCGCGGGAGGACCCAGATCAAGGGCGACCTTCCCAGCCCCATCAATCTCCCGCCAGGATGCGCGTTCCACCCGCGATGCCTCTTCGCCAAGGAGATATGCAAGGAGAAGAAACCCGAGATGCGCGAGACCAAGCCCGGGCACTGGGTACAGTGCCACTTCGGCGGCGAGCTGAGCTTCGAGGCACAGGCCGCACCCATACCTCGGACTGCTGCGATCGAAAGAGGCGAAGCACTCACATGACCAATGCCCTGAGATACATCGCGATCCCGTTCCTGGTGGTGGCGCTGATCTCCGCCTACGGGCTGTATCAGACCACTGACAACTACGTGAGCGCTGCCAGCACCTATTTGAAGGGAGGGATCAGCCATCTGGAGCTTTCGTTCGAAGAGAACGGCGATGCGCTGTTCAATCTCACCATAGAACTGCAAAACATGGGGACAAAGCTCGCCGTGAAGCTGAAGACCATCTCCTGCCGCCTCTACACCAAGGATTTCGTGGACACGAACTACCTCGGTGCTGGAGAGCGGAGCTATCTCTCCTCCACGCCTCCTTACGGCACCATCCCGCCCGGAGAGAAGCTGGTGATCGACGTAGAGATCAGGGTGTTGAATGGGTCCAGATACATGCAGAGGCTCATGGATGCGCGTGAGGGGAGCGGATATATAGTCTCTGCGTTTGGCGACGTAAAGTACGAGCTGGTGGAGTTCCCGGAGTGGGACAAATCCATTCCGCTCTTCTACCCGCCCATGGTGGTGAGCCCCCATGTTTAGTCCAGCCTCTGAGCGGATTCTCAGGATCCTGCACACACTGTGGGCATCTGTCATAGGTGCGGTGATCGTAGCATTCTTGTTCGTCTCAGTGCAGCTCGAGATAGTGGCAACCTTCTCCTTCGGCGATACTGCGCTGTTCGTCGGACCCCTGATGTGCGGCTTCATCATCGGTCTGCTGCTCTCCTCCTACGAGATACAGTACGCCATCGGCTCCTCGGTGATCCTCACGAGCTTCTCAGCGCTCTTGGTGACCCTTGCGCACCTAGCCCCTGGGATATGGGGAGGGTCGTTCATTGTGCCCACGTTCTACATTCACGTGGCACAGCAGGTGATGGTCATGGCGATCTTCACCTTTCCCCTCTCTATCGTGGGCTCTGTGCTGGGAAAGATCTCCGGAGAGAGCACAATCCTCACAGAGACCAAGCGGGAGAGGGAGCGCCTTTTGGAGGAGACGAGGGAATGGTACCGCATGCTCGAGCAGGTAGAGACCCTCGACAAGCTCAAGTTTCAAGCTCCTGCTCTTTCCGAGGCTCAGGATGAGAATGCAAGCCGATAGCTCTGCTGCCGTGTATCACATCGTACTTCCATCCCCAGCACCCTATCAATCCTAAGCCTACGATATATGGTAGAAGGGCAAGCGCCCCTATGTGCGTCATGGGAAGCAGGGAGAGTATCAAGAGCAGTCCCAGAAGGCTGGAGACGATCCCTGCGATCAGTCCCCTGTACTTGACCACACCATTTGTACCTCTGCACTCTTGAAATAGCTTGACTGCGCGCACCCTGCTCAGCCCGTTGATCTCGCCGCGATACCATCCATGCATAGGTCTTCTGCTCGCATGAGGGCAGCATCCTTGGGAGATTGTGGAACGTGCCATGGGCGACTCGGAGCTGCAGGGGGTATATATACCATCAGCGCTCGTTATCACGCCTGATAATCTCGAACACCACCGTGCCGCCATCGGTGCAGTGCGCCGGGTCCGGGCATTGAATGTAGGCGCGATCTGCTTTCCCGAGCCCCAGGTCCTTTGGACTGCAGAACCTCAAAGCGTTGTAGAACGGCATTATGGCGGATAAGGCGTGCATGCAGAGAGGGATCTCAGAGTCCAGCCTGTACCCGTCCACGAGGCGAAAGCTGTCCCCCACATGGAACACGGGGCAGATGCCCTTCACATCCTTCACTCTCACGACGAACTCCATAGCCATCCACACGCACATGAACAACGAGCGATTATAAGGCTTGCGCATCTACGATGCGATCGGTGCAGATCAGAGGCTAAACGCGGGTAGTGCGATGCTTTACGGTAGACAATGGGACCCCTCATTCTTCCCCCCGTGAAACCTCCTGAGCCTCACGCCTTGCGTAGCCGTGGATTACATTACCAGACACTAAGTAGCGCAGTACCTGGAGCTGACCTTCCCCACAGTTCATCAAGCAAAACTCGGAAAAGTTTTTTATAAAACAGGACACATCACGATGCTGATTTCCAGATGAACGAACGCGATTATCGATATCTCTACGAGCGGCTCCGGCGCTACCCAGACGTAAAAAGGCTCTCAGAGGAGAGCGGTCTGGACGAGGAGCTCCTGATGATCATATACACGCAGCGGGTGGTGCGCGATGCCACAAAGCGATACTACGGGGTGAAGAGGCATGCATCAAGGATGGCATGGCGCTGGCGATGCGGCACACCGCTCCTCAAGATCGCTGAGGGCTACGGCTTCCCTCCGGTGCTGATCGCGCTCATGGTGCTCACAGAATGCGGTTACACCAAGAGGCAGGTATGGAAATGGGTTCGGGACCCTGGCGCGTTGGAGAACAGGAGGCTCAGGAGGGAGATTACTGCGGTGACAAACAACGACCATGTCTATTCGCCCGCAGGGATGGAACGGCAGTATGCGCGCGGCAGATGGGGGGAAGAACGCCTGCACAGGTGGCTGGACGGACAGGGGATCGGGTACAGGACGGAGAAGGACCTCAAGGGCGAGTATCCCAAGACCCCTGACTGCCTCCTGCACACTCCCTTGGATCTCGGAAACGATAAGATATTCTGGATAGAGTCAAAAGCCTCCTTCGCGGACAGCGTGGAGCTGAGGAAGAACCTGCGGAGGCAGCTCATCCCTTACACGGAACTGTTCGGCAGCGGGCTGGTCGTCTACTGGTTCGGGTTCGTGGACGGCTTCCAAGCGCCTGATGGCATCATCGTGGTGGATGATAAGTTCTTCGAAAAGCCGCTTCAGAAGGTCTAATTACATATCATAGAGGTCGAACTGGGGCGCCTCATCGAAGCATGCTGTCGCGCTTCAGAAGGTCTAATTACATATCACAGGGGTCGTGGGTCGCCTCATCGAAGCATGCTGTCGCGCCTCAGAAGGTTTAATTACATATCACAGGGGTCGAACTGGGCTGCCTCATCGAAGCATGCTGTCGCGCTTCAGAAGGTTTAATTACATATCACAGGGGTCGAACTGGGCTGCCTCATCGAAGCATGCTGTCGCGCTTCAGAAGGTTTAATTACTCTATTATATTACAGGAGTTGCGATGCGGTTCGTGAAACTGTCTCAGGAATGGATCATGGAGGTCAACGATCTCTACACCAGCGTGATGGGGCATGCATGCAAGGGTCTCTTCTTCAGGGAGGGCCTCATCGCCGGCAGGGAGATCGCCGCACTCGCCAAGGAGGGGGAGTACTTCGAGACCGCAGCGAAGCTGCTCATCGGCAGGGGCTGGGTGGAGCACGCAGATTTCGAAGACGACAAGGTCGTGGTGAGGGGCTCTATCGAGGCAGTGAAAGGAAAGACCAGGGAATGCACCCGCCTGCGTGGGCTCATGAAGGGGATATACGAGGAGGTGGCAGGGATGAAGATCAACATCACGGAGCAGAGATGCGAGGGGCGCGGGGATCCGCACTGTGTGTTCGCAGTTCAGAAGGGTGATAGGATATGAACGAGGATGTCCTGGGCGAGATGCACGGAAAGGTGCCTGGCATCCTCGCATCAGCAGTGGTCAGCAGGGACGGGGTGCTTATCGCATCTCGCGTGCCAGAGGATGCCTCCCCTGATACCTTTGCGATCATGCTTGCCACCACGATGGGCGCTGCAGCTACAGCTCACAACGAGATCGGATACAAGCCTCCTGGGCGCGTGATCAGCACCGGCCCAGATTCCACGATGATCATCGAGGCTGTGAACCAGAACATCTTTCTGGCAGTGGTGGTGAAGGCAGAGGTGCCCGTAGGCACCATACACCCTCAGATCAAAGCCGCGGTGGATGCACTGCAACGCTAGGGGTATGCTTTGCTGGGAGATTGATGAGAGACGCATCCCCCTAGAACCCCTCGGACAACTGAGAAATCACTGTGTTTGCGGGGTATGCTTTGCTGGGGAGTTGCTGAGAAGCGCATCCCCCTAGAACCCCAGACAGACCAGGTAAATGTGGAATTCTTCGACGATATATACAGCAATCGAATTTCACACCTGGACTAAATTGTCATTGTGCTAGGGATCTCTGCGCGTCCAGACATCCTCTGAGAGAGTGTCATACACAGTGCCCTCTTTCACAGTCCTCTTCCTTCTCCTTCGCTCGTCGGCAAGCGCCAGTATGCGCTCCCTCTTGAGCACCCAGTAGTGGATGCGCCACTTCCTTCCCTTGTGCAGGGTGACCTCCTCTTGAGCCGTGGTGAGCAGCCCTGCCTCCTCCAGCATATAGAACACGTCCCTCTCTTGGGCAGTCAGGCGGTTGTCTACGATCCTGTCCTTGTAGCCGAAGAACGACATGATGAAGTTCGCCAGTTCTTCGAGCTGCTCAGGCAGCATCCCCTTCCTCCCCAGGGTCTCTTGGAGGGCAGCCACCACATCCGCCAACCTAACGATAGGCAAGGTCCAAACCATCGTCTGTATCGCGCTGCTCTCTAAATACCTATCGGAACTGCTCTCCAGTGATGCGCTCGAAGAGCGAGACGTACAGCTCGCTCACCTCCCTCACCATCTCATCTGGGAGAGGGAGTATGGCAGGTTCCGCCTTTCCCCTTTCCCTGGCTGCGCGCAGCGCATCGTAGTATCCTGTGCTGCGGTAGTGCGCCCGCACGCGCTCCTTGCTCACCTCCACGCACTCCCCCGCCTCGTAGCGCTCCAGGTCCCAGAAGCGGTCTTCATCCGCGGTGCCGAAGGTGTCCACGAGGATCAGATTGCGCTCGGCATCGAAGCCAAACTCCTTCTTTCCATCCACGTGCATGAGCCCTCTCGCCCTCACCCTGCTGGCGATCATCCTGTCGATCTCCAGCACCACCTCTCTGATCTGCCTTAGATCCTCCCTGGTCAGGCCAGCGAGCCTCATCGCCTCCTCCTCGCTCAACAGGCGGTCCACCTTCTCCAGCTTTGTCGTGGTCTCGATGAACGGCTCTGGAAGCCGTGCGCCGTAGGGCGGCAGGGCGCGAAACCCCAGGATCCTGGGCGAGAGGACACCGCTCCTCAGCCTGTCATGCAGCGAGCCAGCGACGTAGTAGCGGGCGATGACCTCGAGCGGGATGAGGTACCCTCCCGCGGCAGGGGAGAGCGCTTCCCCCATCTCAGGCACCTTCACCCTGCGCACCCTCATTCTGTTTGGGGCTGAGAGATGCAGAAAATGTGTGCGAACCCCCAGGCGCTCCGCCTCCTTGAACCAGTAGGCTGCAGTCCTGCATAGGGTCTCGCCCTTGAACGGGATGCGTGTGGGCACGATCTTGTCGAAGACGGAGACCTGGTCAGTGAAGAGGAACTCCAGCTCGTCATCGCCGACCTCGTAGACCTCCTTCACCTTTCCCCTCTTGCAGAGGCGCATCATGCCAGGGCAACAGATCCTCGGATAAAGAGATTTGCGGGATCTTCACAACGCTGCCTACGATATCAAGTGCAGTGCACGTTCCACCTGCGCCCAGGTCTCCTCCACAGTCCCGTTGCCGTTCACCTCTGCTAACAGCCCTCTCTCCTTGTAAAACTCGATGAGCGGCACGGTCTGCTCCGCATAGACCTTCAAGCGCTTGACCACGGTCTCCTCTGTGTCATCCTCCCTCTGAAAGAGCACACCTCCACATCGATCGCATCTTCCTTGCACCCCGGGGGGATCGAAGACAAGGTTATATATCGCACCGCAGCTGCGGCACGTCCTACGTGCAGTCAGGCGCTCGACCAGCGCATCATGCTCCACCTCTATGTTGAGCACCATGTCGATCCTCGTGAGTTGCTCCAGTGCCTCTGCCTGGGCCAGCGTGCGCGGGAAGCCGTCCATGATATATCCACGGGCACAGTCTGGCATGGAGATGCGCTCCTCGATGAGGGCGATGATGATGGCATCTGGGCACAGGCTCCCCTCGTCCATGTACCTCTTCGCCTCTTTGCCCAGGGGGGTCCCAGCAGCTACTGCCGCCCTGAGCAGGTCGCCTGTGGATATGTGCGGGATTCCATACGTCTCAGAGATGCGCTTCGCCTGGGTCCCCTTGCCCCCACCCGGAGGGCCCAGCAGCACGATCTTCATCCCTCACCCATGCTACTCCGCCAGCATCTTCAAATGTCTCAGGAACTCGTCCTCGACGAAGGTCTTGGTACTCGTCACACCTAATATGGTGCGGATGTTCCGCAGCACTATCTCCGCTATCTGCTCGTGATTTTCTGCCTCTACCCTCACTATGAAATCGATGGGCCCCAAGACCGGCCAGACCTCTACGACACCATCTAACTTCAACAGCTTGCCAAAGACATCGAGCTCCTTGGACGGCGCAGATGCCACGAGCACGAACCCTGTCGTCATCTGGGATGCGCATCGCCCATGTCATAGTTAAGGCTTTGGGTGCGCCGAGTTTGCCAAATCTTCAGGGAATCACCATGCTCACAGCGAATTGATGCTTCTGCTGCCAGCAAACTCACGGCGCACTTGGCGAGAGATGATTATCTCTCATTTGCAGTGAACGAGGTTGTAGAGAAAACGAAGCCACTGGGCTTTCAACTCGGGCGAGAAAGCGCTTCTACATCGTTTCCTCGCCCTCGCTTCGGACGCAAGGCGCTTACAGTATAATTTCATGCTCCTTGCGTCCTCGTTCGATTTTAATATGATGAGAGCTCGGGCGAGAAAGCGCTTCTACATCGTTTCCTCGCCCTCGCCATAGACGCAAGGTGCTTTCAGTATGATGGTATACTCCTTGCGTCCGGGTTCAATTCCCCCCTTCATATATGCTGAGAACAATATAGCAGAGTATACGAAGCCACTGGGGGGAATTGAACCCCCGACCTACTCCTTACCAAGGAGTCGCTATTTGGAGCGCTGGGCTGGGATAGCCTCAGCGTGCCTCTAAGCCACAGTGGCGCTCGGGCGCTGGATGGGCGAGCTCGCTTAATATCTTTTGGGAAGTTACTTGTAGGGATAACGTCTTCTCCCTATGATGAAGCGCCAGCTTTCCTCCTTCGACATCAGGGCACTCCTGCAGGAGCTCAGGCAGCTCGAGGGCGCCAGCCTGGGGAAGGCGTATCACTTTCATGACACGGAGGTGCTGCTTCGCCTCAAGCATGGCAGGGAGCACCAGTGGCTACATATCAGCAACAACAGGTACCTTGCGCTTTCGTCCAGAGCTGCAGAGGCGGTAGGGCGGCCCACATCGTTCGCCATGCTGCTGAGGAAGCACCTCACAGGGGCGCTGCTTGAAAGCGTGTCACAGATCGGATTCGACAGGGTCGTGTCCCTGAGGTTTGCGGCGAGGGATGCAACACCCTATGATCTAATCGTGGAGATCGCGCGCGATGGAAACATCATCCTTGTGAGGAGCGGGGAGATCGTCCAGCCGCTGCTGACCAGGGAATATGGGTGCAGAACCCTGAGGGCTAGGCTCAGATACATCCCACCGCCCGAACCACCAGATATCTCCAAACTGACAGTCGAGCAGCTTTCTGGGATTATCTGCACATCACGGGCAGACATCGTCAGGACCCTGGCTACAAGAGCAGGGCTGGGGGGCGTGTACGCCGAGGAGGTCTGTCTCCTCGCAGGGGTTGACAAGGGGGCAAGGGCTGATGCGCTGGACAGTGGTGCTATATCCACAATCCTCCGCGCGATCAAGAACCTGCTGGAGATCGCCGATGGGACCCTCAAGCCATCTCTCGTGCTGAGAGAGGGGCGGGCTGTGGATGTCGTGCCCTTCGACCTCGAGCTCTACAGGGGTGCAGAGCTGGAGCGGCATGAGCGCTTCAGCACCGCGATAGTGCAGTACTTCTCCCGCGTGGAGGATGAGATGCCAGCCGATGCCGCAGACTCGCGCGCGGCTAGGATAGATGCGCAGCGCAGGGAGATGATGGAGAAACTGATGCATGAGATAGAGGCGGCAGAAGGGAGTGCAGAGGCGCTGTACGTGCACTTCGGGTATTTCGACGCACTCCTCGGACAGCTCAAAGAAACCCCTCTGGGGAAGGCGCTCTCCACCACGGTGTCCGGGATGGATGAGGCTTCTGGCATCAAGGTACGGGATCCGCTGAAGGGCATCGTGGAGACATTCATCCCAGGCACTGAGCAACGGATCGTGCTGCTGACATCGAGAGACGTGCATGGCAACGCCGCCCTGTTCTATGAGGCTGCTAAGGCTGCAAGGGCAAAGCTGGAGGGACTAAGGCATGTCAAGGCTGTTGCCCCTAAGCTCAGTGCGCCCCAGGTGCGGAAGATGAGGCGCAGGACTTACTGGTTCGAGCGCTACCGCTGGTTCATCGCCTCGGATGGGCATCTGATACTCGCGGGCAGGGACGCCAGAATGAACGAGGAGGTGGTGAGGAAGCATCTGAAGGAGAGGGACAGATATGCCCACGCGGAGGTGCAGGGTGCTCCCAGCGTGGTGCTGAAGGGGGAGGGGATCGATGGAACCCCCATAGATGGTTTCTCAGAGCAGGCGCTGAAAGAAGCCTGTGAGTTCTCGCTCATCCACTCCAAGGCATGGGGCGCTGGGATAGCGACCGGCAGTGCATACTGGGTCCTGCCGATACAGGTGAGCAAGACCCCACAGCCTGGAGAGTTCCTGCCCAAGGGGGCGTTCGTGATCAGGGGGAAGCGCAACTACGCGCGCAATATCTGGGTGAGGGCTGCGATAGGAGCCCTTGAATATGAGGGGGAACGGCTCGCGATGTGCGGTCCTGTGTCGGCTGTCGCACACCACAGCTCCGAGCATCTGACCTTTGCTCCGGGGGAGAGGAGAAAAACAGAGTTCGCAAAGGAGATCGCGAAGCGCTTCGCCATGGAATACGAGAACGTGATGCGCGCGCTCCCGCCTGGTGACGTGCGGGTGATCGAGGATGCGTAGATCCCCAGTGCCAAAGGAAAAGATCGCAAAGAGATACGACAGATGGAGCAGATGCTACGACGCGATAGACACATGTCCGCTGTTCGGCGGCACGGTTCAGAAGAGGTGGAAGCGCGAAGCAATCAACGCGCTGGGGATTGAGAGAGGGGAGAGGGTGCTGGACATGGGCACCGGCACTGGCCTGATCGTTCCCTGGATACTGGAGAAGGGTGCAGGTCTGCGTGTCGTGGGCATAGACCTCTCGCGCAGGATGCTGCTCAGAGCCCATGCCAGGGCAATGGCGGCGGAGATGGTGCAGGGAGACCTGGAGCAGATGCCTTTCAAGGATGGAGCCTTCGATAAGATCATAGCCACATTTACGTTGACCACAGTACCTGATCCTGTGCAGTGCCTGAGGGAGACAGCGCGCGTGCTGCGGAAGGGTGGAAAGGTGGCGGTGTTAGATACCGGGCCTCCGAAGAAGGGGCTCACGCGCCTCTTCTATCCTCTCTTGGCGAGGAGCGCCAGGCTCTCGGGCTACACGATGATCGACAGAAATCCAAAGGATATGATAGAGAGAGCCAAATCACTGATCATCGAGACGGAGAGGCGCTTCTTCTCATCCTGCGTGTATCTGTTAGTATTGAGGAAGGGCAGATCATAGCATCCTAGATCTCTCTGACATGACATGCCCCTGTGTTGCCGTATTCACAACCATAGTCGTATCGGATAACCTGATAATTCTATCACGTTTTCATATCAATTTGACGAAAGTAAAATATACCCCCACCCCCCTTAATAGGGGGCGGCAAGGTGACGTCGATGTTCCAAAAAAAGTCCGTTATGATGATAGGTGCGCTATCAGTCCTTATTCTTCTTCTCATCATCTCTGCCTTGTATCCTGGGTGCAGTAGGGCGGATGAGCCTCCAATACAGGTTGTTCCTATTTCGCCAGATAACACCACTCTGGCGATTGACCATCCCAGAAATGCTAGCACTCTCAACGGGACTGTGGAAATCAACGGAGTCGCCTATGGCACAAATATAACCTCTGTGGAAGTGAGGATTGATGAAGGTAGTTGGCAGCAAGCTGCTATCTTAAATGGATCACCCCCTCCTGTTCCAGGTGCACATAGGTTGAATTTCGATTATTCGTATACGTGGGACACAACCAAAGTGTCCGACGGTTCCCACCTGATATATGTTAGAGCGAGCGGGGAGTCAGGAACGAACGAAACAACAATCACAGTCACAGTTGCTAATGGAGAGTACCTCAATATAGGGAGTTCTGCCTCCCAATTCGATCTCGTCATTGTGATGGCGGCCACAACTGCAGTTTCAGTGGCGATTTTGACATTTGTTGCCATTTACAGCAGGAGGCGATAGGCAAGACTGCGAATGCGCAACGGTGTAGCGGTCAGCTATTCTATTATAGTTCGTGATAGGCGTTCTTTTTGCCAATTCATCAGGTCCCTCACAGCTCATCTATATCTCTGCCGCAGAGCGCGCTCAGCTCCCTGTGCATCGCCATCAACCTCTGTGCGCCCTTGCGCGCCCCAGCGCTCCTGAGCCGATCTGCTGCATCCCGCGCGGTTAATCTTCTCTTAGGCTCCTCAGGGATGCCCACGAGATTATCCGCATGCGCCACGATCTTCTCCTCCAGTGTCTGCGGGAGATAGTCTTTTTTCGGGAGCCCTAGTGCCTCTGCTTCGGATGCGGTCAGCCCCGCGCCCACGTGGCGCTCGATGATCCTTGATAGGTGCTCGGGAAGCCCCAGCTCCCTTGCGAGCTCCGCGCCCGCCAATCCATGGTCTATCGCATGGGTCTTCGAGCGCCCGATGTCATGAAGGAGTGCGCCAGCGGATACCAGGGCGATATCTGCGCCGCAGCGCTCTGCGATCTTGAGCGCCAGGGTTTCCACAGCGATCGAGTGCTCGATCAGGTTAGGATCGCAGCCCAGCGCTTCCAGCAATCCGATCGCGGCTTTTCTGTTTGGAATTTCCACACCCAATATCACGGTCTTTCCCCTCGGATTCGGAAGGATGAGCGTCTCTCCGTCCACTGGGTTGGGGGGGATGCGGCAGCCCGTGTACCTGTGCAGGAAGACAGCGAGCGCGGAGACCTCTGAGTGGGGCTGGTTCCCAATAGCGATATTGAAGTGTGCAGCCACATATACCTCCCTGGGTACCTTCTCAGCCCCCACCACTACCAAGATATGGGCATCTCTGGGCAGCTCTGGGAGCACGTCGTCGAGCCTTCTCCCGTACATCGTCAGGTGAACTATGCATCCCTCCCAGGAACGGATAAGGGCACGCCAGTTCACCCCTGTTTCTATCTCGAACCCGCCCCCGAAACGCTCGACCACCTCCTTCACGCATCTTTCGGTGGTTGCGTCCTTCGCAGCTATGTAAATCTTGGACGCGCCGAGCGCTCTTGCGGTCAGAGCGACATGTGTGGTGACCCGCTTGTCCCTCATAGGCCTGTGGCCGAGCCTCAGCACACTGATCATGTCGCTGCCTACTCCTCTTTGATGCGCTCCACCCTGTGCCCACGGTAATCCAGGCGCGCCGAGCGCCTCACAAGGCTCTTAAGCATCGTTTGCGAGACACCAAGCTCCTCGGCGATGTCTCCGGCAAAGCGCCCCTCGTCCCCCACCATCTTGAGGATCCTGGACTCTATCTTCTTGAACTTGACCTCTGGCAGGATGACCGCAGAAAGGACATCGCTGATTTCATAAATTGGGCATGAGGCATTTATGTGGAGGGACGAGTAGTACGTGTGATACGCCTTCACGGGCGCGGAGTCTGTGGACTGCCAGCGCGACTCGACCAGCTTTATCTTCTCGAAGAACTGGATGGCTTTTTTGCCCTCTGGACCGAACTTGGCTTCTATATCCTTTCCAGTTTTCCAGTCGAGCGAGACCTCCTTGAGGACCTCCCTCTTGATGTCGGTGTCCACTGCCCTGAGGATCGAGACGAGCTCAGAGGGCTCGTTGATCACCTTTATCCTGTTCATGGGCTATACCTTCGGCCATCCCGTATCGGCAGATAGAAATATAAACCTGTGCTTCAGATGATATGATGGACTGATGTCAGACAGCCAGAACTCCTTCGCATGGCGAACTCTCACACCTGCCAGTAGACCTCGAGCGCCCAGATGAGCAGCATCCCGGACACCAGATGTGCCAGTAAGACCGCAAACAGCATGTTCCCACCCGGAGCGAAGTTGAGTTTCAAGGGCCAGAAGAGCGGGTTGTAGGGGTGGTTCCATGCATCCCATATCACGTGGGATAGGGCGCCCAACGACGCCGAGAACCCCGCGCTCCAGAGTGATGAGGGCAGGGCAGTGATGTCCCTTCCAGCGAATATATGGAAACTCCGCTTTCGGCACTCAGACATTGACCGCAGCCACTTTGCGAAGTAGGGATAGAAAGCATAAGTGAGGAAAAGTGCAACCGCCATATCGATGGTCAAAGCACCGAAGAAGGAGTGCATCACCCCCCGGTACCTGTAGTCCCAGCCTGTGATGGGGAGCATGAGGATGATCTCGATGTCCGGCACCATAGACCCTATGACCAAGGGTGCGAACTCCAGCCTCCTCCTGAATACTCCAAATAACGGAAGGGAAACACCGAGGTGCAACGGGGTGGCAGGCACGCCACCCCCATCTCTTCGGGGTATTTTTCCTTTTGTGAAGGAACTACGGCATATAAGGAGATGCAGAGTCCGAGCTTCGAATGGGAACATCCTAACCTTTGGCATGCGACTATGTTTTTTTCTACAGGAAAGCGCTTACTGCGTAGGATGGCATGCAGAGTGCCGAGGTGGCTGTTTTTTCTCCTGCAGAGAAGCAAATAGATTTAAAAGGAGAATAAACTAAACCTTGGCACGTAACGCAGCAATGTTTAAGCAGAGTGCCGAGGTGGCTGTTTTTTCTC
>JBFMEL010000042.1:0-16116 GCA_040753455.1 Thermoplasmatota archaeon | reverse complement strand
ACCGTTCTCAATGAGAACGACCCACCAACATTAAATTACCTTTCTCCGCAAACAGCAATCGAGGATGTGCCATATAGTTTGCAGCTCGTCGCTCAGGATATTGATCTCGGGGATACATTGACATATTCCCTGGTTTCGTCACCAAGTGGAATGACTCTCAATCAAGCCACAGGTCTAATCTCTTGGAGACCCATGAGCGACGACATTGGCACGCACACAATTATCGTTCGCGTGACAGATGCGAGCAGTGCGTTCGCTGAAAGAACATTTCAGATTTCAGTTGCCAACGTCAACGATGCACCGATGATTACCACAGCATCCATTCCGAATGCCACAGAAGGCACTATGTACATGGTTACTATCCACGCTGACGATGCCGACGGCGACGCACTGACGTTCTCGCTCGATTCTGCTCCGTCGTTCTTGTGGATTGATGCAAAGAGTGCCCTGATGTACGGGATACCAGGCTATGGGGACGCAGGAGCGTATCAAATCGTGGTTATCGTCAGCGATGGGACAACGTTTGTGACCGGCACGTTCAACCTTACCGTAATCGATGTGAACCGGTTGCCTGTGATAACGAGTTATCCGATTACTGTGGCGAAGCCGGGCGAGGAATACCTTTATGCCATCGCCGCAACTGATGAGGACGCAGGGGACATGCTCACATATTCGTTGTCCAAAGCACCTGAGGGTATGTCTATTGACAGGCGCACAGGAAGAATCACATGGACTCCCATGGAAGCCCAGGCGGACCAGGTTTACCAGGTTGTGGTGGAGGTAAGTGATGGCGAAGGGAGCGCGGTGCAGAGTTTTGCAGTCACTGTAGAAGAGCTGCCATCAGAGCCCAGCGATTATCTATGGGTCGGAATAGTGCTCTTCCTCGTGGCTGTCGTGGCGCTCCTCTCTGTTGCGGGAGTTGGGAGAAAACAGTGAGGAGCTCAGGCTGCATAGTGGAATTAATCTTGCTTATCTCGCCTTCTGCGCCAGGAAATAGCAGCATGCCTCCAGCACACCACCTGCGATGGCGCGCGCCTTCTCGGAGATCTGATAGCACTGTTCTGCAGATGCTCTAGGGTCTATGTCGCCCAGCTTCATCCCCTTGGTCACCACTGTGCCATTCCTGATTAGCCCGCGCACCACTCCTTTTTTCTTAGCCTTCACAGGCTTGCGGCGCTCGCCGCTCACCACCCAGCCTACCACATCCCCTGCTGCCACGCTCTCGCCTATGTCCACCCGCTGCTCGAAGATGCCCGAGAATGGGGCTCTGAGCACCAGAGCATCGCTCCACTCAGGCGTGCAGGCGCACGCGCCTTCCAATGTTGAGCCTGTGGGGCGACCAGTGTCCTGGGCTGCAGTACCCTCGAGGATCATCCTGCCCAAGCCATGACCTGGAAGTGTCTCGATCACCGCATGGCAGTCCAGCCCTGCCGTGAAGCCAGGCCCGATCGCCAGCACGACAGGCGCATCGCTGATCCTTGTCCCCAGGTTCTTCTTCGCGCTCCTTGCGTCCACGACGATATCGAAGCCTCTATCGAGGACATGGGCATCAGGGTCTATGAGGAGCGGGACCTTGCCCAAATCCAGCACCTTATCTATCTCCGCTGGAGAGCAGCGCACTGCAGTGATCCCTTCCACAGTGTACTCGCCTTCGTAAACAGCCTCGGACATGGCAGCCCCCCTTCGCACCGCAAGGGGACGCGGCAGCTCGGTGGCAACCAACCTGAACCCAGCCCTGTGAAGCCTGTGTATGATCCCTGTCGCAAAGTCGCCAGCGCCCCTCACCAGCACCCTGGGTCTATGCTTCGGTCCTCTGTGCTGCTCTACCTGAGATCCCATGTTCGACCCCCCGTCCTTTGCACAGAGCTTCATGCTCATAGGAGAGGGAACGCCCTTTCTCCTCACACAGACGATCTCCGAGAGGATGCTGAGCGCGATCTCGGCAGGGGTCTCCGCCCCTATATCCAGTCCTATCGGGGTGTGAACGCGCTCCAGCGCCTTCCTACCCACCCCTTCGGACGCAAGCTCGTTCAGGATCTTCACTACCTTTCTTCTGCTGCCGATCATGCCGATGTAAGCAGCATCGGTGGGGATCATGTTTCCCAGCGCTGCCTTGTCCTGGGCATGGCTGTGGGTGAGGATGACGATATATGTCCAAGGGGTGACGAGCGCCCTCAGTTCCGGAGCGGAGGGTGAGGCTCTTATAATCTCCTTGACCTCGGGCAGCCTGTCCTTTTTGGCGTAATCCTCACGCTCATCCACCACATATACCTCCATCTCCATGAACTGGGCGATCTGTGATAGGGCAGTGCCGATATGCCCGGCACCAAAGAGGAGGAGCCTGTCACGTGCCCTCACCACCTCCACGTGCACAGATGCGGTGCCGCCGCACAGCGAGCCCAGCCCGCCCATCTCCTTCTCGACGAGCGCGTAGCTCTTGAAGAAGCCGTCCCTGCCTGAGCTGAGAGCCTGCAGTGCATCCTCTCTCACCTGCATTTCCAAGACACCGCCGCCAATGGTTCCCCATGTGCTTCCATCAGGGAGGATGACCATCTTCGCTCCCCTCTCCCTGGGCGCAGAGCCCGAGGTCTCAACGACCGTGGCTATGGCAACCACAGGATGTGCTCTCACCAGCTCCGCCAACCGCTCGTAGAAGCCATGCATCGCCATCACCTATCCCTCGTCCTCACTCCAGACCCATGCATTCGCTCGTAGAAGCTATGCTTTGCCATCACCTATCCCCCGTCCTCACTCCAGACCCATGCATTCGCTCGTAGAAGCTATGCATCGCCATCACCTATCCCCCGTCCTCACTCCAGACCCATGCATTCGCTCGTAGAAGCTATGCATCGCCATCACCCATGCACGCGGCACGATAACGCTCTATGTCCTTCAGGGCATCGATGTCGAGCTGCTTCATCTCCTCCCCAGGAAGGAGATCGACCCACTTGGACCACTCCATGTTCCTTTGAATAATCTCCCGCCCGCCGATCTCTCCACGGAGCTGATGCAGCTCGCTGAACAGATCTTTTCTGAAGATCACAGGATGCCCCACCCTTCCTTTGGTTCTAACGAAAGCAGCCTTGCAGCAGGACGAACGATATGCACCGATCACCCTGTCCAGCAACCCCGCATCCACGAGCGGCATGTCGCCCAGCAGGACAGCCACCGCATCGCACCCCTCTCTCTCGGCAGCGGCTAAGCCGAGGCGCAGGGAGGTGCTCATGCCGTTCAGGTAATCAGGGTTCACGATCATATCTAGCATGGGGTTCGCCGCCGCGTTCCCCAGCGAGGTTCTGACAGCCTCATGCTCATGCCCCAGCACCAGGATCACCCTCTCCAGCCCGGCGCAGTTGAGGGCGTTGCTCACTACCCTGCCCAGCAGGGGCGTACCGTCCAATGGCTCGAGCTGCTTTGGACCCGGGAACCTGGTTGACCGCCCGGCAGCCAGGATCACGCAAAAGATGCGGTCCCTGAGGTTCGTCACCTCGATCCATTCATCATTCTGGGTGGAGGCAGCAAATAACGCTCTGAACCTGGGGTGATAGAGCGCCCTGACCAGGTTCTGCCCTGTCTCTAGTGACTCCTCTGTGTCCGCCTTGTTCACGATCAGCACTGCCTCATGACCCTCTGGTATGACATCGAGATATCCCCTGGAGCAGTATAGGATCTTCCGCATTAAAAGAGGGGTAAGGGGGTCATCGCTCCCGCATATCCCCTCGCTCACCGCCCCTTTCCAGTTAAAGCAAGCCTCGCTAATAGGCATGCCCAGGGCATCGAGCCCTACCACGATGCAGACGAGGGACGATGTGGGTATATACGGGATTACTGGTTCATGGGCGCGCAGCCTCTTCACCGGCTTCCCGCGGGCACCATCTGCCTCCACGAGCACTGTCCTGCCTTCAGAGGCAAGATGAGCTACTGCTTCCATGCTGATCCCGCGCAATCCGCCGTCCTCTGTCTCTGTGGAATAGATGAACGGTACCTTCCCCTCGGCAAGGAGATCCTTCACGCGCATGGCTGTGCTATCCTCGTCCTTCCATCGCACCCGGACGATCTCGGGCGGCACTTCCCTGCCGCTTAGCTTCGTGGTGGTGGTGACGATCGGAGAGAGCCCCATCCCCTGCAACCCTCTCACGAAGCGAAAGAGGAGGCTGGTCTTTCCACCTGCTCCCACGAAGGAGACGATCCTGTACCTCCCTCGATAGAGGTGCTCACCGAATGCCCAACGATGCATCGCGCTCCCCTGTGTGTTGCGTCCTATGGCTGTCATCTATAAAAATATTGGTAGCGATGAGATACGAAGCCCTGCGCAGCCACCCATACTGATTGTGCATCCTCAGTGTTGAAAGGCACACAGTGCCACCATCGCGCAGCACATTCGCTCACCCCCCTGCTCAAGGTTAAAATAGGGGCAGCACATCCCCCTTCTCCCGTTTCAGGGGGAGCGCCATGGAAGAATACTCAAGGGAGACGCTGGCTCAAAAGTGGGACGAGTTCTTCGCCGACTTCGGCTACAGCCCGCGGATAAAAGAGGTGGCGGATGCATATCCAGAGGCACGCAGCCTCTATGTCCAGTTCGAGGAGATAGACCGCTTCGACGCCGACCTCGCTGCCTATCTGTTCCATCGCCCCCAGACGATGCTCGCTGCTGGCGAGCGCCAGATCGCCCAGCTCCTGCCCCCTGGCGCAGAAGGCGCGGAGATATCGCTGCGGATCAAGGGCCTCCCCTCTGACTGGCGCGTGGAGATCAGGGACATCAGGAGCAAGCACCAGGGCAGGTTCATTGGTGTGCGCGGGCTCGTGAAGAGGGTTACAGAGGTACGGCCAAGGATTGTCGAGGCTGTGTTCGAGTGCATGCGCTGCGGGCATCAGACAAGGGTGCGGCAGGAAGAGACCCTCCTGCGGGAGCCGCTCGAATGCCCCAAAGGGGAGCTGGACGACAACGGAGTCGCAGGGTGCGGACGTGCGGCAGCATCCACATCCTTCAAGGTGGTCTATGAAAAGTCCACCTTCATCGACTCCCAAAAGGTGGATCTCCAGGAACTGCCCGAGGAGCTGAAAGGGGGGGCACAGCCCCAGAGCCTCACGGTCTATGGCGATGACGACCTCACAGGACAGGTATTCCCAGGGGACAGGGTGACGCTCAGCGGCATCCTGCGCAGTAAGCTGAGGGACATCGGGAGGCAGCGGACCACCCTCTTCGACATCTTCATGGAGCTGAACTCGATCGAGAAGGAGGAGATAGAGTACAGGGAGGTGGAGATCGCCCCGGAGGACGAGGAGCAGATTAGAGCTCTGGCGCATGACCCGCACCTCTTTGCGAAGCTCATCCGCTCTGTAAGCCCCACGATCTATGGACTGGATGTGGAGAAGGAAGCCCTGGCACTGCAGCTATTTGGTGGTGTGCCCAAGGAGATGCCAGACAGTACGCGCATCCGCGGGGACATCCATCTTCTTCTTGTGGGCGATCCGGGCACTGCAAAATCGCAACTGCTCAGGTACATCTCCGAGATGTCGCCGCGCGGCATATACGCATCTGGAAAAGCCTCCACGGGCGCGGGTCTCACCGCCACCGCCATCAAGGACGAGTTCGGAGAGGGGCGCTGGACGCTGGAGGCTGGCGCGCTGGTGCTCGCGGACAGGGGGATCGCCGCGATCGACGAACTCGACAAGATGAACGACCAGGATCGCAGCGCGATGCACGAGGCAATGGAGCAGCAGTCCTATCACCCAGATACGGAGATCATGTTCTCAAACGGGGAGAAGGTGACGATAGGTGGATTCGTGGATGAGATTCTTCGTGCTCACCGGCACAGGATCATACATGGGAAGGACTGTGAGATCATCCCCCTTGCTGGTGTGAAAGACTGCAGGATCTTGACCACGGATTTCCAAGACATCTACCCATTATCCATAGACAGGGTCAGCCGCCACAAGGCTCCGTCCAAATTCGTTAAGATCACCTATGGAAATGGAAGAAGCATCACGATCACGCCCGAACATCCTGTCTATATCCTGGTGAATGATGAGATACGTGAGGTCCGGGCAGATGAGGTGTCCAGGGGGATGCTCGCCCCTGCACCGATCCAATATCCACTCGAAAGGAACGAAGCGGTGCTTTCTGTTGTGGATATAGATCAGAGATGCAAGGAAATCGCTTTCCCGGAGGCGATCGACGGGAAGCTCGCCAGGCTATTGGGATATATCGTGAGCGAGGGACACGCGTATCACTCACCGAAGAACAGGACCGCAGAGGTGATGATCGCCAATACATCTGAAGGACTGATCCTGGACGCATGCAGAACTGTCGAAGGACTTTTCGGGTTCAAGCCGTGCGTGGAGCGCAGGTCTGCCAACGGCAGAAGGACGAAGGATATGCTCACCCTGAGATGCATATCTCGCTCGCTCTACGATTTCTTCAAAACGAACTTTCCGGAAGTGATCGAGAAGTCAGCACAAAAGAGGGCACCTAAGATGATTTTCCACGCGAGCGAGGAGATCAGGATTCAGTTTCTTCTAGGGGCGTTCAGAGGGGACGGATTTCACGACTCAGAGAGGTTCGGATACGTCACGAACTCCCTCGGTCTGGCGAAGGACTACGTGGATTTGCTATTGAGCATTGGCATGAGTTCATACATCAGGAGGTCATACACCTATTTCTCCCACCGAGAAGGATGTTTCAAGAGCGCATACAAGGTGGTCCTCACCAGCAGCGATTCGCAGAGAAAATTTTACGAATTGATAGGCAAAGATGATCACAGGGCTGAGGAGATTCAACGTTTAGTCAAGAGGAGCTTTAACAGACGGAACGATCATGATCGCGTACCTTCAGACATAGCCCGAATGATAAAAAATCTCCTTCGTGACTATCGCCTGGACGATGGCTATCTATGCCGTTCTGTGAACTCCGGCGGAACACTGCATCGAGCGATTGCCATAAATTACATTGAAAAGGTGGAGGCGCATATTTTATCCTTGAGAGACCCTTGTAAAATCGCTGATCCCCGGGAGATAAGAAAGAGATACAGCCTCTCCCTCTCCGAGGTCGCCTCGCAGATTAATCTCTCGCCCAGCATGGTCACTTACATAGAAAGGAACAGGGGAACGAAGAATTACGCCATCCTCCTCTCCACGGTCCGCAACATGGCTCGCAGCAAGGTGAAGCGATCAAGCGCGGCTCTTGACAAACTAAGGCGCCTCATCGCATCGGCGTTTCGCTTCGTCGAGGTGAAGGAGGTCGAGCTCGTCCAAAACGAAGGGGTCGAATGGGTTTACGACGTTACTGTGGAACCGACTCACACCTTCATCAGTGAGGGGCTTGTCCTTCACAACACGATCAGCGTGGCAAAGGCAGGCATAACAGCAACGCTGCAGGCAAGGTGCGCGCTCCTCGGGGCTGCGAACCCGAAGTTTGGAAGGTTCGAGATTCAACAGCCGATCGTGGATCAGATCAACCTCCCGGTCACGCTCCTCTCCAGGTTCGACCTCATCTTCCCCATCCAGGATGCGCCTGAACCGCACAGGGACGCCATGGTCGCGTCGCACATCCTCAGGGCGCATCAGGTCGGAGAGGTGAGGCGGCAGAAGAAGGAGGGGATCCTCCCACCAGAAAGCTATGATGACAGCGTGGAGGCAGAGATGCAGCCTGAGATCGACACGCTCCTGATGCGCAAGTACGTCTCAATGGCTAGGAAGGTGGTCCCTGTGCTGTCCACCGAAGCCATGGAGGAGCTGAAGGAATACTACCTCAGGGTGAGGCAGGGCGGCGGCGGAACGATGGACGAGCGGAGAAGGGCTGTCTCGATCACCGCAAGGCAGCTTGAAGCCTATATCCGCCTCTCGGAGGCGAGCGCGAGGGCAAGGCTGAGCAATGTGGTGACGATAGATGATGCCCAGAGAGCCATCAGGATATTCGGCGAGTACATGAAGAGGGTCATGGGCTTGGGCACAGACCAGTACGACATCGATATCGTTGCCACCGGGATACCGAGTTCCCAGCGTGACGAGATCATCACCATCATGGATATCATACGGGACCTGGAGCGGGTGAGCGAGGAAAAGATGGCTGCGGTGGATGATATCATAGCCAACGCATCTAAGAAGAGGATCTCTGAGGAGAGGGTGAAACAGATCATCGAGCGGTTGAAGAACGCCAACGAGATCTACTCCCGAAAACTCGGGTACTATTCCACGGTGTACACGGTGTAGGTGTTCAGCTTGCTCAGGATCAAGGTGCACAGGGCAGAGGGGGAGGTGGTGGTCGCAGCGTGCGATGCCGAGCTCATCGGGCGGGAGTTCCAGGAAGGACGCATGAGGCTGAAGGTGACAGAGCTCTTCTATGGCGATGATGAGTACCCCGAAACAGCTCTCGATGCCTTTCTATCCACATGCACCACCGCCAACCTGTGCGGCGAGCGCGCTGTGAAACACGCTGTCTCCAGGGGCTACATAGAGGATGACCATGTCCTTTCTATCCAAGGGGTGAAGTACGCTCTCCTCGTTGTGATGGAGTGCTGATATGTTCTGCGTGGAGTGCGGAAGGGAAAGCCAAGGGGTGCTGTGCACCGAGTGCGCCGCCCGCCTCCTGCCCGTGGTCAAGCTACCCCCTAGGATATCGATCCCTGTCTGCAGGCGCTGCGGCGCGCTCCTCGTTGACGGCTCCTGGAGAGAGATAGAGCTCGGCGATGCAGCCACCAGGGTCATCCTTGAGAGGTTGAAGATGAAGGATGCGCACTTGAACGTGCACATCTCCCCAGAGGATGACCGGAACTGGAGGGTTACCATCATCCTGACAAGGGAGGTAGAAGGGGTGGAGCGCACGGAACGCCATATCACGAGGATCTCGCTGACCAATCGGCTCTGCGAGCGCTGCGGGCAGCGCGGAGGGCGATACTACGAGGCGATCGTTCAGCTCAGGGCTGATGAGAGGATGAGCACTGAACTATCAGACGCAGTGGAATACATAGAGAAGCGTGTGGCAGCCATCGCTGAGAGGGACAGGAACGCGTTCGTCACAAGGGTGGAGGGGGTAAGAGGGGGTGTGGATATATATCTGAGCAGCAAGAGCGCGGCACGCCTCATAGCAAAGACCCTGGCTGAGCGAACGGGCGCCCTGACCTCTTCGAGCCGCAGCATCTACGGGATGAAGGGTGGGCGGGAGGTCTACAGATCAACGCACCTCGTGCGCCTCCCGCCGTACAGGCGCGGGGACTTCCTCCTGCACCAGGGCAGGGTGTGCCAGGTGCTTTCCCTGAGTTCCAAGACAGTGAAGCTAAAGGCGCTGGACACATGGGAGGTGCTTGCCTCTCGTCCTAAAGATTTGGTGGAGGCAGTTATCCTTGGGGGTAGAGAGAGATTGGTGGAGGCGGTGATAGTGAGCGAGGGGGAGATGGAACTGCAGGTCCTCGACCCGGAGATGTGCACGGTGGAGGTGCTCAAGCCCAGGGGCTGGGCGCGCTCCGGGGACACTGCAAGGCTGCTCAAGCACGACGACACCTATTACTTGGTGTAGGGAGAGCCAGACAGCACCAAGATATATATCTGATGGGTAGGCGCAATATTTATATACGACCTGTGCTGTGCGGTGGATCGTTCGTGTGAATGCGCGTCACAATATCATCACTCTTCACGATAAGGATCATCGAATGACCTTTCGAGGGACCTGAGGGTCCGAGTGAACGCGGTATCTGGGACCAAGGACACTTCACACGAAGGAGCTGAAAAACGCAAAGGAAATAGAGGTGAAGCAATGAACATAGACCCAAGCACTACGAAATACCTGGTCAAGGCCACGATCTCTGCGGACGGTGTGATAGAGAAACCAGACATCGTGGGAGCAATCTTTGGTCAGACAGAGGGACTGCTCGGAGAGGAGCTGGACCTTCGGGACATGCAGAAATCAGGACGCATAGGACGCATAGAGGTCGAGGTAGCGACGAACAAAGGCAAGTCAGAGGGAGAGATACTCATCCCCTCCAGCCTGGACCAGGTGGAGACATCGATCCTGGCAGCCTCGCTCGAAACCATAGACAGGGTGGGACCCTGCAAGGCGCACATACAGGTCCTCTCGATAGAGGATGTCAGGATGTCTAAGCGCCAGAAGATCATCGAGAGGGCTAAAGGGCTCCTCACAAGGCTGCTGGAGGGCTCCCGCTCCACATCAGAGGATCTCACCAGCGCGGTCAGGGAATCGCTGCAGGTGCAGGAGATCATGAGTTTTGGATCCGAGCGCCTGCCTGCTGGACCGAATGTTGTAGATTCGGACGCCATCATCATCGTAGAGGGCAGGAACGACGTCATGAACCTACTGAGAGCCGGGATAAAGAACGCCGTGGCTGTCGAGGGCACCAGCGTCCCCAAGACGATCCAGGAGCTGTCGAAGGAAAAGGTGGTGACAGCCTTTGTTGATGGAGATCGGGGAGGCGAGCTCGTGCTCAGGGAGCTGCTGCAGGTCGCAGAGATTGACTTTGTAGCCAAAGCGCCGCAGGGCAAGGAGGTCGAGGAGCTCACGAGCAAACAGATCATGAAAGCGCTGAGGAACAAGGTCCCCACAGACCAGGCTGCCCACAACGGTGGTGAGGAGAAGCCGCAGGAGCTTCGCCAGGAAGATCATAGAGGCGGCAGGGACCGCCGCAGGAAGCCCGACCGCCGACCGCCGCAGGCACCGAGGAGGGAGCTCAACGAGCAGCAGCAGAGGTACTACGATCTGTTGAGAGAGATCTCCGGGTCATCGAAGGCAAGGCTGATATCCCCCTCTGGGGAGATCATCGCAGAGCTGGATGTGAACACCCTCGCAGACAACCTGAAGGCTGAGCCCAAAGATGTGAGGACTATAGTCTTCGATGGTGTTGTGAGCCAGAGGCTGGTGGATATCGCTGCCGAGCTGGGGATTACAGAACTGGTGGGCACGAGGATGGGCAGCGTGGCGAAGCAGCCGACGAGCGTGCGCGTATGGCTCAGATCAGACTTTGAATAGGCGGGTAGGGGGATGAGCGGGCCGGATTTCATACTGGACGAGATCGAGACCACTGCGGCGATACCCATTCCATCAGACCCGCTCAAGCGTGTGATCGGCCAGGACGAAGCGATAGAGCTGGCATACCTGGCTGCCAAGCAGAGAAGGCATCTGCTGCTCGTCGGTCCTCCCGGCACCGGAAAGTCGATGATCGCCCAGGCGCTGGCACTGCACCTCCCGCACCCCACAGAAGAGATCAGGATCGTGCAGAACCCGGAAAACCCTGACAGACCGCTGGTGGAGGTGAAGCGGAGGGAGGACGTGGAGAGAGAGCACCAGGATCAGGAAGGCGCAGCAGGGGAACTGCTGGATCCGAAGGCTGCCCCGGTGAACGTCGCAGAGCGCCTGGGATACAAGTGCGTGAACTGCGGGACATATTCCTCCCCCAAGGAGCGTTTCTGCCCCAAGTGCGCGCGCCCCAAGCTCTCGCAGGTCTCCGGCGCTCCCAACAATCCCTTCGGGGACCTGATCGGCGGGATATTCGAGGTGACCCTCGGTCATCTGGGGGGACATGAGCGCGTCACCACCACCCGCAAGCGCTTCGGGAAGGATGAGGTCGTGGTCTACGAGCGCGCGGGGGAAATGATCAAGATGCTCGAGCAGACCGCGCTGGAGAAGCGGAGGGAGATGGAGCGGATGAGCCCCAGGAAGGTGCTGGTACATGTGGATCGCAACCCGTTTCTGCTGGCCACAGGGGCGAGCGAGACAGAGCTGCTGGGCGACGTGCGCCACGACCCGTACGGGGGGCATCCACACCTGGGGACCCCGCCCTATGAGAGGGTGGTGCCGGGGGCGATACACGAGGCGCACCAGGGCGTGCTGTTCGTTGACGAGCTGCCGCATCTGGGACATCTCCAGAGGTTCCTCCTCACAGCCATGCAGGAGAAGCGCTTCCCCATCGCTGGCAGGAACCCGCAGAGCGCTGGCGCCAGCGTCAGGGTGGACAACGTGCCCTGCGACTTCATATTCGTGGGGGCGTGCAACATACAGGACTTGGAGTACATCCTCTCTCCCCTGCGCTCTCGCATCATCGGCTCAGGGTACGAGGTCCTGGTGGAGACGACGATGGAGTACAACGATAGAAACTGCACGCAGCTCGCCCAGTTCGTGGCGCAGGAGATCCATATCGACAGGAGGATACCGCACGCGACAAGGGAGGCTGTGGAGGCGATCATCGAGGAGGCGCGACGCAGGGCGAGGGTGATCGACCACAAGGAGAGGGCGCTCACCCTGAGGCTGAGGGACCTCGGCGGCTTGATAAGGACAGCGGGCGATATAGCGGTCGTGGAAGGCGCTGAGCTGATCGAAGCTAGGCACATCAAAGATGCGCTCAAGCGCAGCAAGACGATCGAGGAGCAGATCAGGGATAGGTACGGCACGTACCAGGCAGGGGTGGGCACGGATATGACTGGTGCTCAGAAGCATGCCTCCCCGTATCATTACTGGAACCAGCACTTCGTGGACGAAAAGAGAGGATATGGATAGACCTGAACTCCCGCTTTATAGGCACATGATTTAAGGCGCAACATCCACTCCATGTGGAATGTTGTGCGCTTCAGACTGTACCTAATTAACCGGGGCGAGGTGAAGAACGTCTTTCTCTGGGATATACAGAGCCCCCGATTACCTTCGAGCGCGCTGTCCAGCGCATTGAATATTTCTGTGCCATCCTTGCCATGCAGGGCGCTCTGGTACGCGCTATCGTCCAATACACAGGGGTTGACGAGCGCCAAACGCCCAACGCCGAAGTTCGCCATCGCGCGCTACCGCACCTATATTCCCTGGGTTCTTGGGATCCACCAGCACGATTGTGTAGTCGGGCATCATAGGGAAATACAGCACCAACGTTATAAAAGCCACCATCCATAGTAGGATATATCCTACCCAGAAAGCAGATGACCGAGTAGTTTTGAGACAGCGCCGACGCACACTTTCAGCCACCTCCACGACATTTTTAAATATTGAACATCCTATCCTCTCGTAATGAGCGCAGGAACAAGGATCGGAAAAACCCATGACGGCAGGCTATCCGGCGCATTCCCCTACGTCCCATTTCGGATCTCGAAGGCGAAGACATATACACAGGTGAGCAGTAGCCCGTTGCACACCTCATTGATGACAAATAAGGGTCTGCCAAATGGATGGACATGCGACATTAATGTCGTCTATCCCCCCAAATCAGAGAAATGTATGACAACTATGTTGCATATGAACGAGTTATATGAAATGCCCGACACCCCTATGGAAAGGCTTAAATCTCAATTTCCTCTTCACTACTTTAGAATAACACATCTGTTTAGAGGCGAATACTAAATGAACAAAGCATCTGTTAAGCGATGGAGGTTCTACAATGACCATATTAACTGATAGCGAGATTAAAAATTTATTTGCTGAGCTAAAGATTCTTCCTAAAGATTATCCCAAGAAGCTAAGAACGAAAGCTAAAAGTGGACAGCAACATGAAGAACAAGAACTTACCATTCAAGGAAATCAGGGGCATACTTTCGCTATTATCCTGAGAAAAAATAGGATAGATTTCTCAGATTTTTCTATCATTCTTCGTTACCAAGACGATAAAACTGGTATATGGTATAATCTTGCAAGGTATAATGGAAAGCATTTTCATACAAATACTTTAGAGAAAAACTCATTTCACGACTTTCACACCCATATAGCAACACAAAGATATCAAGAGGCAGGATTACGAATTGAGACATATGGAGAAGTCACGAAAACTTATGAATCATTTGATAAAGCGGTGGAGGCGTTCCTTAAAGCTTTTAACTTTCAAATTGAACTCCCAGAATCGGCAACTACATTGAAGGACTTTGGAGGGGGTTAAATGCGTGAGTTAGACGACTTTAGAAAGGACTTCAAAAAGAAGGTCTGTGAAGAAATAGATCTGGTGTCTGAGGGATTAGGAAGATTAATTGTAAGAACACCTTTTACTTTTGATGATGGTGATCATTTAAAAATAGTGTTAAAGAAAGATAGTGAGGACAAATGGTTATTAACTGATGAGGGACATACATTCATGCACTTATCTTATGAAGATATTTACCTTGATACAAAGACTAGACAACAAATAATCGATACATCTCTCACAACCTATAACATCATTAACAGAGATGGTGAGCTAATTCTAAAGATTGATGATGGGTTGTATGGAGATGCCTTGTATTCCTTTATTCAAGGAATTCTCCACATATCTGATGTTACGTATCTAAAAAGGGAACGTGTAAGGTCTGCCTTTATGGAAGAGTTTCATTCATTCATCTCAACACAGATACCAGAGGAGAACATATCATTTGATTACCATGATCCCGAACATGATCCAAATGCCCTGTATCCTGTTGATTGTGTGATTGAAGCAAAACAGAGACGGATCTTTCTTTTTGCTATTTTAAACGATGATAGATGCAGAGATGCAACCATTGCGATACTTCAATTCGAGAAGTTTGGTATCAATTTTACTGCTGCTGCCATCTTTGAAAGACAAGAGGAAATAAATAGGAAAGTCTTAGCGAGATTTTCAGATGTCTGTGAAAAACAATTCTCCTCGCTTCAATCCGCAAGGGAACGTTTTGAGAAGTATCTCTCTAATTTAGAGAGGATTACATGAACAATGAAATGGCTGGCGTCGGGCACTCTTCGGCTCTCTACGAGAGCCTTGCCCTCACTTCGTTCGGGGCACATAACAGCGTGCTATATTAAGCTGCTGATTGTAGATTCTGGATGTGAAAACAGAGACGGCTATCGCTCATATCCCTATGGGGCATGACGAGCCAGTATATCGAGCAACTTTTTCTTCAGGTTCGCTGCGCTGGTCTTCGGGGGAAAGAAAAAGTTGCCAAAATCACTGTCGAGCCGAGGCTGGACATGCCCTCGGAAGCGCCGCTTCCTGCGGGAGAGCCCCCGAAGACCTGCTCGTTCACGTGGGAACGGCGTTAGGCTGTTGCTCTGGAGCAATGTATGACTTCCATCCCGTAGAGCGCACCGCCTCCAGTCTGTTCCTTCAAGGCGCACATCTCCCTGCCAAAGGCTTCCAGGCTTGCCCGATTATGGTTATAGGTCTTCACAGGCATGACCTGGTTGTTCCTCTCGTCCTTGACTGCCACCTTGAAGCAGTCCTTGCTCACGTCAATCCCTACGTACATCTTTCTCATGTTTTCACCTCAACGTTTTTGTAGGCTGAGGTCTATACTGCCCCCGTGACTATGCGATACTGCAAGCTTGCACGTGATACATGGAGTCCACGAGCGTATGGCGCAGCCATACTGTGGCCCACTACGTGCCATTCGCAGACGTCACATAGGCGGGGGAGGCGGGCTGTTATACGAGGACTTGCGCCTCAGCGGATAGTCTCGCCTACCCCTCAGCCTATCCTACGTAATAGCGCACGAGGATATAGACCTCGGGGGGTGGATATACAAGCGGGTATGCGGTTCGCACTGCGGTGCTCACCCAAATTCCGAGCCTTCGGCTCGGAACTTCGCATACCCGCCAGACGTTAGGCGAAATGCGATTTAAAAGGAGGTGGTAATATGGCAACATACAAACAGATTCAGGACTGGATAAGAAGAAACTATGGATACACCGTAAAAACATGCTGGATTGCACATGTAAAAGAGATTTGCGGACTTGAATTAAGAAACGCACCAAACAGATATGATGAAAACATAAGAACTAACCCATGTCCCTCTGAGAAAATTGAACCAATCAAACAAGCATTCAAACACTTTGGGATGATATGAAAGATGGCCCCTTAATTTAATAATGTTTGGTGGAAATATATGGAGTGTATATCAAAATGTCTGTCATGATAGATAATAGACGAGGAAAGAAGGTTGCGGAACTCCTCTATAATTCCTTCTCTACCACGGGTATTCATGGAAGAACAGATATGCCAGAAGATATAACGCCAAATAATGTCGTAAGAGGTTCTCTTGGCCACATATTTTTTATAACACTCACGGTCTCTATTCCCTAACTTCCCAATTTCTTGGTAATAGGGACCTCAAGGAGCTCGATGACCTTCTTTGTTTGACGTGTCACCTCACCGAGACGGTCTTTCCCATCTATTTCTACTACGCTGACCT
>JBFMEL010000041.1:0-16287 GCA_040753455.1 Thermoplasmatota archaeon | reverse complement strand
GGCGCAATCAAAGAGACCTCGAGAGTTCTCAAGAAGCACGGGCGCTTCGTGTTCGCGATAACGCACCCTTGCTTCGAAACGAGGATGATTGGCGGGAGAAAAATAGGAGGATGGGTGTACGGAAACCAAATAAAACAGTGGGGCTCGGAGATCGAGCGGGCGGTGGCAAGGGGCATGAAACCCCAGTACTATTCCGTGGACTTCTATTTCGACGACTGGGCTACGGTGATCGAATGGAAAATGGAGCGGTTGAAGCGACCCTTCACGACTACATCGTTCCACAGGACCATGACAGATTACGCGGACGCCCTCCACGATGCTGGCCTCCACATATCGAGGCTCGACGAGCCCAAGCCCACGAAAAGAGGCCTTCGGGAATATCCTGTCTATTTTAAAGACAACCTGAGAATACCCCATTCGCTCGTCGTAGAGGCTGTGAAATGCCGATAACACCAGCGCATTCCCTTGGTCTATCGATACGACCGGGCTTGCTGGATGACCTCTCAGCCATCACCGAGATATATAACGATGCTATACTGAGCACGAATGCCACCTTTGACACCAATCCGAAGTCCGTTGAGGAGCAGAGAGCCTGGTTTCGACAACATGGTGATAAGTACCCGCTGATCGTGGCAGAGATGGATGGACAGGTGGTGGGCTGGGCAGCCCTAAGCCCCTGGTCTGACAGGTGCGCGTATGCTGACACAGCCGAGATCTCCCTGTATGTGCGGAAGGAGGATCGAGGAAAAGGGATCGGTCGAAGGCTCATTGAGAATATCATCGCATCTGGCAAGAGAGCAGGGCTGCACACGGTCATCGCGCGGATTACTGAGGGGAACGAAGCGAGCGTGCACCTTCATGCGTCCTTGGGGTTCGAGCACATCGGCATCATGAGAGAGGTCGGAAGGAAGTTCGGAAGGCTGCTGGATGTCCACATCATGCAGCTGGTATATCCCAAAGAGGGCGCGGGAAAGCAGTTCCAGGGCGGGCTAATCTAATTACGTGGCTAATAACCACATGGACGTTCAGCTCACCACGTGATAGGGCGGCGCGCGAACATTATTATAGCGCAGCGCTATATACCTGTGGCAGTGCATACCAACTTTGCGAGATGCGGATGCGTGAGGCAGAGGGATGAACGAGGTTATGAAGATCGGCATCACGGGGCTTCCGAGCGCGGGGAAGACCCACACCCTCATCAGGATCATCGAGATGATAGAGGCTGAAGGCAAGAGCGTGGGTGGGATGATCACCGAGCCGATCATTCAAAGGGGACAGAGGGTTGGATTCTATGTCCTGGACTGGGCAAGGAAGAAACGCAAGCGCTTCGCGCACGTGAAGATCGAATCCCAGATCACTGTGGGGAAGTACGGGGTTGACCTCAGGGCACTGGACACTGTGGGCGTATCTGCGATCCTGGATGCCTGCAAGAACGCGGATGTAGTGGTCATAGACGAGGTGGGGAAGATGGAGGTGGAGTCCGAGAAGTTCGTTGCGGCTGTGAAGGAAGCCCTGGACGCGGAAAAGACCACGATCCTCACGCTGCACAAGAAGTCCAGGAACCCGCTGCTCCAGGACATCAGGAGGAGGGACGACATCAGGATACTGGAGGTGACCCCGATCAACAGGAACCTCCTTCCATACAAGGTGATGAAGCTGCTGAAGGGCGAGCTGCTGTGAAACTTCAAATCCTGAATGAGGGGGGGTGCAGTTTCTACGCAGAGGTCTGCGGAGCCCCCATCGGACCCGGGAGAAGGGTGGGAGGGGTGTTCTACAACCCTGCGATGCGCCACTCGAGGGACGTGAGCGTGCTGCTGATGAGAGCGATAAACACCCAGGAATGGCGGATGCTGGACGGCATGGCAGCCTCTGGTGTGCGCGGGATCAGAATCGCGCTCGAAGCGCCGGAAGCAGAGGTGGTGATAAACGACAGCAATCCTGCTGCATGCGCTGCGATCGAGAAGAACATCGCCCTCAACCATGTTGAGAACGCAAAGATGTCGTGCAGCGATGTGCGGCATCTCCTGCATGGAGCAAAGTACCACTACGTGGACATCGACCCGTTCGGCACCCCTGTGCATCTCATCCCCCACGCGCTGCAGGGTGTGGCGGACGGCGGCATCCTAGCTCTGACCGCCACTGATACGGCAGTGCTCTGCGGACCCTACAGAAAGACATGCGCCCGCAGGTATCATGCCCGCACATTGGACAGAGAATGCATGCACGAGGTCGGGATAAGGATACTCGCGGGATACGTGGTGCGCATGGCTGCATCCTATGACCTGGCTGCACAGCCTATCCTCTGCTACGCGAAAGGGCACTTCGTGCGCTGCCATTTCCGGGTGCTGAGGGGCGCGGGACGCGCTGAGCATCTCCTGCACTCGATCGCCTACGCAGACTTCCATGGGGGGGAGAGATGGTTTTCCTCCTCCCCAGAATCCAAGGAGCACGCAGGTCCGCTGTGGAGCGCTGCGCTCTTCGACCCCGAGCTCGTGGGGCAGATGGGGCGGACGCTGGATCCACACACAGCTATCCTTGTCAAGGATCTCGATCTCTGGGCGGTCGAGGATGCTGCACCTCCACTCCACTACGACATCAATATCCTGGCGAGGGAGCTTCGCGCCTCTCCCCCAAAGCTCTGCACCATGCTCGATCTCCTCAGACTGCAGGGTTACACCGCCCAGCGCACGTATCTCTCCCCCACAGGCTTCAGGACCAACGCCCCCTATGGCGCGCTGAAGGAGGCATTTTCTGAGAGTAGCTCTCATTGATTGAGATGCCTCATCCGCACCTTCGCCCATGTGTCCCTCAGCCCGATGGTCTTGTTCAGCACGAGCCTCTCTGCGCTGGAGTCCGGATCCACGCAGAAGTATCCTATCCTCTCGAACTGGAACCTGTCGAAGGGCTTGAGATCGCGCACCGCGGGCTCCACCTTGCAGTCATTGATGATCCTGAGCGCCTCTGGGTTCAGGAACTCCTTGAAATCCCTGTCCTTCTGTCCCGCGGGATCTTCGGATGTGAAGAGGCGATCATAGAGCCGCACCTCGGCGCCGACCGCGTGCGCTGCCGAGACCCAGTGTATGGTGGATTTCACCTTCCTGCCGTCGGGCGCATCCCCTCCCCGGGTGGCGGGATCCACACGACCCCTCACCTCCACCACAATCCCATCCTCCTTCACAGCATCGGTGCAGGTGATGAGATAGGCGTTCCTCAGCCTCACCTCCCGTCCTGGCGAGAGGCGGAAGAATCCTTTGGGCGGGGAAAGCATGAAGTCCTCGCGCTCGATGTACAGCACCCTGGAGAAAGGCACCCTGCGCCTGCCCGCAGAGGGGTCCTCCGGGTTGTTCACGACCTCCATCACCTCCACTCGATCCTCCGGGCAGTTCTCTATCACCAGCTTGAGCGGATGGAGGACACCCATGTAGCGCGGCGCTGTGCGGTTCAGCTCCTCGCGCGCGCAGTGCTCCAGGATGCTGATGTCTATCATGCTGTTCACCTTCGCCACGCCTATCTTCCCGCAGAAGCTTCGAATCGCTGCTGGGGGGTAGCCGCGCCTCCGCATCCCGCTGATCGTGGGGAGCCTGGGATCGTCCCAGCCAGAGACATGCCCGCCATCTACGAGCTCCTTCAGCATCCGCTTGCTCATCACCGTGTAGGTGAGGTTGAGGCGCGCGAACTCTATCTGCCTGGGGTGATAAACCCCTAACTGGTCTAAGAACCAGTCGTAAAGTGGGCGGTGGTCCTCGAACTCCAAGGTGCAGATCGAGTGTGTGATGCCCTCCACAGAATCCTCCAAGCCGTGCGCCCAGTCGTACATGGGATAGAGGCACCACTCGTCCCCCTGGCGGTGATGCTCTTTGTGCATGATGCGGTACATCACAGGGTCGCGCATGTTCATGTTCGGGTGCGCCATGTCTATCTTGGCTCTGAGGACCTTAGAGCCCTCAGGAAACTCCCCGCGCCTCATGCGCTCGAAGAGCTCCAGGTTCTCCTCGACGCTCCTGTGCCTGTAGGGGCTCTCCTTCCCTGGGGTGGTGAGGTCCCCCCTGTGGTCGCTGATCTCCTCGGCAGAGAGGTCATCAACATACGCCTTTCCAGCCTTAATGAGATGCGATGCCCACTGATACATCTGCTCGAAATAGTCCGAGGCGAAGAATAACCGCTCCTCCCAGTCGAAGCCGAGCCACCTCACGTCCTCCATGATCGCCCTTACGTACTCCTCCTCTTCCTTGGCAGGGTTGGTGTCGTCGAACCTGAGGTTGCAGTGCCCCTTGTACTCCTCAGCGATGCCGAAGTTCAAGCATATCGATTTGGCATGCCCGATGTGCAGATAGCCGTTGGGCTCGGGCGGAAACCTGGTATGAACCCTGTCGAACCTTCCGCTCCTCAGGTCCTCGTCTATGATCGCGCGGATGAAGTCCTTCGCCCCCTGCTGTGCTTCAGACATCGTTCTCACGACCCCCTGAGGCGCATGCGGCGTATAAACAATTCGACTCCCTTGGTCTCTGCGAAGTGGTTCTCTCCAAATCTCGCCGCCTGTGCTCACCTTGCACTTTATACATGACGTGTGAAGTACCTGCGCATGTTGAAGATGCTGGCTTCCCTGAAGATGCGCAATCATTTATGACGCTCTGTATAGTTTGCTCATGAGGAGGTGATAGCCTATATGAAATATATATTTTCCCGCACTGGTGGCAACCTCGCAGAGACCAAGCGCACAAAAGCCTTTTTATCCCATCACTATATCCCTGAAGCACGCGGGCTGTCAACGAAGGCAGGTGGCACAGGCACACACGCGCGGGTGTAGTGTAGCCTGGTTATCACTCAAGCTTGCCAAGCTTGAGACTCGGGTTCAAATCCCGGCACCCGCATCCTTTTTGTAGTCAACTACATTGCTGGGATACGCCGCATCCAGCATGTTGTAAGGTTGCTTGGGATGCGGCTGGATAGGCGACAGGACGATATCGCATCTACATGTCGCCTATCCCCGCCCCCTGTGCTAGAGATGGGAGCCAGCGGATGCGGCTGGACCGAAGACAAGGAAACAATCTCAGAACATCTTCTTGTCGAGGCAAGGACGCATCTGTTTCATAACACGAAGGATG
The DNA here is from genome assembly GCA_040753455.1 of Thermoplasmatota archaeon. Classification (GTDB taxonomy): domain Archaea; phylum Thermoplasmatota; class Thermoplasmata; order SG8-5; family JACRNV01; genus JBFMEL01. The sequence continues at coordinate 11,182 of JBFMEL010000041.1, read as the reverse complement.
CAGAAGATGCGTCCGTGGAGGCGACAGGACGATATCGCATCTACATGTCGCCTATCCCTGCCCCCTGGGCTAGAGATGGGAACCGGCGGATGCGACTGGACCGAAGGTGAGGAAAAAAATCTCACAACAACAACTCACCGAGGTAAGGTCGCATCTGACACACAGCACCAAGGATGCGACTGGACCGAAGATGTGATTAGTAACAATTTATTAGCGAAACATCGAGGTAAAGCCGCATCTGGCTTATATCGTTAAGGATGCGACTGGACCGAGGCAAGGAAACACTCTCGGAATAATCTCTTGCCGAGGTAAGGACGCATCTGGCTCGTAACACCCATTTAACAAAAGATGCGACTGGACCGACGATGGGACTAGTAACAATTTATTAGCAAAACATCGAGGTAAGGACGCATCTGGCTCGTAACACCCATTTAACAAAAGATGCGACTGGACCGATGGTGAGAATCAAACTGATAGCGAAGTCTCACCGAGGCAAGGAAACAACCTCATCACCATCACCCTATGAACAATCGGGTGATCTGTCCGGGTGGGAGCCCTCCACCACCTCCAAGTATATCTCCTCCAGGCTCTTGCGCTCCTCCTCGACCCCCAACACCTCGGCGCCCTTGGACACCAGCGCACCCACGATCTTAGGGATCGCCTGGCGCGGGTCCTCGATCGTTGCGTAGAGGATGCGCCCATCTGCAAAGACCTTCGTCACCCCCTGCACCCCTGAGATCAAGGGGACGAAGCCCTCAGCTTCAGAGCTCAATTCGATCTTGGCTCTCGCGCCCCATATGCGCTTCGCCATCTCCGAGGGGCGCCCGTGGCTCAGCACCCTTCTGTTGAAGATCGCTACGTGCTCGCAGAGCTTGCTCGCCTCCTCTAAGTTGTGCGTATTGATGAAGATCGTTCTACCTTGCGCCTTCAGATCGAGGATGAACTCGCGCACCGTCCTCACCGCTGCCGGGTCAAGGCTTGCAGTTGGCTCGTCGAGGAAGAGGTACTTAGGCTCGTGCACGAGCGCCCTCACGATGGCGATCTTCTGCATCATCCCCCTGGAGAATGTAGCTACCGCCCGATCCCTGATATCCCATATATCCAGCATGCGCAGCAGGTGCTCGATCCGCTCCCTCCTCGTCGCCTCAGGCACCTCATACAGGCGGGCGTAGAAGGACAGGTTCTCGTACGCGCTCAGGCTGGTGTAAAGCCCTGGGTTCTCGGGCAGCAGTCCTATCCGCTCCCTAATCCTCGTGGCATCAGGCTCCCTCCCGACCTCGAACTCGTCGATGAACGCTCTGCCAGAAGTGGGACGAAGGAGGCAGCAGAGGATGCGCATCGTCGTGGTCTTTCCAGCGCCATTTGGACCTATGAACCCGAAGACATCCCCTTCCTCCACCTCCAGGTCCAGGTGGTCTATGGCTACCACACCATCGAAGACCTTTCTCAACCCTTGTGTGCGGATCATCCCGCATCAGTCCTTCTCGATCACCAACTGGTATATCGCCCCTCCCAGGAAGATGATGAACCCTATGAGGACCGCAGCCCATGTGTGATGGAGAAGAAGGTACACGCCCGCCCCAGCCAGTATCCCGCCCACCAGCGCGGTGAGGAACTCCACTATCTTCTCTATGAATATGTAGGCGATGATGGCAACGATGAACAGCACGACCAGCGCTGCCACTACCCAGTCCGGGAAAAGGAGATAGAAGATCGCCGCCGCGATGAGCCCTGCGACGAGCGCCAGCGCTGCCTCCACCATGAACTTGAACAGGATGCTGCCGATGATCGCACACACTATCCCTAGAATCAGGGCGATGAGCCAGCTCTGGAACAATACCATCCCGATGAGGTATCCGATCGCGCCGCCGATCAGCGCGCCCACCAAGGAGAGCACAGCGCTCCATATGTCTTCACCAAAAAGCGCAAGCACCAAGCCCACGATCAAAAGGATGAGCCCGACCAAGATATGCCCTGCGCCCGCAGCCCCTTGACCCAACCCGAACTGCATCATGATGGGGGGAGGATTGTGCCTGGATAAAAGGTTTGGGATGCAGGGAGCCGTGATGTCCTTGGATCCATCTCCACAGGGCTTGGACAGCTGCTGACCATCGATTGGCGTAACAGCGTTCCCGCTATGGATCGATTACCATGTCGCAGGCAAATTAACAGCGCACTCGACGAGGTTACTTCATGATGCGCCGCTCGATCTCGGATGGATGAACCAGACCCACTATCGTGTCCACATGCGCCCCATCCTTAAATATCAGGAGTGTCGGGATGCTCATGATCCCATAGGACTGTGCCACGCGCTGGTGCCTGTCCACGTCGATCTTTCCGAAGGCGACTCTGCCCTCGTACTTCTGCGCCAGCTGGGCGAACAACGGTGCCATCTGCAGGCACGGTCCGCACCACTCGGCCCAGAAATCCACGATCGCGCGCTTGTGCTCGGTCACAAATCTCTCGAACGTGTCGTCCGTGAGTGCCACGGGTTTGTTGTTACCTGCCATAGAAATTGCCCCACGCAGCTTAATCCCTGGTGGGATAAAGGATTTTCGCATGAAGCGCGGGGGGTCATGGCAATCTATTTATAATCCGAGGTTTAATGATGCAATGCCGCAAGATCGGAGGGACTGCACTGCCGGAAAAGGAAGGCGATGGGAGCGCGCTCTTCATATGCCCTGAGTGTGGGGCGTTCGTCAGCGAGAGCGCTCAGGTCTGCCACAAGTGCGGTGCACGTCTCATCGAGGAGGAGGGAAAGGTAGAAGAGGAGAAGGTGCAGGCCAGGCAGCCTGAGCCTGCAACCCTCTATCTCTGCCCGTCCTGTGGGGCGTTCAGCACGGAGGATGCCGCGCGGTGTCCGCGGTGCGGAGAGTTCCTCCCTCGGGATATCGAAGAGGCGCCGTCAGCACCCGAAGTGCAGGAAACGGAGGAGAAGAAGGTCATCACCTTCTGCACAGTCTGCGGAGCGTTCGTTCCAGAGGGTGTGGAGCGCTGTCCCAGGTGCAATGCGCTCGTCTCCCTGCCTGATGAGGTGAAGCCTGCTGCGCTTTCTGAGGAGGATGCCGCGCTCCTGGAGATGATACTGACTGCCGCAGAGGAGAAGCCCGAGGTCGTCAAGGTGCTCAGGGGCATACCAGCGCCCAGACCCAAGGAGGAAGAAGAGATCATGAGCCTTCTCGTGCCCAAGAAGGAAGAAGGATTACCCCCTGAAGCGCAGGAACGCACCGAAGATGCCTCCCTTATCTCCCAAGGGGCAGACAAGGAGCAAGGGAAGGTCGAGCCGAGCCCTGCGGAGGATCTCCTTCTGGATCTCCTTGGCCCCAAAGAGGATGGGAAGGAAGAGAGGGTGGAGGCGGAGCCGAGCGCTGGAGAGGATCTCGATTCCCTCATGAGCATGCTTGTGACCACCGAGGATGCAAAGGCAGAGAGGATGCCCAGGAGACATAGGAGGAGACCCGTCAGACAGAGGGGCGCGGCAAAGATCGAGGGCGTGTTCGGCGATAAGGGCGCCATGCTGGTGTGCGGGGAGTGCGGCGCTTTCATGCTGGAGGGGGCAAAACACTGCGAGATATGCGGGGCATCCATAGAACCCAGTGCTGTTGTGCGCGCGCCCGAAGCCGATGCTCCTGCGCCAGATCCTGCTAGGAGAGCGGAAGAGGTCCTCATGAGGATCCTTGGGGTCTCTGGAGAGGTGAGAGAGGAAGAGGTGCGCGAGCCTGCGGAACGCGCGATCGAGATATGCACGGTGTGCGGAGCCCTCATGGGCGCTGGTGCAGAGAGTTGCACGATGTGCGGCACCCTTGCCAAAGACATGCCTCTTCTTGATCTGGCTGCATACCCGGAGCCGCCGAGGGCTGTGGAGAGAGGGCTGATCGTCTGCACGTCCTGCGGGGGCTTTGTCAGGGAGGGGGAGAGGTTCTGCCAGAGGTGCGGCAGAGAGCTCGCACCCGTTGTCAAGGCGGATATCCCATACCAGTGGGCTGAACAGGAGCGGGCTGCAGAGCTCACGCTGAGGAAGCTCTTGGGGGTGGAGGAGATAGGGCTTCCACCAGAGGAGGGGAAGGAAGAGGGGCTCTCGGTGTGCAGCGCCTGCGGCGCTTTCATGTCCGGCACTGGTCCATGCCCCAAGTGCGGCGCAGGTGAGGAGGACGGGGAGGTTGCAGATCTGATAAGGATGCTGGAGCCCTCTGCGGAGGAGGAGGTCGTCGCATGCCCTTTGTGCGGCGCAAATATCCCCTCGGAGACCGGGGAGTGCACGAGCTGCGGCATTGCGCTGGGGGACCATCCAGAGGCAAGGAGCATGGCGGTGCGGGAGCTGGAAGATCTGGAAAAGGACATGGAAGAGATGATACTCAGGGAAGGTGCACCGGAGGATATCCTTCTCGATCTGGATGATGCCGAGGAGGGGAAAGTCCCCGGTGCGGGAGAGGGGGAGATCCTGGAACTCGTGAAAGAGATCGACGGGACGGTTGCCGAGCTGGAGGAGAGGGCAAAGCCGACCGAGGGGATCGAAGTTCCACAGACAGAAGAGGACATCACCGCCCTTCTGGACGAGGTGATCGATATTTCCGGGCAGCCATCTGTCACCGAGGTGGCTGTTCCACCCGAAGCTGCAGAGGAGACGATCGAGAGCGCTGCACCCGAGGTCATCGAGGCGCCGGAGATTGAGGCGGAGCCTGTGGCGAGAGCGCTCCCTGAGCTCCCTGCCCCACTGATAGAGGAGAGAGCACCTGAGCATGAGGTCATGGCAGGCGACAGGCTCTCCCCGGGTCCTCTCCCGATGAAGAGGGAAGGGGTGCGAGAGGATATCCCCATGGTGCGCGAGCCCTGGCGAGGGCCAGCAGAGATATTGGTCTTCCTATCCACGGGGGTCTTAATCTTCTACCTCGTCATGGGGCTTGTGTGGCCTGCAAGGAGGGAGTTCTTGCTGGTGATGTTTGAGATCGGTGTGCCTCTCATCGCGGCGCTGCGGACGCTGCGCCCGAGGCACTTGCTCGGTTTCAAGGCGCGCGCATGGGCAGGGCTGTTCCTCGTTGCCGCAGGCGGGGCAGTGGTCGGGCTCGTGCCGATGCGATGGGCGACGCCATGGGCACCCTCCACGGAAGGCGCAGCCCTCCTGGTCGTAGGGCTAATCATCGTGACGATGGGGGTGGTATGGGCGTCCGAGATCAGATGGCAGTCCCTGTACCTGGGCGCGGTGATGGCGGTCCTCTGCACATCAGCCCTGCTCATCCTCACAGGCTCCGGGCTCGCCATCCCTCACTATCTCTCGTTCGGCGCCGCGGTGGTGCTGTTCCTCTCCTCCTCGTTCTTCCTCAGGAGTGCACTGCGCTTCGTGATCGAGACAGAGAGACAGGTAATGATAGGCGATGCAAGATACATGCGAAAGGATTACAAAGAGGCTGCAAAGGCATATTCCAGCGCCATCGGCGCCGTGAGCAGGGGGCGCGGGCTCCCGCGGAGCTTCGATGTCCCATGGTACAGCAAGGGGGCTGCCCTCGTGCTCATGGGCGAATGCGAGGAAGGGCTCAAATGCCTGGACATGGCTCTGGAGATCAATCCCGAGAACGAGATCACCTGGGTGAACAAAGGCAACGCCCTGTTCCGCATGGGAAAGCACGAGGAGGCTATGGAATGCTTCCAGCGCGCGATCGATCTCAACCCGAACTACGAGGTGGCATGGAACAACCTGGGCAACATGCACGCGCGCCAGGGGAAGCTCATAGAGGCGCTGCGGGCGTACAACAGGGCGATCAAGATCAACGCCAATTACAGGGATGTGTGGGTGAACAAGGGATATGTCCTGGTGAAGATGGGCAAGTACGACGAGGCGAAGAGGTGCGTGGCAACGGCGCAGGGAGAGGCATAGGGCACCTGCGCTTGTGAGAAGAGCGGGGGAAAGATTTTGCTCAGTCCCTACGGTATGTTGGCACGAGCTTGCTGTCTGTGCATCCTCCTTGCTGGACATGACGGTCATGCCACAAGGATCCAAAGCACAAACCTTTTATCGCACCTGCGCGCTGCAGCCGCGGTTTGACGGCCATAGCGGCGGGGACACACCCGGTCTCATCCCGAACCCGGCAGTTAAGCCCGCCCGCGTTCGGCGCTGTACTGTGGTGCGCGAGCCCACGGGAACCGCCGATCGCCGTCTGCCACCTCTTCTCCCGGCTAAGGATCCTGTATGTGATGGTCGAACGGCTCAGCCGCGCATATATGGACATATGCCGCATATCTCCGCAGGGATGGCATGGCACGCAGGAGCGCTGCGTCCAGAGCTCCGAGGAGCGCTGCGAGCCTCCTCCCCGATGCAAGGAGCGGCTTTCGTACCCTTGATAAAATGTGGGGCGCAAGGTATGAGATGAGAAAGAACCACTCCGCCCCCCTCACTGCGAAGTGCCTGGATATCGCAGCCACCATCACTTCGATCTGGAGCGGGCGCTCGCCCGGCTCATGGGCTGTGGTGCTCACGAGCATGCGAGCAAAGCGTGCAGGCAGGTTCCCGGCGCACGGTTCCTGGACAACAAATATGCCATCGGGGGCGCAGACCCTTGCAGCCTCCTCCACGACCCTGTCTATCTCAGAAGGCAGGTGGTGGAGCAGCGCCCTTGCCACCACTGTATCGAATTTAGAGGAGCGGAAGGGCAGAAAGCGCGCATCCCCTTTGACGAGCACGGCCCCCTCTACAGCCTTGAAAGGGGCGATGTCTATTACCACTAGCCTCGCACCGGGATGCAACGCCCTGATCCCAGCTCCGAAACTGCCTCCCCCACCCCCTATGTCCAGTATCTGTCTGTGGCTCCCCTCGCTCGCGCAAGACAGCGCTGCCTGGCGAAGAGGCTTCCAGAGCTGATCGTTCGAGGGCTGATCCACCTTCCAAGCGAGCCTCATCCTTTAACCAACCAGCCTTGCCACGCCCATGGTGGTGTAGACCGGCCCCTCGTTCGTAAGAAAGCTCCTCTTCAATTGGATGTCAACGACCCTCACCACACCGAACTCTGTGTCCCCATGGGACTCTATGAGCCCGCTGAGCTGAGCGCTGTGCCTGCGGTCCTTCACCCTGGCTATTGTAATGTGGGGCGTGAACCCCCGCTCCTCGGGAGGAAACCCGACCTTCTTCAGGTAGGAGTTCAGCCTAGCCGCGATCTCTGACAGAGCCTCAGCCCCTTCCGCACCGATCCATACAACCCTGATGTTGTTCATCCCAGGGAACGCCCCCGCTCCCTTCAGGGTCATCTCGAACGCCTGAAAGCCCTCCACAGCCCTGTGCATCGCCTCCAGTATCCTTTCGTTCTTCCGTTCATCCACATCCCCGAGGAATTTCAGTGTCATGTGGATGTTGTCCGCTTCCACGAGCTTCATGCGGACCTTCGTCCTCTTCAGATCCTCGCCGAACTCGAGGATCTTGGAAAGACCCCCGACCTCCACTGATATGAACCCCCGGTACTTCATTCTATCACCGTGCCCCTGAACCCTCTGCCGAGGATCGCGCCTCTCAGCGATCCCATATCTCCCCCGTGCACGACGATCGTGGGGATCCTAGCTCCCGATAATATCCTCACAGCCTCCGGATCCAAGACCACATGCGGCCCCGCCTTGTGCAGACTGCGCCCGCAGACCTCAGCCAGCTCCGCGAAGCTCATCCTGTCGTATCGCCGGGCGTCAGGGTCTTGGGCAGGGTCGGCAGAGTACACACCATCCACCGCGGTGGCGTTTACGAACCTTGCTGCCCCGGAGCGCTCTGCCAGCAGCGCAGAGACCGCATCGGTGGTGTGCCCGGGGACAGTGCCGCCCATCACAACGATCCCATGATGCTCCTTGGCTTCCAGCGCCTCCTCGATCGTGTGCGGAATGGGTGCACTCTCCCCGAGCGCCGCAGCCAGCAGCATTGCGTTCACCCTCGTGATCGCTATTCCCATCTCGTCGAGGAGCGCTTCGCTGCAGCCGAGCGCTCTGCCCATGTTAATATAGTAGCGGGCAGTGCCTCCCCCGCCCACCACCACGAAGAGCTCGACCGCCCTGACAGAGTCCTTGAGCAGCATAGCGATCTCTCTGATGCGCTCCGCCGCCCTCTCTTCAGGCAGGAGGATCGAACCGCCGACAGAGACCACCACCTTGTCCATCGGTCCACCCACAATCTACATAAGCCGTAACGCCATGTCGGTTTTAAATCTTTGCGTGCAGTGAAAGGATGACAGACGAAAAAGCGTTCGCCCGGTACGAGTTCAGGAAAGCCCTGCAGGAGATCAAGGGGATCAGAGGCAGGGCAACGGAGCTGATCTCCCTATATGTCCCGCCAGGGAGACAGATATCCGACGTGATGAACTACCTGCGCAACGAGTACGCTCAGTCCGGGAACATCAAGTCCCGCAGCACGCGCAAGAACGTGATGTGGGCGATCGAGTCCATAATGAACAGACTGAGGGCGTACAGATTCCCACCGGAGAACGGCGTGGTCTTCTTCGTGGGCACCAGGTATAGTGCAGGCGATCAACCGGAGCCAGTAGTGCACATCATCGAACCCCCGGAGCCGTTCACCACCTTCCTCTACCGCTGCGATTCCGCCTTCTACACAGAGATACTCGACGAGATGCTGGAGGAGAAGGAGAGCTACGGGCTCATCGTCATAGATAGGGCTGAAGCTACCCTCGGTTGCCTGAACGGAAAGAGGATCGTGCCGATAAAGACGATAGAATCGCATGTGATGGGGAAGCACCGCAGGGGTGGACAATCAGCCCTTAGATTCGAGCGCCTGATCGAGAATGCAGCCCACGAGTACTTCAAGAAGGTCGCTGACCTGGCAAGGGACAGATTCCTGAGCGACCGAAAGATAAAGGGGATATTGATCGGGGGCCCGGGACCCACCAAGGACTTCTTCGTGAGCGAGGGCTATCTCCACCACGAGCTGGCAAAGATTGTGATCGATACATTCGACACAGGCTACACGGACGAGTACGGTCTCAAGGAGCTGGTGAGGAACGCCTCGAGAGCGCTGGAGGGCCTGGAGATCGTGCGAGAGAAGAGACTGCTGGAGCGGTTCTTCGAGGAGGCGCGGAAAGGCGATGATGGACTGGCTGCCTACGGCGAGGACGCGGTCGCACGTGCCATCGATCTTGGGGCTGTGGAGACCCTCCTCGTGTCCGAGGGTTTTGAAGACATAAAAGGGAGGGGGCAGATGGCGGTGCTGCGCGAGAGAGCAGAGAGGTACGGTACCTCGATCGAGCTGATCTCCCAGGATTCAGAGGAGGGGGACATGCTGGTGAGAGCCTTTGGAGGCTTGGCTGCAATCCTCAGGTTCAGGGTGTGACCATGCACGACCCTCTCCTGCAGTTCGTGAAGGCATGCGAGGAGGCGGTGCGCTCCGCCCTCTCGAAGATTGCTCTCCTCGTGGATGATCTGCAGTTCAGCACCCCCCCGGAAGGGATGGGTGACCTCGCGCTGCCATGCTTTCGCCTCTCCAAGAGGATGGGACGCTCACCCGCGGAGATCGCGAAGGATCTGCGCTCTGCGCTCGAGCCTTCTCCTTATTTCGCCTGCTCTGTTACCGGTCCATACCTGAACTTCGCTTTCAGCGACACGGCACTGGCAAGGGCGCTCTTCGACTCTCTTTTCGCCCTCAAGAATCGTTTTGGATCCCATCCCCCCAAAGGAACGAAGGTGATCATCGAGCATACGAGCGCCAACCCGACGGACAGGCTGCACGTGGGCAGGGGGAGGAACCCTATCATCGGCGATACACTGGCAAGGCTGATGCGCGCCGCAGGATACTCCGTGGAGACGCAGTACTACGTGGATGACATGGGGCGCCAGGCTGCGTTGAAGACCCTGGCTGTGCGGCACTCCAAGACATACCAGTGGGCATCTGCCGCCGCAGGCGAATCCCAGACCACCCAGGATCACGACCCTGCAGTGAAGGAGGAGATGGAAAGGATCATCGCAGGCGCAGAGAGGGGCGAGCCCGGTGTGATAGAGGAGATGTCTGAGGTGTGCGCAGAGGTGATGCGCGAGACGATAGAGCCCACGCTGGAGAAGCTAGGGGCGAAAGTGGATCTGTATGTCACAGAGTCGAGATTCGTGATGGACGGGAGCGTGAAGAGGGTGCTGGACAGCCTGCGCAGCGCAGCCCTCCCGCAAGAGAACGGTGCCCTCTACATGGATATGGAGGGAGAGAAGATATTCCTGTGCAGGGCTGACGGCACATCACTCTACCCCGCGAGGGACGTGGCATACCATCTCTGGAAACTCGCCCAGTGCGATCTCGCTGTGAACGTCCTCGGAGAAGACCATAAACTTGAAGCCAAGGCTGTGGAGACTGCGCTGCGCCTCTTAGGGTCTGAAAAAGCACCCCGCGTCCTCTTCTATGCCTTCGTCTCGCTCCCTGAGGGGAAGATGTCCACCAGAAAGGGTCGTGCCGTCTTCATCGACGACCTCCTGGACGAATCTGTCGAGCGCGCCCTCAAGGAGGTGGATACGAGGCGCCCAGAGCTTTCATGCACCAAGAGGGAGAGGATCGCGAAGGCAGTGGGGCATGCCGCCGTGCGCTACAACATTGTTCGGGTGCAGGCAGAAAAGCCCATGATCTTCAAATGGGAGGAGGCGCTGAACTTCGAGGGGAACTCCGCACCGTTCATCCAGTATGCCCATGCACGCGCATGCAGCATCCTGGCAAAGGCAGATGCGCCAGAGAGACCCCAGACCCTTCCAGGGATGCATAAGAGCGAGCTGAAACTCATGAGGACACTGGCGCATCTCCCTTCCACAGTATCCAAGTGCGCGCTGGAGATGACCCCTCACCCCCTCGCGTCGTACGCGTTTGCGCTGGCATCTGACTTCAACCAGTTCTACAGGGACTGCCGCGTATTGAACGCCGAGGATGAGCTTCGCTCATTCAGACTTGCCCTCGTTCAAGGCACGAAATGGGCGCTGGGGTCCGTGCTGGATATCCTTGGGATAGAAGCGCTGGAGGAGATGTGAACGTGAGGATGGTGGGTATCCAACAGATCTACCAACCCCTCCCTAAAAGACCTCGAGGGTATAGGGGGAGAGGTGATGCAGAGGTATCGTTGCATGCAACCCGTTTTCGACAAAAGGTAAAATTTATGATAAGCCAGTGTTTTTTCGATGTTGAAGATGTAGGAAAACTTTTGTGGATTGGACGTGGGAAAAAAACTTTAAATAGTTA
>JBFMEL010000040.1:0-17008 GCA_040753455.1 Thermoplasmatota archaeon | reverse complement strand
ATTGCACGAAGGCGCACGCAGACTATCAGTCGTAACCAATCCAGTTTCTCTTGAAGGAATCATCCTCTTCACACCCGCGTGAACGGCTCTTCTTGCCGACTCGGAGAATTATCCCGCCACAAAGGTTGGCAGAACGTGATACGATAGGAAGAGATTGGCTGTATAGCGCAAACTACGGATCGGAAACACCATCCCTCGCTCCCTGCCCGAAATTCATTACGAGAAGATCCCTGCAGCGATCCCTTAGTCTCACCATCACGTCTCGTCCGCCTGTGCTCACCTTACACTTTAGTTTGCTCATGAAGAGGTGATAGCCTATGTGAAATATATATTTTTCCCACACTGGTAGCAACCTCGCAGAGACTAAAGTGCCCTGCGCGCCTCTTCCAGTGATAATTCTGCCAGCAGAGGCAGATGCTCCTTCACCCATGTGCTCAAGCCCCTCCCTGGCGCTATTTCCGCAGGCTGTATCGCGCATATCACCACCCTCTTCGGGCACTGTCCCAGCTGCTGGGCAAGGGATACCACCTTCATCACGTCGCCCTCGTGAAGCGATAAACCCTGGCATGGCTTCGCAGACCTCACGTCCGAGGGAGTGAAGGTGGTGACCTCACCAGGCGCACCGCCAAAATCCACAGCATCGACGATGATGGCTGTGTCCAGCTCAGCCAGGAGGTGGAGCAGGCTGAAGCCCCCGGTCCCCATGTCGATCACCTCCACGCCTTCCGGCAGTGCGCTCCCTCTAATTATGTCAAGGACTGAGATCCCAGCGCCATCATCGCCCATGAGCGGGTTGCCTATGCCGATGATCGCTGCCCTTTTGTGCGAGGGCTTTGGGCTTCGGGGCATTTATATGTCCCCCATTGCCGTTCTTGGTCCATAGTCTGTGTCCCCCCTATCGCCTATCGAAAGGGCAAGGGCGTTATAGCCCGAAGCGTATATGCTGTGTTATCTGACGTTCGGAACGCTTCATGTTATTCTCCCATGTATCCACACATTCCGACGCGCGGGGAATTGACGACAGGCAAACACATATCCTCACCGCACTCATGTTTTTTGGCACACTTATCACAAAGCCATCCTTTACCCGCCCATATACATTGACTACACACTTGTGTAGCTGTTTTTCCGCACACCTCACAGGTTATCCGAGGCGGATCGTTCCTCGCCAAAATTTGAATAGCTCTGTCCTTGAGATCTGCCTCGTGTGCTGACACCACCCGCAGCCTCAGGTCTGTGGTGGTCCCATAATCGTATTCATAATCGAATTTGAGACCAGGACGCAGCACTGTCGCTGTGCGGATCTTCATGCTCCTCGGCTTCGGTCCGCCAAATATCCAGGTCCACATGGCATCCACACCGCCGGTATCTCGTTCATACAGTGTATCGTTGATTGTGAATGCGCTCAAATGCCCGCAGCACTCCACCCATGTCTCCCTGAGAAAATCATCTAACTCTTCGAGTGTGGCATTCGCAGGCACAGTAAGATGCATCCAGTACTCAGGCAGGTAGCTCCCCTCGACGATTAAATGGAATGCCTTCTTATCACGCTGTTTTGTCTTTCGCTCATAGGATGGTGTCATGGGAGCAAACGCTCTCCGCATGCATGCCTTCAGGTGATTGGTCATTCCAGCTTTAGGAAAAGTGCTCCCGCAGAGGCTGCACTTTCCTTTCGATTCCTGCACTCTATTCATCTCAATACCTCCTTCCTGTCTGTATATCCCCCTTTACGAGCCAAATGTCGCCCCTCCCTCGGTTGAGGCAGGAGCAGTACCCAAGCCGCATACCCCTTTTTGTTCACAACCCTGCAACGTGCTCCGAGTATAAATATAGAGCGGGGGGTTGCGAGCCCTCAGACCCATTCTACCTTCAGGTAGTGTGCAGAGCAGGAGATGCATGGATCGTATGCGCGCACGAGCATCTCCAGGTTCAGCTCGATCTCCTTCCTTGGTCTATCGAGGAGCATGGGAGCGAACGCCTCCATGTCCTTCTGGATGTTGTGGTGGTTCTGGTTCGTCGGGATGATGCAGTTCGCCTTGATGCATCTCCCTTGCTCGTCGATCGTGTAGTCGTGGAAGAGGATCCCCCTGGGCACCTCCACGGCACTTATCCCTCTCCCAGCGCGCACCACCACGTTCGGGCGCTCGTCCTTCAGCCCACTGTCGAGCAGTTGATCTATGATCTTTATCGAGTCCTCAAGGGAGTGCGCGAACTCCACCACCTGCGCCACGTTGTTCATGAACGGATTGTAGTTGATCGGCTCGAGATGAAACATCTTAGCCACAGCCTTGGCGATGGGGCCGAGCTTCTCCGCGTTGAGGTTAAACCTTGCCAGCGCGCCGACCATGTAAGAACCACGTTTGTGCTTCGTGCGCTTGGCAGTGGAGTGCGGCACCACGAATTCATTAGTGATGGAGAGATAATCCTTTACCGGATGGTGCCCCGTGTCTGTGGAGCCTATCACTCCGTCGTACAAGGCGTATTCCTCATCCGCCACGAGCCCGATGTACTCCGTTTCCCTGGTGAAGTTGGGAAGCTTGTGAGCGTTCGCCAGCACGATCCCTGCTACCTCCTTCGTGGGCTCGATACCAGCCGACAGGCGCTTCCTCATCTCCTCCAGCTGGCGCTCTGTGGGGATCATGGAGAAACCGCCCACCCTCAGATTGATGGGATGCGTGGTGCGCCCGCAGATCAGGTCCGAGAACTCGTTCGATAGCCTGTGCAGGCCAACGATCTTCAGCACAGCGTCCGGATGGCTCTTTACGAGCGGGAAGACGCTCCCCACGCCCAGCAGATCCGGGGCTACGAGATACCCCACGTGCAGTATGTGGCTCTGCATGTTCTCCGCGTGCAGTGCGAGTTTTCGAAGCAGGAGCGTCTGCTCCGATATCTCCACGCCCATCGCAGCTTCCGTTGCCTTCAGGGACGCCAGTGCATGCCCTATGGAGCATATCCCGCATATGCGAGAGGTGATGTGCGAGAGCATGTGGTATGGTTTATCCCTGACGAAGGCTTCGAAGAACCTCGGGGCTTCGGAGACCTGCCACTGGACCTTCTCCACCCTGCCGTCCTTCGCGTTTAAAACGATGTTGCCATGACCTTCCACCCTCGTGACATGCTCCAGGTGGATGTTTAGGTTGCTGGGCATCAGTACCCCTCCTTCCTGAAGTTGAACATGTTGAAGGCGGCCATCATCTCTTCCACTGAGAACCCGTACTTCTTGATGATCTCCTTCTCTGCGTTCATGTTCGGATCGTCCAGATAACCACGGCATCCCTCGCAGGCGCCACGGTAGTTGGGACAGGCGGCGTTGCAGCCCGCTCTTGTCACAGGACCGAGGCAGAACTGCCCGAGCTCGAAGACGCATATGTTCTCGTTCTTCTTGCACTCCACGCAGACCGGATAGTTGGGGAGTCTGGGCTTCTTGCCCAGCAGGAGGTCCTTTGCCACCCGCACGAACTCTTCCTTGTTGATCGGGCACCCTGGTATGTAAGCATCCACAGTCACAACCTCGTTCAGCGCTTTGGCGTTCGGATATGCCTCGAAGTATGGATTCCCTTGAATATCCTTCGGGTCCGCGATGCCGTAGACCTCTTTCTTCACATCCTCGACATGCCACGCGCCGCGCAGCTTGTGCACGCATCCCGTGTGAGCGCATGCCCCTAACGCCACCAAGAGCTTCGCTCTGGTGCGGATATCCTTCAGGCGCTCGGCGTCCATCGGGCGCTCGATGCAGCCCTCCACGAAGGCGATATCATAGTCATCGGAGTGCTCCTTCATCACCTCCCTGAAGGATACAACCTCGACAGCCCCCATCAGGTCTATGACCTGCTCCTCCAAGTTGGCGATCTGGAGCTGGCAGCCCTCGCAGCCCGCGAAGTCGAAAAAGCCTACCCTGGGTTTCATCACAGCGCCTCCCTCAGACCCTTTATATCTGCGTAGTTGAACACAGGACCGTCCTGACATACATAGATGTGGTTCATCTGGCAGTGCCCGCACTTCCCTAAGCCGCACTTCATGTGCCTCTCGAGCGAGAGGATGATGTGGTCATCGCTCATACCTCTCTCTTTGAGGGATCGAATCACGAACTTGTACATGACCGGAGGACCTACCACCACAGCGTATGTCCTGGCGGGATCAAAATCCACATGTGGTATCAGCGTGGTGATCACCCCTATGTTCCCATCCCAGCGCTCGCCCTCAGGGCATTTATCTACAGTGAGGCGGTGCTCCACATCCTCCCTTGTCTCCCAGCGCTTGATCTCATCTCTGAAGAGGAGCTCGCATGGCTCCTTGCAGCCGTAGAGGATGGTGAGGCTTCCGAACTCCTCGCGGCGGTCGAGCACGTAGTTGATCAGGGAGCGCAGGGGCACTATGCCCAGCCCTCCTCCGATGAACAAGAGGTCCTTGCCCCTCAGGAGATCTGTATCGAAGCCGTTGCCGAACGGCCCCCTTATCCCGACCTTGTCCCCTGCGTTCATTCTATGAAGAGCGTTCGTCACGTTCCCCACAGCCCTCACGCATATCTCGAAGCTCCTCTTTGCAGGGGCGGAGGAGATCGAGAGAGGGGCTTCGCCAACGCCCATGACCGAGACTGTCACGAACTGTCCCGGCTTGTGGCCCAGCGCGTGCCCATTGTCCAGCCTGAGCTCGAGCAGTTTCTCCTTCGCTGTCTGTTCCTTCATCCGCACTATCTCTGCAGGGCGCGGGACGTAGATATCGTGATTCATTGTGCTGCCTCCTTCAGAGCGTTGAACACCTTGGTCGGATCTGCGATGTCAGGAAGACAGGCAGAGGCGCATCTGCCGCATCCCACGCACCCGATGATTCCGAACCTGGTGTGGAGATAGAGCCCTTTCTTGAGGTATCTGTGCCTGTAGCGCTTCGACTGTGTGCCTCTGAAGTTCTCCCCTGTGGCTACCTTGGCAAACTCCTCGAGCATGCAGCCATCCCATGTCCTGCGCTTCTCCCCCTTCCTGAGGCTTAGATCAGGGATATCCTGCACATCGAAGCAGTAGCATGTGGGGCATGTGAGGATGCATGAGCCGCAGCTCAGGCACAGCTCCGAGCGCTCGTCCCAGAACGGGTCGTCGTCCATGTGCTTCTGGAGGAGGGCTGGCAGCTCTTTCAGGGGGAATTGCAGTTGTTTCTGGAACTTGGAGGGTATCCTCTCCTTGATCTTCGCAACCTCGGCAGCGATCTCCTTCCCTGCCTCTGCGGCGGTGGCATACCTCTCCAGCACTTCTCTTCCCTGGGGGGTACCAATCTCGATGGCATACCCATTGCCGATATCGGTCAGCATCAGGTCGAAGCCGCTCTCGACCACAGCCGTGCCCATGCTGCCAGCAAACGCGTGCGGCGAGGGATTTTTTATATTCACACCGATGATCATCGAGCGCTCCCTCCTCTTCAGGTAGTGGTGATCCTCCGTTCCATCTCTAAGGATCCTGTCCATCTGCTGGATCGCGGCGATGTCATAGGGATGCACCCCG
The DNA here is from genome assembly GCA_040753455.1 of Thermoplasmatota archaeon. Taxonomy (GTDB): domain Archaea; phylum Thermoplasmatota; class Thermoplasmata; order SG8-5; family JACRNV01; genus JBFMEL01. Next base: position 11,516 of record JBFMEL010000040.1, on the reverse strand, counting down.
ATGATGATGCACGGCTCTCCCACATTCACCTCCTTCACATCGAAGCCCTTGGTCAGGTCGTACCTCATCAGTGCCTCGTACTGCGGAAGGAAATACTTCTTCGGTGAGAGCAGGGTGGTGTCGTGGTCCAGCCTGAGCTCTTCTGCGGAGTCCAGCTCGTCGAAGACGAACTTGTTCCCTCTCGCCTTTACCCCGATCACTGTCCTGGGGTCTTCTCGGATCAGCCTGTTCACAAAGGTCCTAAAATCCTCCTTGGTGATGACTTTCATGACCAGCCCCTCATAAACAATGTGAAGCAGGGTAAATGCCAGGGGGTATAAAAATCCTGTGGACTATGGGTTCTGTCAAAACTTCAGGGAAACACCATCTTCCAGCGGCGAGAGATGATTTCCCCTCATTTCTTGACAGACTCGTTCGGGCGCAAGTCTCATGTCATCGCTCCTCCTTTCTAGCGTATTTTCCGTTCTCCTTAAGGTATCGTCTGAAGAACCAGTTCAGGAATATCGCCTCGTCGTTCTTCACCTGGGCGCGTTCCAGCGCCGAGTAGTACCCCACCCGCTTCTCGTAGGGGATGTCCAGCATCGGAAAGCCGTTCCTGTTTAGGACGAGGTTCACCATCAGGCGGCTTATCCTGCCGTTTCCGTCAGCGAAGGGGTGGATTGTGACCAGCTTGAGGTGGACCAGCGCCGCCAGCTCGACCGGGTGGAGATTGCCCTTGCTTTTCCTGTACCAACTCAGGAACTCCATGAGCAGCGGATGGACTTCCACGGCGAGCGGCGGAACGAACCTGCTGCCCGAAATAGCCACTTGATGCTGCCTGAGCTGGCCAGCGATGTCCCTCTTCGTGGACTCGAAGAGGCGCTTGTGATAGTAAAGCAACGTCTGGTATGCGATGTCTTTTTTTTCCGCGACCATCTCCATGAATGCGTCCCTATGAGCTTCCGCCTCCTTGATGTCTCTGAGCGGCTTGGCGCTCGGGGTTATGCTACGCTCCAGGAGATGCGCCGTCTCGCGCAGCGTGAGCTTGGAGCCCTCGATGCGGTTCGTGTTGTAGGTGAACACTACGGCGAAGGACGCCAGCTCCTTCTCGGCGGCGGACGTTGGGAGCCTTTTCTTGTGCATGTCGTACCCGGCCTTTATCACATCCAGCTCGGCGAGCCACCTCTCCCTGTAAATCTCCTCCGCGAAGGCGCGCTTCACCTTCTCCAGGTCGTCCGGAATTGACCGGCCCAGGTACTTCTCCCGCTTCACAACCCTGCCACCCACCCTAGCGCTGTGCTCTAGGTAGAAGTAGGACCTTCCGCCCCTTTTCCGCTCCCTCAGCGCGACCATGCTACCCCCTTACCCCTACAAACTTATAAAACTTGCGCTTTTTCTCAAAATGTAGAGGTAAAGACTTCACGCGACCGCCTCCCTAGTAAATGCTTTCTGCATCAGCGCGTTGAAAAGGTCGTCCGCCTCCTTCTTGGACTTAGCCACCTGTTCCCTCATCCTCTGAGCATCGCGCAGCCCCAAGATCTTCTGGGATCCTACCGCTCCTTCGCTGCCTGCTCCCTGATGCTCGCCGCGAGCCTTGGACCTATGCCAGGGATGCCGCTCAGGCGCTTGATATCTGCTGCAGCAATAGCATCCAGCGTGCGCAGCCCTGCCTGGTAAAGGAGGCGCGCCCGGATCCTTCCTATGCCCCGGAGGGTAATGAGGGGCAGGAGCTCCTCCTTCACCCCGTTCTGAATCCTGGTGACTAAGACCCTCAACCTCTGAGTGAGCTCCGCGCTGCCGAAAAGCCTTGCCAGCTCTGCGAAGGCGTAGCTGATCCATTCCGCTGTCTCGACCTTTGCCCTGATATCCCCGGGCCCTATCCCGTACCTGTTCACGATGTGGTTCTCGCTGCGCTCCTCGATCCAATCGTTTATCAGCAGGGCTGTCTTGAGCTCTGACAGGAAGAAATCATCCTCCCCATCCCCTACCAAGAACACTGATTCCTGCACAGATATCTCTGTCACCCAGTCGTCGCCGGAGCGCATGTAGAGCTGCCCCACGTCAGGGGTGGCGCAGACCGCGTGCAGGAGGGCGATGTCGCTCACCGCTTCATTCATCGGATACCTCTCGATCGCCCTCCTCAGCACTACGGCGGACAGCGGGTCTATGTACAGATCCGAGGTGCGGGTCCCGAACTGCGTGGCTTTCAATCCATCGTTGTTCACCACCAGTCCCTCAGATACTAAGAACTCCATCACCCTGCCGATCTCAGCCTCGATCTCCCAGAGCTCGCGCTGCTGTGCCAAGAAGGTGCTAGATATGAAGGCATGGAGGCTCTCTTCATCGCTCACATGGCGGGTGGCGATAGATGCCAGGATGTGCGCCCGCAGCGCAGGCTCTGCACCTAACTTCGATATCACAGGCTCCGCCTCTGATAAAAGGTACCGCTCCATGAACCGCTCCATCTCTGCACTGGACCTCGCGATCAGCACAGCCTCGCCATAGGCATCGAACCTGGGTCTCCCAGCGCGGCCGCACATCTGCTTGATCTCCATCACAGGGATTGGTACCCTTCCAAGGTTCACGTCGTACCTGTGCAGGTCGCGCACGATCACCCTTCTGGCAGGGAGGTTGATGCCCGCAGCAAGGGTAGGAGTGGCAACGATGCACCTCAGCACCCTCTGCTTGAACCCTTCCTCCACGATCCTTCGCTGTGCGCTCGTCAGCCCTGCGTTGTGAAATGCAGCCCCTCCTTTCGCGCAGAGCACCAGCCTGTCCCCAAAGGTGGTGGGCTCTTCCTGGCATTCCAGCAACGCCCTTGAGAGTGCTCTAAGGGCATCGATCTCCTCCTCGCGCATGAGGGGCGGCAGCAGGCTCGAAAGCCTCCTGGCTACAGACTCGGAAGCGCGTCGGGTGCTCACGAAGACCAGTGCCTGCCCGCCATCCCTCACCACGTCCTTCACCATGCTCTCCACCGCATCTCCGGATGCCTCAGGCACCTCCCTCGCCGTGCCGTCGTTGAACCTCACCACTCCGTCCAGGTATGCGCCCTCTCTCAGCGGTACAGGGCGCCAGTCGCTGCACACGTGCTCCGCGCCCAGCCAGTGCGCGATCTCCCTGGAATTTCTGATAGTGGCGGAGAGGGCGAGGAGCTGCGCCCTGGGGTTCGTGCGGCGGAACTTCGCGAGCGTGACTTCTAATGTTGGACCTCTCAAATGATCCGTGATCAGGTGCACTTCGTCAGCCACCATCAATGAGATATCGCTGAGCCAGTGGCTCCTGTGGCGCATGAGCGAGTCCGCCTTCTCGGACGTGGCAACGATGATATCGTAGCGCTCGAGCGTGGGATCAGGTCCATCGAGATCCCCTGCAGAGTATGCCACCTTGAACCCCAGATGCTCGAACGCCTTGAGGTCCGAGAACTTCTCGCTCGCCAGCGCCCTCAGCGGCACGATATACAGCGCCTTGCCGCCCATCAGGGCATGTCTGATGCACGCCAGGTACGCCACTAATGACTTTCCGCTCGCGGTCGGCGCGGCCAGCACCATGCTCCTGCCCTGGAGCACCAGGGGGATGGCATCTGCCTGTGGAGGGTAGAGCTCGTTGTATCCCGCATCGCGGAGCGCGGACACTACATCCTCTGGAAGCGCTAGATCACTGACCCTCAAGATCCTCACCTACACTGGCATTGATCATAGGAGTGGCACCTGCAGACAAACAGGATGGCATCCTCGCCCCGGGATGACTCGGCGCACCAGCGCTCCATATATGTATCTTCTATGGCATGGCTCATCTTCCCCCTATATCCCTCCTATCTCATATATCTTTCATGCCTTCTCACCCCATCTGGCGCAGTGCTCGGTCCCAGTGCCCAGCGTCGTCGCACTACCACTCCAATCTCGACATCTGGTACTCTGGGAGCGCATCGCGCTCATGTCGCCCTGACGATGGTGCGCCTAGTACTCGTCCCATCTCTTGACCTTGATCTCTGGCGCTCTGGACATCGCCTCCGCCAGGCGCTTTGCGAGCTGCAGGTTCGTGATCAGCGGCACATTGAAGTCCACAGCCCTGCGCCTGATGAGATAGTCGTTGTCCAGCTCCTCCCGCTCTATGTTCTTTGGGATGTTGATGACGAGGTCGATCCTGCCCTCGGATATGTAGGTCAGGGTGTTCGGCTCTTTGCAGTCCAGCGGCCAGTGAAGCATCTCTGCCTCGATGCCGTTCTCCTCCATGAAGCGCGCTGTGCCCTCTGTGGCATAGAACTCGAACCCTAGGTCCTTCAGTGCTCTTGTGCCCTCGAGGAACTCTGCCTTGCTCTCCAGCGGCCCTGTGGACAGCAGTATCCTGCGTTTTGGAAGCTTGAACCCCACTGCCAGCAGGCTCTTGAGAAATGCCTCGTTGAAGTCGTCGCCCAGGCACGCCACCTCGCCCGTGGAGGTCATCTCCACACCCAGGACAGGGTCTGACCCCTTGAGGCGCGTGAAGGAGAACTGTGGAGCCTTCACACCCACGTAGTCCAGGTCAAAGGAGGAGCGCATCTCCCTGGGCACATCCCTGCCCAGGATCACACTGGTCGCTATAGCCACGTAGTTCATCTTCAGGACCTTTGAGACAAAGGGAAATGACCTGGAGGCGCGCAGGTTGCACTCGATCACCTTCACATCGTTCTCCTTGGCGATGAACTGGATGTTGAATGGTCCAGTGATTCTAAGGGAGCGCGCGATCCCCTGGGCGATGATCTTCGCCCTGCGCATCGTCTCCAGGTACGTGCGCTGTGGCGGGAGCACGATCGTTGCATCGCCCGAGTGCACACCCGCGTTCTCCACGTGCTCTGTGATCGCAAAGCAGCAGAGTTTGCCGTTCCTTGCCACACCGTCCAGCTCGATCTCCTTGCCCCCTGTGATGAACCTGCTGATCACGATCGGGTGCTCCTTGCTCACCTCCGACGCCCTCTTCAGGTAGTGCCTGAGCTCCTCAGGGCTGAGCGCGATGCTCATCGCCGCACCGCTGAGCACGTAGCTGGGTCTCACGAGCACGGGATAGCCGACCTGGCTGGCGAACTCTTCTGCCGCCTCGACGCTCGTCAGCTCCCTCCACTCCGGCTGGTCCACCCCCAGCTTGTCCAGCAGCTCGGAGAACTTGTGCCTGTCCTCCGCACGGTCTATATCCCTCGGGTGGGTGCCGAGGACCCTGACCCCTGCCCTGTGCAGCGGCAGCGCAAGGTTGTTGGGGGTCTGTCCGCCCATCGAGACTATGACGCCCAATGGGGATTCCTTCTCGCAGATGTCCAGCACCCTCTCGAGGCTCAACTCCTCGAAGTACAGGCGATCGCAGACATCGTAGTCGGTGCTCACTGTCTCGGGGTTGCAGTTGATCATAATCGTGGCGTGGCGAAGCTTCCGCAGGGTGAGGAGGGAGTTCACGCAGCACCAGTCGAACTCCACAGAGGACCCGATCCTGTACGGGCCGCCGCCGAGCACAACGACCTGCCTGTTTCGCTCGAAGGTGACATCATCCTCCACACCACCATATGTCAGGTAGAGGTAGTTCGTCCTCGCAGGATACTCGCCAGCCAGCGTGTCTATCTGCTTGACTGCAGGGAGTATGCCCAACCGCTTCCTCGCCCTTCTCACCTCCAGCTCTGTGCTCCCGCTGAGCCTGGCTATCTCCCGATCAGAGAACCCTCTGAGCTTCGCCTCCCTGAGCAGGTCACGGGGGATATCCTCGAGCGGCACGCGCAGGCGCCCCTCTGTCTCCACGATCCTCTGCATCTTGTAGAGGAACCAGGGATCCATCTTCGATAGTGTTCGAATCCTCTCCACACTGTAGCCCTGCCTCATCGCCTCGGCGATGGCGAAGATGCGCTTCTCCGTGGGCATGGCTATCTCCCGCTCCAGGTCATCGAGCTTCACGTCCGCGCACGCCAGACCGTCCATCCCGCAGTCCAGCATCCGCAGCGCCTTCTGAAGCGCCTCCTCGAACGTGCGCCCTATCGCCATCACCTCTCCAACGGATTTCATCTCCGAGCCGATGAGTTTTTCAGCTCTTCTGAACTTCTGGGTGTCCCAGCGCGGGTACTTGACCACCACGTAGTCCAGGGCAGGCTCGAAGCATGCCGTGGTCTCCTTGGTGATGGAGTTCTCGATCTCGGTGAGGCTGTAGCCCAGGGAGAGCTTGGCAGCCACGAACGCCAGCGGATAGCCAGTGGCTTTTGAGGCAAGTGCAGAACTCCTGCTCAGCCTCGCATTGACCTCGATGATTCTGTAGTCTTCCGAGGCAGGATCGAGCGCGAACTGAATGTTGCACTCCCCGATGATCCCCAGGTGTCGAACGACCTTGATGGCAATGGAGCGCAGCGCGAAGTTCTCCGAGGCCGAGAGTGTCTGCACGGGTGCGCACACCACGCTCTCCCCGGTATGAATCCCCATCGGATCCACGTTCTCCATGGAGCAGACGACGATGCAGTTGTCATACCCATCCCGCACAACCTCATACTCCAGCTCCTTCCAGCCCCCCAGATATTCCTCCACCAGCAGCTGGTTTGTGATCGAGAATGCTTTTCGAGCTATCGCCCTCAGCTCCTTCTCATCTCCAGCCACCCCTGAGCCCAAGCCTCCGAGGGCATAGGCTACTCTGCACATCACCGGGTATTCGATTTCCCGCGCGGCTGCCACGGCATCCTCCACGCGCATCACAGCGATGCTTCTTGGTACCTTCAGGCGGATCTCTCCGAGCCTGCGCACGAAGAGGTCCCTGTCCTCCGTGTTCTCTATCGCTTCGAGTGGGGTGCCGAGGACCCTCACGCCGTATCGCTCGAGGACCCCTGCCCTTCCGAGCTCCAGACCTACGTTCAGAGCTGTCTGCCCTCCGAACCCGAGGAGGATGCTGTCTGTTCTCTCTTTCTCTATCACCTGCTCAACGAAAGATGCTTCCAAGGGCAGAAAGTATATCCTGTCTGCGAGATGCTCCGAGGTCTGGATCGTCGCGATGTTCGGGTTGATCAGCACTGTCTCTATCCCCTCCTCCTTCAGTGCCTTGATCGCCTGGCTGCCCGAATAGTCGAACTCCCCCGCCTGCCCTATGCGGATCGCGCCAGAGCCGAGGATGAGCGTCTTCTTCGGACCGATATGCCTGCGGATCACTTCCTCAGCCCCCTGACGAAGATGTCGAAGAGGAACTCTGTATCATCTGGTCCTGGCGAGCCCTCGGGATGAAACTGCGCGCCGAAGAACGGCTTGGAGATGTGCTTGAGCCCCTCGTTGGTGCCGTCGTTGCTGTTGTAGAACCATTCCCTCCAGTCCTCTGGTAGCGAAGCTGCATCCACCGCGTATCCATGGTTCTGGGGGGTGATGTAGCATCTCTTGGTCCCTGTCTCCACACAGGGCTGGTTGTGTCCTCTGTGCCCGTACTTGAGCTTGTATGTGCGTGCCCCTGCGGCAAGCCCGAGGATCTGAGAGCCCAAGCATATCCCGAGGATCGGGACCTCCCGCTCCATTGCCCCCCTGACGCTGGCTATGGTCTCGCGGCACAGTGCAGGATCCCCAGGACCATTGGACAGCACTATTCCATCTGCCACCCCTTCCAGTTCATCGTCCCATGGCACCCTGGTCACAGTAATCCCCCTTCTAAGAAACGCCCTGATGATGCTGTTCTTCACGCCACAATCCACCACCAAGACGCGCTTCTTCCCCCGCTGATAGGTGACGGGCGCCTGCACGCTGACCTCCCTCGCGAGATTTCTCCTGTTCGGATCCTGGAACTGCACCTCCTCCCCGACCACGATCTTGCCGAGCATCGTGCCGCGCTCCCTGAGCCGCTTGGTCAGCGCCCGCGTGTCTATCCCCGTGATCCCAGGCACGCCATGCATCCTCATCCAGTCCGAAAGGGAGCTTGCAGCGTTCCAGTGAGCGTAGCGCTCGGAGTAATCAGAGACCACCAAGCCCTGCACCTGCACGCGCTCGGACTCGAAATACCGCAGCAGCCCATCCTCGAGTCCATTACCTGGAACACCATAGTTACCGATGAGCGGGTAGGTCATGACCAAGATCTGCCCCCTGTACGAGGGGTCGGTGAGGCTCTCCGGATACCCGATCATCCCTGTGCTGAAAACGACCTCGCCACTCACGCTGGCGCGCGCCCCGAAGACCCGCCCCTCCATCGTGGTGCCGTCCTCGAGGATCAAACTCGCACGTTCCATGTTTTAGCCCGTGGGGGATAGCACCGTCCCCTAATAACCTTATCCTAAGGGGAGGCGCCGTCAGAATAATCAGGTCAGCACCCTCTGGCAGGGAGATGTGCGCCTTGAAGGAACAGCGTGGATGCGGTGCGCTCTCCGGGATGGAAGTCATACATATCTCCAGAGCAACAGCCTAACGCCGTACCTGCGTGAGCGAGCAGGTCTTCGGGGGCTCTCCCGCAGGAAGCGGCGCTTCCGAGGGGCATGTCGAGCCTCGGCTCGACAGTGATTTTGGCAACTTTTTCTTTCCCCCGAAGACCAGCGCAGCGAACCTAAAGAAAAAGTTGCTCGATATACTGGCTCGTCATGCCCCATAGGGATATGAGCGATAGCCGTCTCTGTTTTCACATCCAGAATCTACAATCGGCAGCTTAATATAGCACGCTGTTGTGCGAGTGCGATAGCACCGAAGCGAAGCGGAGAGTTGAGCCCGATGCAAATCCCATTAAATAGCCAGTCTCTATCTGAATTGTATCACACCCTTCTCATCGCTGAAGCATATTGTAAATTTCTCAAAGAAATCTTTTCGACCCATGATGTTAAACCCTATGCCCAACTCCTCCGAGAAACCTATCTGTGCCTCGAACTCTACCTCATCGATTCTAACGGGTAGTCTGAATAGGAATACGGAGATATAGCTCCCGTCCCCAACTTTCACATAGATCTTATCCCCAGTCTTATGGTCTATGCTCAATCGCTTACTTTCTTGAGCGTTTAATATCGTGTATGTAGCTCCAGAATCTACAAACATCCATATTTCATGCCACCGTTCTCCATCTCTCACATTTACGGGAACTATTGGAAGCCTGTGCTCCTTGTAGATGCTGTATGGAAACTCTATAGGAGACATACAATCTCTTCCTCTTTCGGCACTTTCAATATAGAAGGAGTTACATTTGGATGCTTTTGTAGTGATTCATCCTCCACTACCTTTGGGTCAGTACCTACAGCCACGACACGATCATCCACTACAGCGACATATAGCCCACCGTATTCGTTGACCAACTCCTCGAAGTGTTCGGCTATCCACCTGCTTTTCTGTTTCATAGGTGACACCTCAAGGAAAGGTATACTCCTTATGGATATTTAATGGCATCGGGCTCAATTTCGGACAACGGTTGCGGACATGCGAAGTCGTTCCCAAAGGGAACGATTTGGGCGGAGCGAAGCGTAGCCGTATGTCTGCTGTTAGGCGACGTTGTAACACTTCTTCCGCATTTTAATACTATAAATAGAACCAGCATATATTACCTCCTCATCGCCAATTTTGTTAAATATCTCAAGTGCATTTTGCAAAAAGTCTTCTCTGAGATCCTCGTGATTAACTTTTACGCACATATCCTTTATTACATCAATATGCTCTTTGAGTAACTCCTTCTCCCATGGAGTTTTGGAATATATCAAGTTCATACACTCCTGCACCCAACCCAAGAGCTGAAGCAAATTGATGATATATTCAGACGGATACCATATCAATGCGAGTTTACCTTCAACAATGTAATGAATGGCATTTTCTATTCTGAATAATTCTTCTACCAAATAAGATTTTTTTGTTTGGTAACTGAAAAAAGGATTATAATCATTTATAACCATCAAAGCATCCTTTTTCGCTACCCTCGTTAATTCATTGAATATTGAAAAAAGGTCTACCGGTGGAACCACATTTATGAGCATATGAGCAGTTATTAAATCAATTGCTCCCGGAGATAAAAAACTTAAATCGCACAAATCTGAGTTGATAAATTTAACCTTTTTCGCCTCATCATTGGAAAGTTTGCTGCGTGCATAATCAAGATGCTCTTGATTATCGCTTATCGAATAGACTAATTTGGCTCCTCTTTTTACTAGATAACAGGTCATATTTCCTGCTCCGGTCCCAGCCTCTAAACAAATTAATCCTTCTACAGGTATATTTTTCATAGATTTCTGAATGCTAGACATTATTATCTCTCCTTTTAATGTCGCCTAACGGCTGGCGGGTATGCGAAGTGCCGCCGGTGAGCCTCATCGAAGTCATCGAAAGGGTGTGAAGCATCCGAGGCTCATAAGCGTTATCACCAGACGGATTGTCTAAGGCATTTGGGCGAGCGACCGCAGGGACCGAGCCGCATACTCGCTTGTTATATGACCGAGCCCACGAAGTGGGCGAGGCAAGGCTTCCGAAGGAAGCCGCAGAGTTGCCCGCATTTTCTTGTGTGTCCATTGATTCTTTCCTCCTCTCCATCCGTGTTAACGTAATTGATTAATATACTCAATTGCGGGTAACGATCTGATAGGTCCTCCGCTAAGAAATCTAGATAATGTTCTTCTTGAGTCGCCAGATGTCCGCCCACTATGCTGTTGCTGGCCAGTCCTTCTCTGACAGTGTGTAATATATAAATAATGCCTTGCACGAGTTAAAGATACATAAAGCAATCGCCTCTCATCATCGATTTGTTCTCCCTCTGCTCTGCCGGGTATATATTCATCTTCAGCTGCTACAATGAAAACTGCATCTGCACTCAGTCCTTTTGCTTGATGCATCGTCATGATGGAAACATAGCCCTGATGCTTGTCCTGTTCTTCATCTCCAAGTGAAATATTAATAGCTCTCAATAGTTTTTCTAAATCTGTCTCATTAGTTAATTCGATTATTTTTCGAAAAAGGGATATTACATCGGTTCTAATGCTATCATCTCTAATCCTTTCACTGGCAAAAGTTTCAATGAAAATCGACAAATCTTTAACTGAATCAAGATTGATTGGGTCTAAGATTGTATTTATCTCTCGCATCTCTTGCTGTATTAAATTTCCATTTCTTGGAATTATTTTGGAGTTACTTGCAATTAGTTCAAGAGCCTCAGAAAATGTCACACCTCGGGTCCTAGCAAGTTCGTAAACCCGCTTGAATGTTAATCGGCCTATATTGTTTCGACGAATCTCAAGTATTACGCGCCAAGCTAAGTGATCATGTCTATTTAAGAGGAGATGTAATAAACAAATGAAGTGACGACCTTCAATTGTTTCCAATGGAGCTAATGGGTTAGAAACAATTCTCACAGGAACACGACTGTCATCTAGGGATTCATAGAGGACTTTAGAAAAAATTCTATGTCTATCGTTTCTAACTAATATTAATATTTCCGATGGATCGATTCTTCTGATATTAATAAGCCAATTACAAATCCTAGCAATTCCGTTTGCTTCTTGCCTTTGGCCATTAAAGCGGAGAATGCGAACTTCTCCACTGCCTGCATCATCTTTACAATGTAAAGTCTTTTCAATACGTCTAGGATCTTGTTGGGCAACAAATGTGCCTATG
>JBFMEL010000039.1:0-17156 GCA_040753455.1 Thermoplasmatota archaeon | reverse complement strand
AAACGAGGTGGAGATCCCGATTGAGAATCTGAAGCCCGGGGATGTGGTGGTCGTACGGCCCGGCGGGCAGGTTCCGACAGATGGGGTGGTGCTGGAGGGCGCATCCTCCGTGGACGAGAAGATGATTACCGGGGAGAGCATCCCGGTGGAAAAGAAGCCAGGCAGCGAGGTCATCGGTGGCACCCTGAACAAGCTCGGCACGTTCAAATTCAGGGCTACGAAGGTGGGTGCAGACACGATGCTGATGCAGATCGTGGGGATGGTGGAGGAGGCGCAGGTCTCCAGCGCACCGATCCAGCGATATGCAGATGCAGTGGCTGCATACTTCGTCCCCGGCGTCATCATAGCCGCGCTCGTGACCTTCACGGCATGGGCGCTGCTGGTCGGATGGACCGCTGCAGTGCTGGCGTTCATCGCGGTGCTCATCATCTCGTGCCCATGCGCGCTCGGGATCGCAACCCCCACTGCACTCATGGTCGGCGTGGGGAAGGGGGCGGAGGAGGGGATACTCATCAGGGGGGGAGAGTATCTCGAGAGGGCGGGGGAGCTTGATGTCGTTGTCTTCGACAAGACAGGCACGATTACAAAGGGCGATCCAGAAGTAACGGATTTGGTCTGCATAGGCGATCTCTCCGAGGAGGATGCATTGCGCTACGCAGCCATCGCAGAGAAGGGCTCCGAGCACCCATTGGGCGAGGCGATCGTCCGCGCGGCTGAAAAGAGAGGGGTCGCGGTATCAGACGCATCCAGCTTCGAGGCTCTACCGGGACATGGAATTACAGCTAGTTTTGAGGGGCACAGCGTCCTTCTGGGGAACAGGAGGTTGATGGGCACCTATGGCATAGACACCCTGGGCGCCGAGGAGGCGTTGAAAGGGTTGGAGAGGGACGGAAAGACGGTCATGCTGCTGGCATTGGACCGGGAGCTCTCTGCGCTCGTTGCGGTTGCGGACCCGATCAAAGAGCGCTCCGCGGCAGCGATCTCTGCGCTCAAGGAGATGGGACTGGAGGCGGTGATGCTGACAGGGGACAACGAGGTCACTGCTGAGGCGGTTGCAAGCAAGGTCAGAATCGGAAGGGTGATAGCCGGCGTCCTTCCCGATGAGAAAAGCAAGGCCATCAGGGAGATGCAGGCTAAAGGAAAGATCGTGGCGATGGTGGGCGACGGCATCAACGATGCCCCTGCCCTCGCCCAGGCGGACATCGGCATAGCCCTCGGCAGCGGCTCGGACATCGCCAAGGAAACTGGGGGCATAGTCCTGATAAAGGACGACCTAATGGATGTGGTGAAGAGCATCAGGCTCAGCAGGCTTACGATGAGGAAGATCAGGCAGAACCTCTTCTGGGCGCTCGGCTACAACACCGCTGCCATCCCTGTCGCAGCCTTCGGACTCCTGAACCCGATCATAGCGGCGGCTGCGATGGCTGCGAGCTCCCTGTCGGTGGTGGGCAACGCCGCCTCGCTGAGGCTCGCAAGCGCAGGATCGCCACAAGGGGGAGCAGTGGCTGTATAGTCTGCAGGGTACACAGGACATACTACTTCTGCGCACCTGGATGCAAGCAGGCGTTCCAGATAGGGAGGGATAGGTTTGTTGCAGTTAGCTGGCACTGTTCTGACGCTTCGAGCCGTGCATTGCCGCCCACCGCCCAGCCGTAGCTGGATGATAAGGATTGCCAAAAGCTCCCTACGCGAACGCCTGCCCGCAGCTGGGGCACTCCTTGGCGTCTGGGGAGACCGACGCCCCACAGGTAGGGCAGACTGTTTCCACAGCGCCCAGTGGCTGTCTGCACTCGGGACACTCTGTGGCGTCGAGGGGGACAGGCGCACCGCAGTTAGGGCATGTGGATTGCTCTGCCAGCAGCTCGCCGCACATGGGACATTCCTTCGCGTCCGGCTGGACAGGCGCACCGCAGTTAGGGCATGTGGATTGCTCTACCAGCACCTCCCCGCACGTGGGACACTCACTCGCATCCTGGGGCACTGGGCTGCCGCAGACGGGGCATACCCTCTCAACGACGAGCTCGCCGCACTTCGGGCACTCTGCAGCCCCGGGGGGAAGCGCGGCACCGCAGTGCTGGCATTTCGCCTCTTCGCCCACAGGAGTTCCGCACTCTGGGCATGCAGTGGCATCGGGCGCCAGCTCCAAGCCGCAGACCGCACAGATCGCACCCTTCAGCGCCGCACCGCAGCTCGGACACATCGTCGCAGCCTTGGTCACGATCTCTCCACAGGACGGGCAGTGCAATGCGCGGGTCTCCTCCTCGCGCCAGGATTTGAACCAGAATATAGCACCCAGTACCACCAGCACCCAGCCCAGGACGTTCACCACCCAGTCCAGCGGCAACTGGCTGTAGCCCTGCGAGACGCTCTCGAGGGTGTAGCCATGCACCCACACAGATGCGGAGGTGAGGAATATGCCCCCGAATATCGCCAGTATCGCCATGTAGAACCAGGACTGCTGCCTGCGCTCCGACTCCAGCTCATCAGTGTCCGTGATCTGGGATTTGCAGTTCGGGCAGTGAAGGCGCTCCGCCCTGTACTCCACGCCCACAGCCTCCCACTCAGGCTCAGGCTCGGGCACTGCTTCGATCCTCTCCCCGAACGGCACCTTGCAGATCGGGCAGGTCTCCTCATCTTCTGCGAGGAGAGCACCGCAGACCAGGCACTCCCTCTCCTCAGGCACATGCGGGAGTTCTGCCTCCTCCGCCACCACCCCGCTCACCTCGATCTCCTCTGGCTTCTTCAGGCGCGCATAGCAGGAAGGGCAGACCTCTTCCTCACCAGTGATCGCATTGCCGCATTCAGGGCACACGAGTCCTTCGGGGGCTGGTGGTGGTGCTGCAGGAGCAGGAGGGGCACCCAGCACATAGCCGCATATCGGGCAAGCAGCGGTGCCGATGTCCAGCTGCATGCCGCAACCAGGGCACACGGGTCCTTCGGGGGCTGGTGGTGCTGCAGGAACAGGAGGGGCACCCAGCACATAGCCGCATATCGGGCAGGCAGCGGTGCCGATGTCCAGCTGCATACCGCATCCAGGGCACTCTATCCCCTTCGGAGCGATCGGCGGCAGCTCCTCCTCCGGCAGGGCTGCGGGCTCAGGCTTCGGAGCCTCGACCTTGATCGCCTCACCGCAGATCGGACACGTCAGTGAGTCCACAGGGACGAGCGCGTTGCACGCGGGGCATTCGATCTCTGCGGTCTCGGTGATCGGCGGCAGCTCCTCCTCCGGCAGGGCTGCGGGCGCAGGCTTCGGAGCCTCGACCTTGATCGCCTCACCGCAGATCGGACACGTCAGTGAGTCCACAGGGACGAGCGCGTTGCACGCGGGGCATTCGATCTCCATCGTTTTGAGCTCCGGCTCCATCAGGGGCTCGCCGCAGTGCGGGCAGATGACTTTCTCATCCCCGAACTCTCGATTGCAAAGGGGACATATCCTCACCAGCTAATCGCCCCCTAACTTCGTGCCGCAGACCGGGCACTCCTTCGCATCCTTCTCAGCCATCACACCGCAGACCGGACATTCGATCCCTTCGATCTCAGGCGCCTCGATCTCATCCAGTTTGGTCTCAATATCTGTCTTCGGCTCATCGAGTGTCTTGATGATGTCGATGATCGCCGCTTCGATCGAGACCTTCTCCTCCGGCTTCTCCTCCTCCAGCGCCTCCAAGGACTCCAGGAGCTCGGGTTCGATCCCTGCCTCTTCGCCTGCTGGCGTCTCCTTCACATCCTCAAACCGCTCCTCTCTCACCTCTTCCTCAGGCGCGGGTGCGAACGCAGCGCCGCAGGATGGACATACCTCGTCGTATATGCTCACACGGGCACCGCAGTTCGGGCACTCGACAGGTGCCTCCAGCACCTCCAGTGCCTCCTTTACCTCCTCCTCTCCGACCTCCTCTTCGATCTCTCCCTCGGGCAGCAGTTCGCTCTCGTAAACCGATGCCCCACAGGACGGGCAGTCGAGCGCCTTCTCGCGCTTGAACGAGAGCCCGAACAGCACTATCCCCACACCGAAGATCACGACACCGAGCGCCCCCAGCAGCTGGTCCAGCCAGCCGTAGCCTAGATACATATCGCCGAGGGGCGACCAGTATGCGACATTGTGCAGGTATGAGACCAGTGCGAACCCAAAATCCCCTATGACGATGAACGCCAGTCCTAAGAAGAACTTCCACTTCCAGCCCTCGAACCATCCCTTCTCCTCGACACGGTAGTACACGTTGCCGCAGTCCAGACACCTGACCATGTCCCCTGACTCCGGAGCGTATTTGGACGAGGCGCAGACAGGGCATGCGTGTCCAGGCTCAACCGCCGGCGCCATCTCTGCTCCGCACTCCGGGCATTCCCTTTCCCCCTCTGGGACCCCTGCGCCGCACTGGGGACAGATACCCACCCCAGCGCAGGATGGGCAGGTATCCTCAGCCCCTGTGTACTCCCTGCCACATACAGGGCATCTCCTCAGCCCCATCACCTGCCCGCAGCCAGGGCACTCCTTGGCGTCTGGGGAGACTGCCGCACCGCAGTTAGGGCAGACTGTTTCCACAGCGCCCAGTGCCTGTCTGCACTCGGGACACTCTGCAGCGTCGAGGGGGACAGGCGCTCCGCAGTTAGGGCATGCGGATTGCTCTGCCAGCACCTCCCCGCACATGGGACATACCTTCGCGTCCGGCTGAACAGGCGCTCCGCAGTTAGGGCATGTGGATTGCTCTGCCAGCACCTCCCCGCACATGGGACATACCTTCGCGTCCGGCTGGACAGGCGCTCCGCAGTTAGGGCATGTGGATTGCTCTGCCAGCACCTCCCCGCACGTGGGGCACTCGCCCGCATCCTGGGGGACTGGACTGCCGCAGATGGTGCATATCCTCTCAACGACCTCCTCGCCGCACTCAGGGCACTCCGCAGCCCCAGGGGGAAGCGCGGCACCGCACTTGCGGCATTTCATATCCACAGCGGGTGTGCCACACTCAGGGCAGCCTACAGCATCCTCTGGAAGCGTCGCTCCGCACTTTGGACATGCGCGCCGCCTCACTCCCTGCTGTATGCCTCCCTCGCCATCGACCATATCAGCACCACCATCCCAACGACCAAGACTATCAGCCCTGCAGCCGCGAACAACTGGTTGAGCCAGCCGAACACATCGTACGCCTCGCCGAGTATAGGGATGCGCAGGAGGTCGTGGAGCCATGAGCCGAGGGCGATCCCAGGACCGCCGATCAGCACCAGAACCAGCCCTATCCAGAAGAGCGTGGTGCCCTGCCTTGCCTCTTCGATCTCAGCCTCAGGCTGCGGGTCCAGCTGCTCCCCGCACTCCGGGCACTCCGCTGCGTCCTGGGGGATGTCCGCACCGCATGTCGGGCAGAAGCTCTCTTCCTTCTCCGTAGCGCCCCCTGCGTCCATCGTATCTCCCTATTTACCGCTTTGAGTGGTATCTCGGAACAGGCATATATCGTTTTCGCAGCAAAAGGGATGCGCAGCGATGGGGACCGGGTGCGCGCGCCTGTCTGAGACGTGGATCGTGGACAATCACCTGGTCATCGAGGGCGGCTGGGACGGTGCAGTTGCCGCGCCTGTCTGAAACAATTCGTGCTCAGCCTCTCACGAACGGGTTGTGGCGCCTTTCGTTTCCGATGGTGGTGCAGGCGCCGTGCCCTGGGTACACTGCCGTGTCGTCTGGGAGGGTGTACAGGCGCGTCCTGATGCTCTTTGCCAGGATGTCAAAGGAACCCATGCGAAAGTCTGTTCGCCCTATGCCACCCTGGAACAGGCAGTCGCCCGCGAAGACCCTCCCCTCCTCGTAGAGGCTCACGCCGCCCGGGGAATGACCAGGAGTATGGATCACGCGCAGCGCACCTCCCCCGATCCTTATAATCTCCCCCTCGCTCATGTACCTGTCGGGCATCGGCGGCTGCTCGATCTCGAAACCCCACCTCTGCGCGGCGTTCTTCGCGTCCTCCACGAAGGATATATCACCCTCATGAATCAGGAACTCTGCACCGATCCTTCTCTTTAGGGGGGCAATAGCCGCGATGTGATCGAAATGGCAGTGCGTTGCGATGTAGCACCTCACCTCAATCCCGAGATCAGCGATCCTTGATAGGATTGCACCAGGGTCCTCGCCAGGGTCTATGATCGCCCCCTCTCCACTGTGTTCGTCCCAGATTATGTAGCAGTTGGTGAGCAGTGGACCAACGACCAGGCGCTCCACATGCAGATCAGTGGGCATCCATATCCCTCCTCAGGGCATCCCGGGCGCTGTTCCAAGCCCAGCCCCGCACGATCATAGAGATCCTGGGACCATTCATCTGCAGTCCATAAATCTGGATCGTATTAGAACTTTTTTCCAATGATGGTCGGCTTTTTCTGAAACAGAGGTCGCCCCTCCTTCTCAATTTCGCTCAAGTGCTCACCCATCGCTTTTCTCACCTATGGGGGAAAGATCCTCAGCCTTATGTAATCCTCGGTCCCGTACTTGACGTTCATGAAGTATCTCGGCGGCTGGTCCGGAAGGGATTCCATCATGAAGATGCCGCCTAGGTCCACCCTGTCCCCCACGCGGAACTGCGGCAGCGTTCCATGGGGCCATGAATCGAGGCGCACAGCTATCCTTTGCGCATCGCTGCTCTGAACCACGAGACCCATCGGGATGACCTCCACTACGCTGACGTTCTCCAGGCGCACGAACCTCTGCAGGTACTCGTTCGGATTCTTGAGGAGCTGGTCGATGGTAACGTTCATGGCGAGGGGAGGCGGCGGGCCGCCTGGCGTGCGGTAGCCCGGTCCTATCTCCGAGAAGTGCGCGGCAGCAGGCGCGAGCCCCCAGAGGGCGATGATCCCAACGACGATGAGGACAAAGATAGCTCCCGCAGCGTTTCGAAGATCCACTCCCTTCACGCGGATGAATTTGAAGGCAAGGCTGTCGAGGGCAATCGCCCCTGCTATCGCGAGGGGAGGAATTGCGGGCATGAAATACCGCGGCTCCCAGGGGACAAGGCGCTCGAACCTCGCGTACATAGCTACCCAGGAGAGCGAGAGGTAAGTTCCCATGGCTATGACCATCCATGGCAGGAGGAGGGCGAGCCACGGCTTCTTCCTCAAGAACCAGAAACCAACCGGGGCAAGGAGAATGAACGGCATCCTCGAAACAAGGATCGGAAGGAGCAGGAAGAAGTTCCTCACTGCGGTATCGAAGATATCGAAGAGGTCGGCAGACCAGGCAGCGCTGGTGTTCCTGGGCTCCAGCCCTGCAGCAGGGTCGAAATCTGTCAGTTTCGTGGCGTCGTAGCCCGACCTGAATGGACCACCGAAATACGCGGTGTTGTACTGCATCAGCGGCACGAGGACGAGCATCAGACCGAGGAGGAATGGCATGACCACGATCAACCCTCTCGCGCCACATATGGCTTTTCTCAGCGCCCCTTTTCTCAGCTCGGGCCAGAGCTTGACAAGATAGAAGGTCAGCAGGTAGCAGGGCATGGCTATCCCGACGAGCGCCACAGCGTAGCGGGTGGAGACAGCAGCCCCAAAGATGAGTCCGGCGAGCAATCCCAGTGCAGCCCCGGCGAGTCTGTCCCTCTGCGAAGGCTTCAGCACCTCCCTGGGATCCAGGGTTCTGCCGTTGAGATAGTAGAACGATTCAAGGAAGAGGGCGAGCGCCAGCACCAACAGATGCATCGTTGCGGCATCCGTCCAGTAATATCTGTGCCACATGACAAGCACAGTGAGGTTCGTGAGGACAAAGCATGAAGCGACGATGCCGGTTCTCCAGCCCAGGATGCGCTTTCCCAGGACGTAGGTACCGAGCACTGCGTAGGCGATCATCAACGGCGCAAAGAGCAGTTCTGTGCCTGCCATACGAAAAGGCACCAGCATCGCGGCGAGACCAGGTCCCTTTTCATTCACCACGACGTACTGGCCATCATACTCGGCCACCGAGCTCTGGGTCCTCAGGTTCCCCCAGTCCCTTGTCCATTCATCCCATGTGACATGAAACCTCCCCTCCGCGTAGTAGCCTGTCCAGATGTAGTTGGTCGTGGCGTCCGCGAGATCCCATTTCATCGGCTCGTAAGGGACAGAGGCGATCCAAACAGCTAATAGGGCGAAGAGCGCACAAAAGACGATGAGGCAGTTGCGCTCCGTGAGATGCTTGAGGATGGCGCTCATTATGCCGCATATCCCGCAGCCGTAAAAATAGTTTTTGTGCAGGAGGATGCCGAAACTATATCTAAGCCCCCAGCATCCCGGCGCTGATGAGACCAGAGATCCAGAAGCGCTTCGCCCACCTGCTTGGGATCGAGGCGCTCCTCACGCTGGCTGGGCAAACGGCAGGGGTCTTCAGCATCGTCTACCTGGTGCGCTCGTCCATCCCTCTCCTGGAGGCGAGCATCTTTTACGTGGAGGGGTTTGCGGTCACCACCCTTCTCTGCCTTGTGGTCAGTCGAACAGGGATAAAGCACCCGAAACGCTGGATGGCGCTGGGAATGCTGTCATTGAGCCTCTTCTATCTCTCCTTCCTCTTGCTGAGAGGACGTGCGCTTGTACTCATCGCCCCGCTCTTCTTCGGTCCATACATCGTGGGGTTCTGGGTGCCGTTCAACACATTGATGCTCCGCCTCACCTCTAAACGAAACCGTGGTGTGACGATAGGGATATTCTTCCTCGTCTTTCCGCTGATAGGGGTGGCTGGACCTCTGGCGAGCGGGTACATCATTACCAACATAGGCTACGAGCTGATCTTCGCCCTCGCTACTGCGGCGCTCCTGTGCAACGCGGCGCTCATCCTCCTCAGCCATGTCACAGCATCCCATCACATGAGCCCCCGTATCTCGGTCAGGGGGCTGGGGACGCGCCTCTCGCTCGCCCTCTTCTTCGAAGGCGGTCAGGAGGGCGTGTGGTTCACGGCACTGCCCCTCCTCTCGCTCCTCTTCGCAGAAGGGGAGATGGTGCTGGGCGTGCTGTTCTCCCTCTTCGCCCTGGCGGGCGGGATAGCGTCCGTCGTGGCAGCCCATGCCTCCGACAAGACAGGGGACAGGGCGCGCTACGTGAGAGCTGGCGCGCTCCTATCTGCACCGTTCATCCTCGGCGCTGCCCTCGCGCCCGAGATCCTCACGTACGCTGCTGCCACCTCTGTCACGAACCTGCTCATCATCTTCGTCCCTGTATTCCTGTTCGCGCTGGCTGCGGACAGGATGGAGGGGGATCTTCCCACCTCGGTCCTCACGAGGGAGACGCTCCTGAACGCTGGGAGGGTGGTGGGGGGCGTGTTCTGTGCCCTAGCCCTTCTCACAGGAGGGATCCGTACAGCCTATGCGCTCTCAGCCCTCTTCGTGATAGGGGCTGCGGCGGCGCGCTAGAACAGCCTTCCGCACCCCGCGCACCTCACCCTGCCGCGCAGATGCCGTACCCCTGCACCGCAGTCCGGGCACCTTGCAGCTTTCAGGAACTCGTCCAGCCACGCCCTTGCGACCTCCGGCACCTCCTCGTCCTCGATGCGCTGGAGGATATGCCTCAGCTCTGGGGTGGTTGCGAGCGGCTTCAGCCGCTCATAAGAGGCACGCGCACGCCCTTTAACACCGGCTGCACGCCTCAGTGCCGGGGCAAGCAGCGCCCCTGCTGCAAAGCCGCCCAGATGCGCCACATGCGCCACGTTGTCCTGCACCTCTATCGCCACGAAGAGCGTCTCCATCAGCACGAGCACACCCACGGCGATATACACAGGCACCCTGCGCATGAAGATCGGCCCCAAGAACATCGCTATTTCATCCCTTGGATAAAGAATCAGGAGCGCCCCCATGAGCCCGAAGATCGCGCCCGATGCCCCCACCAGCCCACCTCCCTCCCCCCAGTGGAACAGGACAAAAGCAAGGGTGCCGAAGAAGCCTGCGATCACATACAGCATCATGGTCAGATGGGTGCCCACGCGCTCCTCCAGCGGCATGCCGATGAAATAGAGCACCAGCATGTTCCCTAACAGATGCATGGGTCCCCCATGAATCGCCATCGACCAGAAGGCTCTGTGCCAGGCAAGGGGGTCATGGACGAGGGAGGTCTCGAACACTGCCCATCTATCGAGAAAGTTGAAGAACCTGGGGGATGCAAGCGCGAGGAGGATCATGTAGATGAATACGAGCACGTTGGAGACGATCAGGAGATGCGATATCCAGCCCTTCCTCGCCAGTGCAAGGGCATAGGGCGCAAGGACCATGGCTGCGAAGACCCCGACCACCAATATCTCCAAGTGCTCACCATCCCCTAATCAGGCAATGGGTATTAACCTCTGCGCCCCTGATTCCTCCAAGCACCAACATTTATTAGCGCCTAAGGGTTCTGCGGTGCAGCGATGAAGCTCCCCACACTATCGAAGGTCGTTCAGGACCAGATACGCACCCCCTCCCCCATACGCCAGATCATGAAGATGGCGGACAGGAAGAACATCGAAGCCATGGGGCTGAAGCCTGAGGATGTGATATCGTTCGGCGGGGGTTGGGTCAACCACGAAGCCCCTCCCCTGCTGTTGGAGAAATATCGGGAGATATGCAGCGACCCGCGCCTGTTCCACGAGAGCGGGGGATACAGCGCCACCTTGGGGGACATGAGGTTCAGGGAAGCGATCGCAGAGTTCGAGCAGAGGATCATGGGTGTAAAGGAGATCGAGAAGGAGAACATCATCATCGGCTGTGGAAGCACGCAGCTCACCCATGATGCGTTCCTCGCACTGGTGAACCCGGGGGAGGATGTGGTGCTGCTCGATCCCACATACGCCAACTACTACGGCCAGATGGTCTTCGCCCTCACGGACAACCGCCTCGAGAAGCAGGACGGGATGAAGCGCGTGGTCACCGAGGCAGAGGTGGCGTACCTCCCAGTGCTCGACACCGAGGAGTGGCGCTACATGCCCGACCCCGAGGACGCCCTTGCACGATTGGAGCAACTGTGCAGCCTGCACAGCCCAAAGCTCATCCTCTTTCCATCCCCAGATAACCCTACGAGCCAGGTGCTGTGCGATAGATTTGTGGATGGTGCGCTCGAGCTCTGCGAGCAGCGTGGGATGTTCCTGCTCATAGACATGGCATATGAGACCCAGGTCTTCGGGGAGCGCCCGGCGTACTTCTCGTATTCCCCTGCAGAGCACCCGCACCTCGTGACGCTGCACTCCAACTCGAAGTGGGGCAGGGGACTGGGACGTAGGTTGGGCTGGGTTGCGGCGTCTAAGGAGGTGATCGACGGGATGGAGCGCGTGCAGCAGTGCACGATCCTCTGCCCCGACACCCTTCATCAGATGGCGTTCGCAGCCTACCTCGCAGAGGCGATACCCGACGGCTCGCTATCAGCATATCTGAGGGATGCCACCAGAGCCTACGAGCGCGCTGCCCGGATGACGATCAGCGCCATCGACAGGGAACTGGGGATGAGGCGATTGGTGCCCCAAGGAGGTCTGTACACAGTCATGGATGTCGGCACAGACGCAGATGAGCTGGTCCTCGATGTGCTGAGGCACACAGGTGTCCTCATGATCCCGGGCAGGGGGTTCGGCAGGACGCTGGTGAACGCTGTGCGCCTGAGCTACGGTCCGCTGGTGAACGACCTGGGAAAGATCAAGGAAGGGATCGAGAGGATCGGCGCCTATCTCAGCGGGAGGGATCGAGCATAGGCACTGCAAGGTGCGTGATAGAAATTGCAGCAGATGCATCGGAGGCGATAGCGCAGGCGCTCATGCCCGAGGCAAGCAGCGGCGTCCCAGGCACGAAGGCCGAGGTCTCCCTCTCCCAAGGCATGGTGAGGATATCGCTCTGTGCGGAGGATATAAGCGCGCTGAGGGCGGCGGTGAACTCCTACCTGAGGTGGGTCAAGCTGGCAGAGGAAGCTATAAAGGCATCGAAAGAGGGTGAGTGAATGGAGGTATCCGAGGAACTGCAGGCGAAGATCGCGCACTTCCAGCAGCTGCAGCAGCAGGTGCAGTACGTGGCTGCCCAGCGCATCCAGCTGACAGCGCAGATGAAGGAGACGGAGAGGGCGCTCGAAGAGCTGGGCAAGCAGAAGGAAGGGACAGTGTACAGGAGCATCGGCAGCCTCCTGGTCAAGGTCGAGGACCTCGCAGGCCTGAAGAAGGAGCTGGAGGATCAGAAAGAGGCGATGGAGATCAGGATCAGGACCATGGAGCGCCAGGAGAAGCACCTGCGCGAGCAGTACCAGGAAATGCAGAGCTCCCTCGAGAAGGAGCTGGGGGCGGCAGGGCAGGCAGGATGATCTCCGAGATCCGCGGAGCGCTGGCGACAGGCGGCTATCTCATCCTGCTTCATGCCAATGCAGACATCGATGCTGTATCCGCTGCTGCGGTGCTCCAGCGCTCTCTCCCAGGATGCGCCATCGCAGCCCCGGGCAGCGTGAGCAGGCATGGAAGGCGCCTTGCAGCGCTCCTTGACATGGAGATAGATGAGATAGAGCTCCGCATCCTCCCGCAGAAGGTGGTGGTGGTGGATGCAGCCTCGCCTGAGATGCTGCCGAACGTGCATCTGCCCGAGAGCGCCATCGTGATAGACCATCATGCGCCTGTGCAAGAGTGGGGGGTGAGGATGTACCACACAGACCCCACGAAGGCGAGCTGCGCAGAGGTGGTGGTGGATCTCCTCAAGCCATTGGGCATAAAGCCAGAGGCTGCCCTCGCCGCGCTCTACGGCATCCTTGCGGACACGGGTGGACTGAAACATGCTGGGACCGATACCTTCCGCGCCTTCGCAGAACTCCTGGCGATATCGGGGACGAGCGCCGAGCAGGTCTTTGCGTTCTTCTCTGAGCTCCCCGAGGATATCTCTGAGAGGATCGCCAGGCTCAAGGGAGCCCAGAGGATGAGGTTCGAGCGCACCGGTGAGATCATCATCGGCACGAGCATCGTAGGGGCGCATGAGGGGGAGGTGTGCAGAGCACTCCTCCAGTTAGGATGCGACGCGGCGTTCGTCGGCAGCCAGGAATGCGAGCACATCAGGGTAAGCGCAAGGGCGAATCACAAGGCGCTCAGCGCAGGGATAGACCTCGACAACCTCATGCGCACCATTGCCCAGGAGATGGGATGGAAAGGTGGGGGGCACCCTGGCGCTGCGGGCTTGAGCGGTCAGGGGGACGCGGAGGCAGCCACGAACATCTGCGTCAAGGTGGCGATGGAAATAATTGGGGCACGCCCTTCAAAAGAGGATACCCTGCCCGAGGCTCAGCCCAGGTAAACATGTCCCAGCCTCTTGTTCCATACCCAGAGGTCCTCTGTGTCCGCCTCTTCCCTTGCCCTCAGGTACTGGAAGACCTGCGCATCGATGAGGTCTGCGAGATGCACCAGGACAGCCTCCGGTATCTGCGGCTTCCTCGCCGCTCCCCAATCCTTCTCGCCCATATGGCTCAGGACGATGTTGTCGAGCTTCATCCTCAGGCGCTCGGGAAACCCCTCTATCTCAGCGATCCGTTTGTTCACCTCCTCCTCCCCGAGCACCGTGTGCCCCCGCAGCATCCCCTCCTCGGTGATGTCGATGTTGCTCGTGATCTCCATCTCCTTCATCTTGCCGATGTCATGCAGGACCGCGCCCGTGATCGCCAGATCCCTGTCAACCCCGGGATATAACTGCGCACTGTAGGCGCATATCTTCGTCACGTTCAGCGTGTGCTCCAGCAGCCCACCGATGTAGTTGGAGTGCAGCATCATGGATGCTGGGGCATGCTTGAACCGCTCCACCCATCCCACGTCCTCGAAGAAGCTCCGCAGGAGTGCTGTGAGATGCGGATCCTCCACGCCCTTCATCATCTCCCTGAGTTCGGAGAGCATCTCCTCTGGATCCCTGGGGGAGGCGCCCACCAGCTCCCTGTAGTCGTATTCCCCTGGACCCAAAGCCTTCAGAGCCCCTCCCTGGCTCTTTCCGATCGCTATCTCCAGATGGTCGCCGAAGGTGCGTGCATCCCCGATCACCCTCACCACGCCACCCTTCGAGATGGTGCTGTGCAAGGCATCCATCGCCCCCCGATCCATATCCCCCCAGTACTTCGCAGTGATCTCCCCTGAGAGGTCTGCCAGACGCATCTCGAACATCAGACCATACCTGTACTCCTTCGGCGCCTTCTTGAACTTGACCGAGAAGTAGCTGTTCACCATCTCGCCCTCTTTCAGCTGCGATACACGCTGCTTCGCCATGCATGCACCCCTGTCCCGCATCTATATGACGGGATATAAGGGTTGGGGAGGCTGTGACTTTCGCTCTTTCCATGGGACCATCTCTCAGCCGAGCGCCTCACAGAGCGCTCCAGTATGCCATCCATCGCGACCCGCAAAGCTTTTTATCAATCCTCCAGATTACTGCACCTGATATTGCATGGACTGTAGCTCGCTCTTAATAATCGAACAGGGAGATGCACCCAATCCAAGGGCGTGGTTAGGCTATGCGAGAGATGCACCGCCGTGCTGGAACCCTAACGGCAAAATAATATATGGGGAGTTAAATCGCAATACGTGATCAGATGCAGGACGAAATAAAGAGTTGGTGGATGCAGGCAATGGCAGACCTTGAGGCCGCCGAAGACCTCGCAACTACACGCCATTACTATCTCTCCTCGCTCTGCTCCCATCAGGCGGTGGAAAAAGCGTTGAAAGCGCTGTGCATCTTGAAGCACAAGATACTGATAAAGACGCATGACATAGTGATGCTGGCTGAAAAGGCAGGTCTTCCCTCGGATCTCATCGATGCATGCGACGAGCTGAATCCTGTCTATATCGAAACAAGATATCCTGATGCTTCTGGCGTTGTGCCAGCTCACGAGTATACTCAAGAGGACGCAAGAAGGGACCTAGAGATAGCCGAGAAGGTGATAAAATGGATCGAACAGCAGATATCGTAAGGGAGTTGTCGAACTTTAAAAGACACATCTCGAACAGCATGAAGATTCAAGCGATGATATTCTTCGGATCGCACGCCACTGGTAAGGCGGGCCCCTGGAGCGATATCGACCTCATCATCGTTTCCCCAATGTTCCGAGGCATCAGGTTCAGGAGGAGGGCGCTGGGGCTCCACAAGCACTGGGCCATAGACCTCCCTGTGGACTTCTTGTGCTACACCCCTGAGGAATTCGAGAGGAAAAAGAAAGAGATCGGGGTTGTGAATGAGGCTGTCAAAGAGGGGATCGTGATTTGACTCCCAAAGAGCGCTCCCAGCTCCTGAGCAACCTGCTCGAGGGCAGGAGATACCCCACAGACCTGCTGATCGCGCTGTTGTGGGCTGCACTGGCTGTTGTCGGAGCGCTCAGGCTGCCCGCCGGCGATCCCGCAAGGGTAGCGCTCGGCATCCCGCTGATCATCTTCATCCCCGGCTATCTCCTAGTTTCTGCTCTCTGGCCCAGGATGTATGTGAAAAGAACCGCTGAGGATATGGAGGAGATAAAAGGCACGTCACCAGATACGAGCATAGATAATCTGGAGCGCATAGCGCTCAGCTTTGGACTGAGCATCGCGATCGTGCCACTGATCGGTCTGGTGCTGAACTACACGTGGAACATATCCCTCGTCCCCGTACTCATCTCGCTCTTCGGCTTCGTGGTGGCGATGACAGGCATAGCCTGGTACACGCGCGCTAAGGTGCCAGAGAAGGAGCGGTTCTTCATCTCATTCCATCTCAACCTGAGACCTACCCAGGGAGAGTGGACGCGCGCGGACAAGCTCGCCACCGCAGCGCTGGCGATATCGCTGATCACCGCAGGGGGCGCCCTTGCATATGTGATCATCACACCCGCGGAAGGGGAGCGCTTTACGGAGTTCTACATCCTCGACCAGAATCACACATTGAACAACCTTCCCACCAACCTGAGCGTGAATGAAACAGGAACGATCATCATCGGGGTGGTGTGCCATGAATACGAGCGCACGAACTACACAGTGGTCATCAGGCTGCTCAATATGACGGGGGAACGGCAGAACATAACCCTGGGGAGCTACAACCTCGTCCTGAATCATGAAGAGAAGAACGAGACACTATACACGTTCTGGATCAACGCAACAGGGGAGTACAAATTGGAGATAGAATTGTACAAGGCGAACGACCTGGCGCGCATATACATGGATTGCCATTTGTGGGTAAAGGTTAACGAGGCAGCATGAAGGTGAGGCAGATGGATGACTCTGGAGTAACTGATAAGTGCCACAAATTGTCTAGGTGTACATTTATGTGGTGAATATTATGAAAATCAAACTCTGGATGTTATTGTTGATCTTATTAATTTTTACAATGGCGTTAATTCCAAAATTTTATTTATACAAACATAAGGTCGCCGATTCTTTTATCTATTCTCATACATCTATAGCACAATCCACGATTAATGAGGAACATGTTGTAATACGTCCCTATCAGAACACAGCTAACACAATAAATCGACACGCAAATGCTCAAAGCACCCGTTTTGTCACTCCCCTGATAGTAGCCGTTCTCGGATTTACCACCGGTCAACCTCTATCTGACCTACAATTTGCCCCTATTTGTGGTATAATGTTAATTTTTATAGGATTTGTAATAGCTAAAAAAATGTTTGATTCTATTGTTCTCGGGTCTGCTTATGTTTTAGTCCTATCGTTTGAACCAACCGCAAACTTATTGTTGAATTCGACATACTTACAAGGATGGGGGTTTACTTTGTATTTTGTTACCATCATTCTGGTTCTAATGTGGCATCATAGAATAAAACAAAATTTCCCATTGATGACAAAGGCTAAAATCACCGGGTTAGTATTTCTTTTTATAGGGGTGTTGCTCTTAATTTCAGAATTCACATACTATACAACGACATTCTATATTATTATTTTACTTTCTTTTATAGTGCTTGTTTGCGCAATCAAAATTTTAAGCCATGTAAGGAATAAAAAAAATCGAAATATATTTGCTTTTATCACAATCATTTTCATTCTCATTCTGGTCTATTTATTTGTAACTTATGACCCAGCAGTTAGTTTTGCTCTGGCTGACAGTACCCTATTTAATTACTTTTTTGACGTAATCAAGAATACTGGTATTCAGATAGGAGAAATTTTTAGTGGGAATGTGCCCCCTGCTAATACTGCATTCTTTGTGGGCTTAATATGGTATATTATAATTTTCATTCCAATTATCGCTTTTACATCATTTATATTCTATGATTTTTTACGT
>JBFMEL010000038.1:0-17463 GCA_040753455.1 Thermoplasmatota archaeon | reverse complement strand
CACTTCAGACCTCACAGAAGCCTCCACGGAAAAACGCCAGCAGACATCTACTTCGCATTTCACAAAAGATTATAATCACGCATGAGTTACCTGGATGAAAAGGGGACATATGTGTTGACCCTACACATCCGTGTTTTTTAGGGAAGGGTTAATAATGCAGTAGAGCATGGGGGATCCAAGGAAAGGGTCGGTGATTATATGCCTTGGACAAAAGGCAGTTTTTCCTCATCTTTCCCGCTTTCCGACGCCTGGCCCTTTCCTTTTACCTCATGTTGTCCGATCACCCATCACCAGCTTCATCATCGGTGCACGACTGCATGGGGTGATGATGCCGATGAAGGTGCGACCGCGCATGCAGGCGTGAGGATGGAGAGGATAAGGAAGCGCTGCAGAGCTGTGCTGTCCCATCCCTTGTGCGCCTGGAACGGCGAGCGACATTTTGATATATATGAAGTATATGCACCTGTGATGGTGCGCTACCGCAGAAAGCTGATACAGCTCGGCAATAAATCACTGGTCATGACCATCCCTTGGGAGATCGTGCATGAGCTGGGACTGGAGAAGGGGGAGCGCGTGTATGTATCCCTGGATGAGAGGACTAGCAGGGTCATCATCGAGCGGGGTGCGGGCAAGAAATAGGGTCATATAGCCCGCGCTTCATGCCTCATCATGGGTCGCATCCCACCTGGCGCGGGTGCTCACGTGCTCCTTTAGCCATCCAGAAGGCACCATGCTGGTCTCTACGAGCGCACGAACCCCTCGCTGTGATCTGTGCGTCCTCACCCATAATTAGAGTGAAGGATTTCGCAAGAACGTCCCTCCACTCTCTAGATGGTATCCTCATCAAGCCCCCATCCCCCTCACAGGTCTTGCATTCGAGCTGCATCCCGATCCCTGTGTTCCCCGTGCCTGACTAGATAACAAAAGCTTCGTTGGTAGAGAGATGCTCCAAAAGAGTTAATAGGCATGATGCAGTTGCTTGCTGGTGTGACGCAGTCCTGTGGAAGCAAGGATCAGGGGATGCAATCGCCCCCACACCGCAAGGAGTTCGAAGCCACCAAGGAAATGAAGCGCCTGATGGCAGACTACTACCTTGAGCTGGACAGCGCCGCAAAGAGCCGCGACAGGAAGGTGGCATGGTGCTCCAGTGTGGGTCCTGCAGAGATACTGAGGAGCATGGAGTTTTGCGTGTACTTCCCGGAGAACCATGCCGCGATGCTGGGCACCACGAGGATGGCGACGGACCTGATCCCCTATGCCAACGCGCTCGGCTACTCCCCAGATATATGCTCGTACCTGACATCGGACATCGGGGCGCATGTGAAGGGCGTGACACCGCTCTCCCGTGCCTATCCTGGGATCGAGAGTGTGCCAGCACCCGATGTGCTCGTCTACAACACCAACCAGTGCAGGGATGTTCAGGACTGGTTCGGCTGGTATGCGCGGCATTTCGATGTGCCTCTCATTGGAATACAGACGCCGAGAGGTGTGGGGGAGGTGACAGAGGCGCACATACGCTCTATCGCTGCGCAGATGGAGGGTTTGATCGAACCGCTGGAGAAGATATCGGACACCAAGTTCGATCTTGCCTCGCTCAGGGGGACGATCTCCCTTTCCCGCCGCTGCTCCGATCTCTGGAAGGACGTGCTGGACACCGCAAGCAGCATACCCTCTCCCATCACCTTCTTCGATGACACGATCCAGATGGCGCCCGCGGTCGTCCTCAGGGGCACTGTGGATGCTGTGGATTACTACGCACTGCTGCATGCAGAGCTGGAAAAGCGCATGGAGGATGGCGAGGGCGCAGTGGAGGATGAGCGCTTTCGCCTCTACTGGGAGGGGATGCCGATCTGGGGAAGGCTGAGGAGGCATTCTGAGCTCTTCCTTCGGCAAAGGGCGGCTGTGGTGGCGTCCACATACTGCAACAGCTGGATCTTCTCCTCCCTTGATCCTGCAGAGCCGTTCACCAGCATGGCGCGGGCATACACGGAGCTCTTCATCGTGCGCTCTGAGGAATACAAAGAGAGGTATCTGAAGGAGATGCTGAGCTTCTTCAAGGTGGATGGGATCATCTATCATGACTCAAAGACATGCCCGAACAACAGCAACAGCCGCTACGGCATGCCGCGGCGCCTCGAGGAGGAGACCGGGGTTCCATCACTGGTGATAGACGGAGACCTCAACGACCTCAGATGCCTATCGGATGAGCAGACAGAGACAAAGATCGAGGCGTTCCTGGAACAGCTCGAGGAGGGTTGAAGATGCAGGACGAATACAGGTTCGGAGTCGTTGGCGCGGGACCGATCGGCAGCATCATGGGCGCTCACCTTGCCAGGGTGGGGCACCACGTGGTGCTCGTGGACATCCTTAAGGAGCATCTGGACGAGATTAAGAGGAGGGGGCTGAGGATCACAGGGGTGAGGGAGTTCACAGCGCGCTTCTCACCAGACAGTCTGTGCTATTCCATTGAGGAACTCAAGGGCAAAGAGGTAGATATCCTGTTCATCGCTGTCAAAGCCTCCCTGCTCGGTAAGCTCGTACCGATGATAGAGGAGGCAGTGGGGCTCGACACCACCCTCATCAGCCTCCAGAACGGAATGGACACTGAGGAGTTCATCGCGGAAACATTTGGGAGAGAGAGGGTGCTGCGCATCGTGGTGAACTATGCCGGAAACCTCGTCGCCAACGGCACAGTGAGGATGTCGTTCTTTCATGCGCCGAACTACATCGGGACGATCAGTCCTGCCGGGGCGGAGAAAGCCAAAACGCTGGCTGAGATGATCACAGCCGCGGGGCTGGAGACCGCCTTCACCCCTGAGATCAAGAGATACGAGTGGGAGAAGACGATCCTCAACGCTGCACTGAGCCCGGTCTGTGCCCTCACCAGGAAGACGATGAAGCAGATGATGTCCCACCCGCTTACCAGGGCGCTGGTGGAGCAGATCCTGCGCGAGAGCATCGCAGTGGCGAACGCCAGCGGCATGAAGTTCGATGAGGAATTCCTTGCCTTCTGCATGGACTATCTGGACAAGGCAGGACACCACAAGACCTCGATGCATGTGGATGTGGAGCGCGGCACTTCCACAGAGATCGACTTTCTCAACGGAAAGCTGGTGGAATACGGAAGGATGCACAGCGTTCCAACACCGTACAACTCGACGATAGTGAGCCTGATCAAGGGGGTCGAGATCCCCGAGCACGTGGAGTAGCGCAGAAATGCCGTGGAGCTGTCCAGCGTTCGGCACCGTGATTATATCGCTGCTCCATCGCCAAACCTCTGACTTGCCCTCAGACGCAAACCTAAATAGGCACAGCGCCATTCCCATGCGGTGCGCTCGATGATCGAGATACGGTTCCATGGACGAGGCGGTCAAGGGGCTGTGGTAGCCTCCAACATCCTTGCCGAGGCTGCGTTCTCTGAAGGGATGCACGTCTCCTCATTTCCCTTCTTCGGGGTGGAGCGCAGGGGCGCGCCTGTGACCGCCTACACCAGGATCGACACCAAGCCCATAAGAATCAGATCGGGCATCTACAAGCCTGACCATATCATCGTGATGGATTCCACACTCCTGAGGGCTGTGGACGTGCTTGCAGGCATGAAGGAGGGGGGGATCGTGCTGGTCAACACGCACCAGAAGCCTGAAGAACTGGGGATCGACGAGCGCTTCAGGGTGGCGGTGGTTGATGCTACAAAGATCGCGCTCGAGCACAGGCTGGGCAGCCGCGCAGCCCCTATCGTCAACAGCGCGGTCCTCGGCGCCTATGCCAGAGTCTCAGGAAAGGTCTCGATAGATGCCATAGTGGCGGCGATTAAAAACACAGCCCCTGCTAAGAAGGAAGAGAACGCCATGGCTGCGAGGGATGCGCACGAGCAGGTGGTGCTCAGATGATCACGTATAAGGATCTGCCGAGGATGCCGATAGCAAGGGAGCGCTCCACCCGCGTTAAGACAGGGTTCTGGCGCACCTTCAGACCTGTGCTGGATCCCGAGAAGTGCATCAAGTGCTACCTCTGCTGGAAGTTCTGCCCTGACGTATCTGTGAAGATCGGAGAGGACAGCTACCCATGCTTCGATTACGAGCACTGCAAGGGCTGCGGGATATGCTCGCATGAGTGCCCCAAGAACGCCATAGAGATGGCGCTGGAGGAGTGAGGATGAAGAAGGTGATCACAGGGAATTCCGCATCAGCCTACGGCGCGAAGCTAGCGAGGGCTGAGGTGGTCGCGGCATACCCCATCACACCGCAGACAACGATCGTGGAGAAGATCGCGGAGTTCCTGGCGAACAGGGAGTTCGACACGCAGTACATCAAGGTGGAGAGCGAGCACAGCGCAATGGCAGCATGCATCGCAGCCTCCATGGCAGGTGCAAGGACATACACAGCCACATCCTCCCACGGGCTCCTGCTCATGCACGAGATGCTGATATGGGCTTCTGGCTCACGAGCGCCCGTGGTGATGACGAATGTGAACAGAGCCAACGGACCACCATGGAGCGTCTGGGCAGATCATCACGACACCATCGCCCAGCGGGATACAGGATGGATGCAGTTCTACTGTGAAGGGAACCAGGAGGTGCTGGACACCATCCTCCAGGCATACAAGGTGGCGGAGGCAAAGGAGATCATGCTGCCAGCGATGGCGATAGAGGATGCGTTCATCCTCTCGCACACGGCCGAGCCTGTGGAGATACCTGATCAGGAGGATGTGGACAGCTTTATTCCACCGTTCAACCCGGAGGACAAGATCAGACCAGGCAGCCCCTGGGGATATGGCTCGCTGGTCATGCCCGACCTCTACATGGAGTTCAGGTATAAGATCGCCGAGGCGATGGACCTTGCAAGGGAGCGCATCCGCGCCGCGGATCGGGAGTTCCACAAGGCATTCGGGCGCTCCTATGGTGGGTTGATGGAGTTCTACAGGTGCGAGGACGCTGATGCTGCTTTGGTGATAGCGGGCACGGCCGCCAGCACAGCGAAGGATGTGGTGGATGCCATGCGTGCCCAGGGCAAGAGGGTCGGCGTGGCAAGGCTGCGCGTGTTTCGTCCGTTTCCCTACGAGGAGGTGCGTCTCCTCGCTGCCAAGGTGGGGGCGATAGGGGTGGTGGATCGCTCGTACACCTTTGGCTACGCAGGACCGATGGCGAGCGAGGTCTGTGCCGCTCTATATCATGCCTCGGACAAGCCCCCGGTGAAGTGCTACGTTGCAGGTCTGGGGGGCAGGGATATCACCCCCGAGGTGCTGGAGAGGCTGTTCAACGATCTGCTGAGCCCTAGAGCCAAAGGTCTCGAACAGGAGATCGAGTGGGTGGACCTAAAGGAGGGGGAATGATGCCCAAACTGCCGATCCCGGAGGAGGAACTGATGCTCTCCGGTCACGTGGGATGCCTCGGCTGCGGCGCCACGCTCGCTATGCGGTACGTGCTCAAAGCCCTCGGAAAGAACACAGTGCTCAGCATCCCTGCCTGCTGCTGGGCTGTGATGCCAGGTGTGTATCCGCACAGATGCCTCGAGGTCCCGATGATGTACACAGCCTTCGAGACCACGGGCGCATCCATATCTGGGCTGAGGGCAGCGTACGATGCCAAAGGAGTGAAAGATGTAAATGTCGTCGGCTTCGCAGGCGATGGTGGGACAGCAGACATCGGGATCCAAGCGCTCTCGGGGATGGTGGAGCGCGGCACCAACGCCTTCTACATCATGTATGATAACGAGGCGTACATGAACACAGGGATCCAGCGCAGCTCTGCCACGCCCTTCGGGGCTTGGACCACCACCACCCCGGGATGGGAATGGAAGCGCCAGCCCAAGAAGAACATGGTCGAGATCATGGCGGCACACAATATCCCATACACAGCCACGATGTCGGTGGCATACCCAGAGGACATGATCAAAAAACTGCGCAAGGGGATCGAGATCCAGGGACCGAAGTTCTACCATATCTATGCGCCCTGCCCCACGGGCTGGCGCCTTTCCCCTGAACTGACGATCCATATCTCCAGGCTGGCTGTGGACAGCTGTGTCTTCCCCTTGTATGAGGTGATCTATGGCAGATACATCATCAATCGAAAGCCGAGGAAGAAGCTGCCTGTGGGGGAGTACCTAAAGCTGCAGGGGAGGTTCCGGCATCTCACCGAGGCTGAAATCGAGGAGATCCAGCGCGCCGTGGATCAGGAATGGGAAATCCTCCTGAGAAAGGAGGAGATCAGCCGAGAAGAGTAGTGTGCGACTGGGCGGCGGCATGTAGAAGCAATATTCGTCCTGCCGCCGCAAAGCCGCATCCCAATCAATCACTAAACATACAGGATGCGACTGGGCGGCGGCATGTAGAGGCAGTATCCGTCCTGCCGCCGCAAAGCCGCATCCCAATCAAACACTAAGCGTATTGGATGCGACTGGGCGGCGGCATGTAGAAGCAATATTCGTCCTGCCAGCGCAAAGCCGCATCCCAATCAAACACTAAGCGCATTGGATGCGACTGGGCGCTGACATGTAGAAGCAATACTCATCCTGTCAGCGTGAAGCCGCATCCCAATCAAACACTAAGCGCATTGGATGCGACTGGGCGGTGGCATGTAGAGGCAGTATCCGTCCTGCCGCCGCAAAGCCGCATCCCAATCAAACACTAAGTGTATTGGATGCGGCTGGGGGGATTCGAACCCCCGCAGGAAGCTTGGGAAGCTTCAATCCTAACCCCTAGATCACAGCCGCGCTGCATCCCTATCCCACTATGTGATTTTAAGGTTTCGAAGCTCACCAGGTAAGCCTTTTCCTGCGGTAATGCGCTCCGGAACCAATGTTGTGCGCCCACTCCGTCGGCTCCTCGTCATGTCGTGCAGCTTTGGGAGATCCAGGCAGAGCGCCATCGATCCTCGAGGCGAGCGGGGGTGTAGCTGGTTCTTGACAGGCATATCGCTGGTACGCATGCCGCTTGTGCATCGTCCCATCTCCCCATCCTTCGATCTCCCGCCTTGCCTGCATTGCCATCGCACCCCCCACGTATCCAAACACGATCGTGAGGAGGAGGGTGATGGGTATGGTGGAGCCGAGACCCATCATCTCGCCCATCGTGCGCATGTACTCGGTAGAGAATTCTATGTAGGTGAGGAACATGGGCGCGGCTGTTGAGAGGGATGCGAGCCAGCCCCTGAACACATCGCTCCACCAGGCAGCCAG
This sequence comes from Thermoplasmatota archaeon, assembly GCA_040753455.1. GTDB lineage: Archaea > Thermoplasmatota > Thermoplasmata > SG8-5 > JACRNV01 > JBFMEL01. The sequence goes on along the minus strand of JBFMEL010000038.1, from coordinate 10,288 downwards.
CCCAAAAGCCCCATCTTCGAACACCAGTGCGAGAAGCGCGAGGAACCCCATCGGGATCATCGCTGCAACCAGCCCCTTGATCGGGCTGCCTGTACGTCTTCCACCCACATACCCTGCGATCATCTGTCCAAACGGTGCCAGCCACCACAGCAGCAGCGAGAGGATGAAGGTGTACCAGACGCCGTCCCAGAAGGAGTGCGGTGGCGTCATCATACCCTCTTCTGGCGCTTGAGCTCGTGTGTGTGCTCCTGCACCTGACTGCCCGTCGTTTACCTCGTGTGCGACATCGGTAGAGGACATTTGAACACATCCCTTTGTCTGACGTATGTCCGACAAAATACGGTATAGGGGATGACGTATAAATAATTTAGTATATATTCATCCCTCACTTCATCAGGAGGACCGAGGGCTCGGCGTCATGGATAATCTTTCTCAAGATGTCCTTCCTGAGGGTAGGGCAGTCCCAGTCCAGCAGAACGAGTTGGTTTGGCATAGCTCGGACCTCTCTCACGAACTCTGGGTTCGGATTCCCCTCGACGATCTCCTCCTCCACCTTCACCCCATATACCTTCCCTATCCGCTTCGTGTGAATTAAAGTTTCTTCGGGTACAGAAGTTTCTGGCTCGTGCACGACCAGCGATTTGATGGGCACCTTGAAACCCCTCCATCTGCTGCATGTGTGCGAACGAGTGTTTGGAGCCGCCTATGCCCGACCCTAACATGCTCACGGGCTCATCCTCGTCATGGTCCTCGGAAAGGGTATGGCGTCCTTTATGTTGTCCAGCCCACAAATCCACGCGATGAGGCGCTCTACGCCTAGTCCATAACCAGAATGGGGGACCGAGCCGTACCTGCGCGTGTCGAAGTACCACTCATATTTCGTTGGGTCTTCGCCCTCCCTTTCCAGGTATTTCTTCAGCTCTTCGATCCTTGTCTCACGCTCAGAGCCTCCTATGAGCTCCCCATAGCCCTCGGGCACCAGCATGTCGAAGCACCTGGCAACAGGACCCGGCGCACTCATGCTGGCATCCACAGGCTTGTAGAACGCCATGATCTCCTTGGGATAGTGTGTCACCACCACTGGAGTATCGAAGTGCTTCATCAGTTCCTCTTCCTCGATCGTGCGGAGGTCCTTGCCCCAGGACACGTCGATCCCGCTCTTCTCTCTGAGAATCCCCAGGGCATCGGTGTATGTGATCGTGGGGAAGGGTTTCCTCAGGCAGACCTCCAGCTTCGATATGTCTCTGCCCAATATCTCCAGGTCTTCCCTGTTCTTCATCAGCACCTGCGCGATGATAAACCTGACCTCCTCCTTGGCGACCTCGGTGCACTCCTCGAGCCCCATCCATGCAGCCTCCATTTCAGCCATCCAGAACTCGCACAGATGTCTCGATGTCTTGGACTTCTCAGCGCGAAACGTAGGTGCGATGTCATACACCTTTTCGAGCGCGAAGATCGCTGCCTCCGCGTAGAGCTGCCAGCTCTGCGAGAGGTAGGTCGTGGCGTCATAATACTTCACCTCGAAGAGGGTGGCGCCCCCTTCGCATTGCGTCGGCTGGAGGATCGGCGGGGTGAACTCATGATATCCCCTATCCCTGAAGAACTGGTGTATAGCACCGGTGACCGTGCTTCTGATCCTCAGTACCGCATTCATCTTTCTTGAACGGAGCCAGAGATGCCTGTTCTCCCTCAACCACTCCTCGCTCTGGTCCTTCGTGATGGGGAACGGCTCAGATGGTCCGATAACCTTGAAGCTCGATGCTGCGATCTCCCAGCCCCCAGGGGCACGTTTGTCCTTCCTGAGTGTGCCATAGACAAAGACCGAGGACTCAACGAGCGCCTGCTCAGCAGACTTGAATTCTGCGTCTGGAACCACGCCTTTCTTCACGGCGGTTTGGATCACTCCAGTGCTGTCCCTTACCACAATGAAGACTATGCCGCCGCTGCTCCGGGTGCGGTAGATCCAGCCCCGTATCGCCACTTCTGAGCCTTCTGGGAGCGTGCCGCCCAACAGTCTCTTGATCTCGATCATCGTCCCCACATCGTGCACATCGCTAATAAGGGTATCTAAATGTCGAGAGGGCGGTCTTCTGAGGGCTGCTGTCTCGCCCAATGTATGTCAGTTTGCATCTGATCTCTCCGATATCCGGGCATCAGACCAGTGACCAACTGCACTGAAGTGATAGATAGAAAAATGATAGAAAAATAGGTGAGGGGGGTGCCCTCACTCTGCCGCATCAACGAGCTGGCAGATGCTCGTGACGGCGCGGTCTCCGTCGATGATCTCTTGAACCTTGTCCAGGTTCACGACGAGGTTGACGTATTCCTTGCCGTCCTTGGTCGAGTAGCGCTGCGCGCTCTGCATCGCCTCAGCGGAGATGCTCATCTTGAGCGCCCCGCCTGCGTTGCTTCTGCGCAGGTACCCGACTAGGGTTGATTTCTGCATCGTTTTTCACCTCCGTTTGCTTCTTTGGCTGCCGGCAACGGAAGCACAGCAGCATGAACGGATAGCACGGCCCCATATTTAACCAGTGACCCCGGAGGTGGCTGAAAGTACCTCACGCGGGCGCGCGTTGGGCTCTCGCTCTCCAAAAGGCGAAAGTAAGAAGCGGAGCGCATCCCACGCTCCTCTACTGAAAACCTTCCATCCGCTCGATGATCTCTGATATGGTGAGTTCGGTGGTGAGGAGCGGGATCTTCTCTAAGGTGGCAAGGCGGATAGCCAGCTCGTCCACCTGTTCCGGCTGAACATAAACCACCATCGCGGGCTTTAATGGATGGGCGCGGATAGCCACCATCGGGCTCCGACCATATCTAACGCCCGCGAACATCAGGGCGCGCTCACTGCTCCATCCGAACACCTTCTGATAGTCTGCGGCTGTCAGCGAGGTGATCGCCCTCAGGCTGTCGACGAGCGTGTAGCCGTAGATCGTGCGCAGGAGGCTAACCTCAGGTGTGACGCACTTCGCGTCGATCGTCTTCATGAGCACGGATGCAGGCACCCCTGTGAGAAAGTCCTTCATCCCCAGGACTGCCTCGTTGCTCACATCATCATCGTACTGCTTCGCTATCGCCCCTCCAGCGGCAGCGTCGAGCTCGATGAGCGCCTCCACGAACTTGCGGACGGTGGATACCCCTGGTGAGTGACGCCTGCCCGATTCGTAGTCGCTTATCACCGAGGGGGTCACACCCAGGTGCTTCGCGAGCTCCTGCTGAGACACCTGAAACGTCTCGCGCCACTTGCGCATCGTTGCCCCAGTGGAATCGGAGAGCGTGATCTCACTCGCGATCTTCTCCTTCAGGCGCTTTACCATCGAGCTGCCATCACCGTTGCCATATAAAATGATGACGCATCGTGCATCGGCACATATATGAACCCCTGCATCCATGCGGGCACAGCCGAGGGCCCGTGGGTTAGCTTGGTCCATACTATTGCGTTCGGGACGCAGTGACTCCGGTTCGAATCCGGACGGGCCCACATTTCTGTCCCGCAGAAAAAACACAGCAAAAGAAATGTGGTAGGACGTGAGGAGCATAAAAGCAAATAGAAGCACCTCACGTCCGTGCCCACGGCGAGGAAACAACCTCTCATCATATTCTCGCCGTGTTCCCATCTCTAGGACAGACGCATCAACATCGCAGCAAAAGAAATGTGGTAGGACGTGAGGAGCATAAAAGCAAATAGAAGCACCTCACGTCCGTGCCCACGGCGAGGAAACAATCTCACATCATATTCTCGCCGTGCTCCCATCATCCTCCCAGAGATGATAGGACGTGAGGAGCATGAAAGCAAATAGAAGCACCTCACGTCCCAACCCACGGCGAGGAAACAAACATACATCATACTCTCGCCGTGTTCTCAGCAAAAAAGAAGCGCTGGTAGGACTGCCGCACAGATAACCAAGTGGTCCGTGCCCACGGCGAGGAAACAACCACACATCATATCCTCGCCGTGATGTATGCAAGAAAGAAACTATGGTTAAGACCACCACACCGCTAACCAATAGGACAGCTACCCAAGTGGTCGAACCCACGGCGAGGAAACAACCTCTCATCATATTCTCGCCGTGCTCCCAGCAAAAAGAAGCAATGGTATAGACCACCTCACAGCTAACCAATAGGACAGCTACCCAAGTGGTCGAACCCACGGCGAGGAAACAACCTCCCATCATATTCTCGCCGTGTTCTCAGCAAAAAAGAAGCGCTGGTAGGACTACCGCACAACTAACCAATCGTGCAGTTAACCAAGTGGTCCGTGCCCACGGCGAGGAAACAACCACACATCATATCCTCGCCGTGATGTATGCAAGAAAGAAACTATGGTTAAGACCACCACACCGCTAACCAATAGGACAGCTACCCAAGTGGTCGAACCCACGGCGAGGAAACAACCTCTCATCATATTCTCGCCGTGCTCCCAGCAAAAAGAAGCAATGGTATAGACCACCTCACAGCTAACCAATAGGACAGCTACCCAAGTGGTCGAACCCACGGCGAGGAAACAACCTCCCATCATATTCTCGCCGTGTTCCCAGCTCTATGACAGAAACATCAAAAACGCAGCGAAAGAAGACACAGTGCCCCCATCTCCCGTCCTCTCGATGACCTATGACCTGGATGGTGGGATCTACAGTGCTCTGCGCAGGAGCCTCCGGATGCTCAGGCCCTCCTCGTATCTCTCCAGCAGCCTCCTCGCGTCCTTCCTGTTCATCCCTCCCCTTTCCAGGCCCCTCATGAACCCCCTGGCGCTCTTCTTCATCCTCCGCTTGCACCTCAAGGCGGTGAAGAGGACGGAGGTGATGAGTCTTGGCACGGCGCTCGCTGCACCCAGCGGGACGTCACTCATCTTCGAACTTCCCTGCCAGCTTCTCCTTGATCTTCTTCTTAATCTCCAGTTCTACGGCATCATCTTCACTGTCGTGGCGTATGGCTTTGGCGATGAGCCCCCCGGGGTTTGCGCTCTCCATGAACTTCTCCGTGAGCTGGAAGGCCTGCTCCTGGCTCATGCCGCTGCCTATCATGGATTTGTAGAACTTCGCCACCGACTCCCCGAACTGCTCTGCCTTCTCGGCGCTGAACAGCGCGTCCGTGATCTCGTTCAGGAGCTGGGGCACCTTCTCCGCCACCACGTCCAGTATCTCTCTCACTTCCTCTGCGTCCGTGTGCTTGTATCTTCTATCTTCGGTGCTCATTTTATCACCTCGGATCCCTTATGTGCGCTCCTTCCTCTTAATCAATCCGAGCATTTCTAGCCATCTATTGACCACTTCTTCCGAAACCTTGTAGCGCCTCTGCTTTCCCCTCCTCTCAGAAACGATTGCGCCCCGCTCCTCCAGATCCTGCAGCCGCTCCCTGACGATGCGCCTGGATGCCCGCCCGCGCATCTCCCTCAGCAGTTCGGTGGCTTCGGAGATGTTGACCGGACCTTTCTCCATCACCAACCCCAAGAGGTCCTTGGTAATGGGATCCTTGAGACCAGGGACTGCCATCTCCGGGGAGAGCCTGCCGTGCTTCTGGTACATCCAGATGAGCCGAAAATAGCTGCGGGAAAGCTCCTGAAAGCGCTCCATCTGCTCCAGCAGTCCGCTGTAGGGCAAGGTGCTGTCCAGCAGTACCTTCTCCAGCCTTTGGATCCTCTTCGAGAGCTCCTTCAGTTCCTCCTTGAGGTCCTCGCCGTTCATCCGATAGGGATATGTCCTGTGCGTATAAACCTGCTGCATTCTGCGTGAGAGAGCAGCCTCACGACGCCAAGATCGCTGCTGGCTCGCCAGTATATGCCATGTCTTGCATCCGCCCTCAGTGGTACCAGCACCTCGGACCATGGGCAGTTTCACCCACCCCCTGCGCAAGCCTTTCATACCCACAGAGGGATGGAGGCACATGCCTCGAAGCGGGCGCGCGGACCTGCCATTGCATCCGGGAAGGGCACCGAGATGGCTGTTCGAGCGCATGGTGCGCCTGGCGGACGCGGTGTGCACATTGATCGTCGAAGAGCAGGGTGCGGACGAGCTGCTGCATCGGGTCTCTGATCCCTTCTGGTTCCAGGCGCTCTCCTGCCTCCTGGGGTTTGACTGGCATTCCTCGGGCACCACCACGGTCACCTGCGGCGCGCTGAAGGAGGCATTGGACCCGGAGAGGCATGGCGTGTGCGTCGCGGGAGGGAAAGGTGGGGTCTCGCGTCATACGCCCATGGAGCTCGATGCCCTTGCTCCGAGACTGGGTCTCGATCCAATCCCTCTTGTGAAGGCGAGCAGGATGACCGCGAAGGTGGACTCTGCCCTCCTGCAGGACGGATACGAACTATATCACCATGTGATCTTCGTGGCAGAGGGCGGGCTCTGGGCTGTGGTGCAGCAGGGGATGTGCGATGCCACGGGCTATGCCAGGCGGTACCACTGGATCTCCGAGGAACTGAGGAGTTTTGTGGAAGAGCCCCATGCTGCCATCCTGGGAGAGCGCGAAGCGCATGTCCTTGACATGACCGCTGTGGCGAGCGAGGGGGCGCGCAGGGCTTCCGTCGATCTCGTTGCCGAAGGACCTGACAGGATTGCCAGCCTCCTTTCTCATGGCACGGCACAGCAGACCCTCGACCTCTACACGGGGGGGATTAGGACGCTGCGGATGCCCAGGGGTGCCAACTGGGAGGCACTGCGCCTCGCGCACGAGTTCAGACCCAGGAACTACGAGGAGCTTGCCGGCCTGAGGGGGATAGGCCCTGCCACCGTGAGGGCGCTCGCCCTGGCTGCTGACATTGCGTACGGTACAGAGCCATCCTGGCGTGATCCTGTGAGGTTCTCCTTCGCGGTCGGAGGGAAGGACGGCGTGCCATACCCTGTGAACAGGAGGGTGATGGACGAGACTATTGATCTTCTGCACAGGGCCGTGAACGAAGCGCGGGTCGGCAGCAGGGAGCGCATAGAGGCGCTGCAGAGGCTGCGGCGCATAGTGCCATAGCGAAGGAATCAGGGGAAGGTATGGAGCACAGCAGAGAGCGTGTGATAGTCGCGCTCGAAGCCCTGTTCCCACCCGCCCCCATAAAATGTGGGCTGAGGACACAGCCCGATCCATGAACAAAGGTACAGGAAGCTCTTTCCCAGGATGCAACACCGGCTGCGCGCACCCTATCACGATTGATAATCGTCCCTCAACCATGATATCCCCATTCCCCCATCCTTCGCCTATGGCGCGCAAAGATGCATCCGAACAATCATCCACGCATCCATCCCTCAGGTTCAGCGGCTGGATCGAGTGCAGGCACTGCCGCGCGTTGATGTACGGGAGCTTCAAGCGCTGCTGGTCATGCGGCGCAGAGACGAACGGCGCGAGGTCTGTATCGCTGTAGAAGGGAGACTATATACCCCAAACGCCATACAGGAGCGATGAGCACCGAGGGCAGGGTCCTCAGGAACACAGGGATCGTCTTAGGGGTAGGGATCGCGAGCAAGCTCATCGGCGCCCTGTTCGTGCTCTGGATAGCCAGATACCTGGGCAGCGCAGGGTTTGGCACCTATACCTTTGCCCTCTCCTTCGCATCAGTCTTCGTGGTATTCGCAGACTTTGGCTTGGATGCGCTGGCGATCAGGGAGGTGGCGCGCGCCAGGCCCGAGCACCGTCTCAGGGAGATACTGCTCCTCAGGCTCCTGCTCGCAGGGATTATCGCCATCGCCCTAACGCTCGCAGCGCTCGTCCTGGTGCGGGATGCACTCCTGGTCGTGCTGTTAGGGGGCGCGGCCAGCCTGGTGGATAAGATCGGGGGGACGTACTACGCGCTCTTTCGCGGGCATGAGCGAATGGAGCTCGAAGGCGCGGTGCAGCTCACCTGGCGTGGCGTGCAAATCTCTCTCGGCGCTGCCGTAATTCTGACTGATGGAGGCTTGGTGGCGATGATGCTCGCGCTGCTGTGCGCCGCGCTCATCAGGCTGACAGCAGCAGTCTTGCTCTCCTCTATCCTTCCAGCATCCAGGCGCCCTGTGAAGGGATGGGCGATGCGCTGGGCAGGGGCTGCCGTGCCGTTCGCGGTCTACGAGCTCACATATGCGGTGTATGCAGGGCTGGTGCCGCTGGCGCTCTATCTCCTCTCCACGCCTGAGCAGGTGGGCTGGTTCGGGGCAGCGCAGCGCACGATAGGGTTCGTCGTCCTCATACCCCTCTCCCTGGAGGCTGCCATATACCCTGTGCTCTCTCGGCTCTACCGCGATGGGCAGGAGGTCATGAGGCGCGGAGCCCTCACAACCATGCGCCTGCTCCTCTTCTTCGCTGTCCCAGCTGGGTTCGTGATCGCCACCCTCTCCAGCGATATCACCCTCCTGCTGTTCGGCAGGGGCTATGATCCCCTACCGTTGGCTGTCCTGGGTGCGACGCTGCCCGTCATAGCGCTGAATGCGGTCCTTCGCAGCGTCCTGTGGAGCTGTGACCTCCAGGGCAGGGCTGCACTGAACCTCGCGGTATCCACGCTCGTGCTGGGCGGCGTGCTATACCTCCTGATCTGCATGATGGACGGGGTTGGAGCGCTCATAGGGGCGGTCTCACTGGCGCTGGCTGAGTCCATGCTCCTGATCCTGGGGCTCTGGGCTGCAGTCCCTGTGCTCAAAACGATGCGGCAGTGGCTGTGGCAGCACGCGGCTGCGGGCTGCATGGCTGTGTCCGTGTGCTTCTCCATCTACACCTTCACAGCCGGGGCACTCGCCCCATGGCTGCTCGGGGTGATCGGCGCGATCGCATATGCAGCCTGCGCCCTCGCCCTCAAGGGCGTGGATAGAGCGGATGTCAGGCTGCTCTCCTCAGGGCTCAGAGGAGCGTTTCGTAGACCTGGATGAGCCTCCTGGCGCTCTTCACAGGGTCGTGATAGCGCTCCGCGAACCCCCTGGGTTCCTCCACCGTGTCTGGGTTCGTGCCACCGTAGAAATCGCAGTAGCTGGGGTCGAAGTCTGAGAACGTCCTCAAGCCGCAGGACATCGCCTCCAGCCTTGCCATCGTGATCAGATCCCCTATCGCACCGATCATCATTTTGTATCTATTAAGGAAGATGGGGAACTCTGGGCGAGGCACCACTGGGCACAGCCTGACGTTCTTGGGAAGGCTAAGGGGATAGCCTGTGTTGATGCAGTCATACTCCTTCTTTGCATCAATGAACAGCGGAAGGCGCGAGTCTTTCACCTGCCTGCCGCATATCAGCACCCTGTCTGTCTTCGGCACGTTCATAGGGTGAAAGAGCTCAATGTCCACAGGGTTTGGGATGTACTCCCCCTCTGAGAATCGCGTGAGGTCCGGGGTGGCAAGGAACAGGTGGGCAGAGCGCCTGCGCACATACCTGCTGACTGCTGCATAGTGCATGGGAAGGGGACGCATCTCATGGGCAGTCACGACGCGCACGTCCGAGCCATGATGATGGAGCACGAAGGGCTTGGCCATCCGTCGAGCATATGCCAGCGCCCTGAGGGTCTTCCTGTTCAGCGCATAATGCGCGTGCACTATGTCAGCCCAAGCCACAGCCTCCTTGGTGGGCGCCTCCACGAAGATGGCATCCACCCCCAGGGAGCACAGCGCCTTCACAAGGGTCTCAGCCACGTATGCCACGTTGTGCACATGCAGTATCCTCATGCGTGATGGGAATAGAAGGGAGGGAGAAAAGGGTTTGCAGCCTCCGCGCAGCTGAGGCGGAAGATAGCGCTCCCACGGGTAAGGCTACAGGCAAACACACAAACCCAAAAGTCCCAATAGTTTGGTAATAGGATAGAAAATCAGATTGGAGCAGCTTCGCCAGTATCCTGCTGTCTATCTTGTCTGTCTTGCTCTTTGACATGGCAATCGCATGAACGTCCTTGCTGTGGGCTACGGACACTGTATAACCCCATCCCTCCAAGAGATCCACGACTCCCATGTGGTTCAACGTAGACTCCAAGACCACCTGCCCACCGTCCGGAAAGAGTTCATGAAACTCTTCCCATCCACTCTTGGTGTTCTTTATCTTGGTAGTAAGGACCTCTCGCCCATCCACATCCAAGGCAGTCACAACAGCGTTGCCCTTATGTAGGTCTATCCCTATATACATCTCGTCACCTCCAATGGTGGCCATGGTGCTAGGTCGGGTCCTTGACACGCACCTATTCGTCCTCCTATGGGGACAAGATGCCTGGTCGTCGGGCAGCCAATCAATTCACCAGCCTCGTTATGGGCTATGCCAACTCCCGGCTGCCCCTGACCTGGCACCATGCAGCGCATGGTATAGTCAGCCTGCTTCGTAAGGTTTTTCATGGCATCAACTCAGAAACTTGGTTACAATTATGAT